>CAJLPK010000076.1 GCA_905208455.1 uncultured Bacillota bacterium
CATCGGCTCCGGCCCTGCCAGCCTGACCTGCGCCGGCGATCTGGCCAAGCGCGGTTACGAAGTTACCATTTTTGAAGCCCTGCACACCCCGGGCGGCGTTCTTGTCTATGGCATCCCCGAATTCCGTCTGCCCAAAAAGCTGGTGCGCCAGGAGATCTCCAAGATCGAGGCGTTGGGCGCTACCATCGACTGCAATGTCGTAGCCGGCCGCTCCATCGACATCAAAGAGTTGATGGAGGATATGGGATACAGCGCCGTATTCATCGGCTCTGGCGCAGGCCTTCCGACCTTCATGAAGCTGCCTGGCGAAAATCTCAATGAGGTTTATTCTGCCAACGAGTTCCTGACCCGCGTCAATCTCATGGGCGCTTATAAATATCCTGAGGTGGATACCCCCATCCGCATCGGCAACAAGGTTGCGGTCGTAGGCGGCGGCAATGTCGCGATGGACGCCGCGCGCTGCGCGCTGCGTTTGGGTGCTGAGGAAGTCTCCATCGTCTATCGCCGCAGCGAAGAGGAAATGCCCGCCCGTAAGGAAGAGGTTCATCATGCCAAGGAAGAGGGCATTGTATTCCGCTTCCTGACCAACCCCGTGGCGGTCAAGGGCGATGAGGAAGGCAATGTTACCGGCCTTGAGGTCGTGGATATGGAATTGGGCGAGCCTGATGCTTCCGGCCGCCGCCGTCCTGTTGCCGTTAAGGGCAGCGAGCATGTGCTGGATGTCCAGACCGTCATCATTGCGGTTGGCACGTCCCCCAATCCGCTGATTCACAAGAGCACGCCGGAGCTAGCGACCACTCAGCGCGGCAACATCATCGCTGATGAGGAGACCGGCGCCACAAATATCCCCGGCGTATACGCCGGCGGGGACGCCGTTACCGGCGCCGCTACCGTTATCCTGGCCATGGGCGCCGGCAAAAAAGCCGCCCAGGCCATCGACGAATACTTGCAGAAGCAATGATTCTCTGTACAAAAAAGCCATGGCTAATGCCATGGCTTTTTCATTATAAAGTGAACTGTCTCTCTTTTATGCAAAGCCTTCTCAGTCATCACTAAGATACGCCTGCAAAAAAGCCGGGAACCTCCCGGCTTTCATGTCCTCTTATTTCGTTTTTGCCTCTATGATTTTCTTCAGCTTCTCAGAAGAAAATGCCAAGGAGATCCCCATCGCAATGATGAGCATTACAATGGCAACAATCCCTTCCCCGGAAAAGGAGAATCCGGAATTTGCTACCAACGGATAAATTGAGCCTAAAATCAACCCCAGGATGGCAAAGAAGGTAGCCTGCGGAAACTTTTTCAGACAAATATCGATGACCTTTGCTCCACCCAGTATGCCAATCAATACGCCGATAAGCACCGGTATCAAAATCAAGAGATTCATGGAAGATATAGCCGTCAGCACTGTATTGTATGTGCCCAGGATCACCATGACCATCGAGCCGCTGACGCCGGGTAAAATCATCGCTGCAGCCGCAATGGCAGAGCAAACGACGAGCTTGATAAACAGCCCTGTGGTCAAAACAGTGGCGATTTCTCCTGTCATCGCACCGCCGGAAAAGGAGGACAGCACCAGCATGCCCGCCAAAAAAATAAAGAAAGGAATCAGGCTGGCCGGCTTGAACTTGTCTTGTGTCGCGCGTTTGAAAATCATCGGAATGCTGCCCAAAATCAGCCCAATGAAAAAGAAGTTGGTGGCCAGCGGATAATTGCTTAGCAAAAACTCAATGAGCTTGCTGAAGCCTACAATACCAATGACCGCTCCGATGACGATCGGCAGCAAAAAGGCTATGCTCTTTTTGAATTCCTTGCGCAAATTGCTCACAGAGCTGATCAGCCTATCATAGATATTCAGCACCACCGCCATTGTGCCGCCGCTTACCCCCGGTATAATGTTTGCTATTCCTACGATCATCCCGCAGATGATATAGAAAATCCAGTTCATATCGCTCCCCTTCCCAGGCCTTGCAGCCGGTTTTCTTGCTTAACTATATGCGTATACGCTCTGTCTATTTTCTCTTTTTCGCAAAGACCCATTGCTGCTGTATCTTAAAGCTGCAGATAAACAGCACGATGTCCACAACGATCTTTACAATGATCTCGTCGATGCCCAGCCATCTCCTCAGCCCGCCGGTCAGGCCCATGGAAAGCAGGAGCTGGCATACCGCCAAAACCACATACCGCAGTAAGGAGCCTTTCCCGCCGCTCTTAAATACCACATGGCGGTTCACCAAATAGTTAAAGTATGCAGAGATAACTCTGGCACACGCCACGGATGCTTCTACACGCCATACAAAGCCCATCGGAAAGATGGCCTTGGTAAACAGCGAAAACAGCCCCAGATCAACCAGCGAGCTTCCGAATGAGGACAGCGCATATTTCCCCAAAATCGCATAAATGCGCAAAGCATCCTTTAAGGGATTGAAGTGCGAAGAGGCATTGTCCTCAATGTAGATGGTCTCGATCGGCACCTCTATCCACTTCAAATCATGCCTTGGGCATTCCACGAGCATGTTCATCTCGTATTCAAAGCGCTCGCCCTTCACCTCCATCATCCAGGGCATCGCAGATCTCGGCACGCCTCTCAGCCCTGTCTGGGTATCCGAAAGCCTTTGCCCTGCCAAAAAGCCAAATACAGCCCGTGTGATCTTATTGCCGAACCGGGACTTGAACGGCACATTCTCCTGAGAAAAGTCCCGGCATCCCATTACCATCACATCCGGCTGCTTTTCCATGGCCTGTCCCACCTTCAAAATATCCTGCGGGCTATGTTGGCCGTCAGCATCCGCCATCACTACGCCCGGCCTGCCTGGATAAAGATTCAGAAAGGCATTGAACCCTGTTTTCAATGCCCTGCCCTTGCCAAGGTTCACCGCATGGGTCACGACCTGGCATCCCATCTCTCTTGCCTGTTCAAAAAAATGCTTGGTCTCCGGCTTGCTTCCATCGTCGATCAATAAAATATCCTTGATCCCGATGCTATGCAGCCCTTCTAGCAATTTAATCAATTTTTCGTCCGGGTTTAAGGACGGAATCAGCACAACGCTCTGCAAAACGATACTCCTCAAACTTATTGCATTTCACTAGAAAATCCTGGAATTTTGCTTTTTTATTATACCAATTTTATCTTTTTTTACAACCTTTGTCACCATTGATTGCGCAAAACAGAGAAAATATGCAGATCCATCAAGGTCTCCCTTTTATAGGCTGCTTGCTTTAGCACAGCCTCTTCATGAAAGCCTGCTTTGACCGCTACACGCATGGATGCTGTATTGGGTGACAAAATGCTTGCAGAAAGCCGCCAGATCTCCGGATGCGCCGAAAATACCTCCGTGCCAAACAAGCGCAGCGCTTTGGACGCAATGCCCTGTCCCCAGTACTGGTATCCCAGCCAATAGCCGATCTCCGCGTTCCTGCTGTCTATATCGATATGAAACATGCTTTCCATCACGCCCGCCAGCTTATGCTCAACCAAAACGCCGCGAACCATCGACATGCCGTCCTCTTCATTCTCCCGGCAGCATTGAATAAAGCTCAGCGCGTGCTCGGGCAGATATGGCGATGGAAACCTGTCCCTTAAATAGCGATGTACGTTTTCATGATCCGCCAGCCTTGCCAGCGGCACTGCATCCTGGATGCAAAGGGGGCGTAAAAAAATATCCATATCTCCTATCCTTATCCTTTTTTATTCAGACAACCTAAAAATCTTTTCCGCTGTTTTCCGTTCCCCATTGGCACATGCTTTCCATAACAGGAAGCAAAGAGCGTCCTTTATCAGAAAGGCTATACTCAACCTTAGGAGGTATCTGGGGATATTCCTTACGAACAATAAGACCGTCAGCTTCCAGTGCCTTTAACTCTGTACTTAAAGTTTTATAGGTTATCGTCCCGATTTTTCGCTGTAATTCGTTGAAACGAATCGTTTTGTATTCAACAAGCCAGTAAAGGATGACCAACCGCCATTTACCGCCGATCATGGAGAGTGTATAGCCAAATGGTGTATCTGTTAAAGAGGATATTCTTTTTTCATATTTCTCCATACTCATATTTAATACTTTCTTTTATGATAGTATTTGTCAAAAAAGTGCGTACTTTTCTTTTTGTCAACTCAAACTTACGATAGCATAAAGAGAAGAGTCAGGCAAGAAAGGACGGGATTATGTGTGAAAAAAATATTAGTTGTTTTAGGTGGCGGACGTTCAAATGGAAATACAGCCCAATTAGTCGACGCATTTATGCGCGGAGCTATTGAAGCTGGGCATCAAACGGAATTGGTATCGCTAAATTCATTAAAAGTCAATGGCTGTATGGGGTGTAACGCTTGCAGGTATGGGAAAAAATGCGTTCAAAAAGATGATTTTAATGCTCTTGTTCCCAAAATAAAAGAAGCGGATTTGATTGTATTTTCTTCTCCGCTTTATTTTTGGACGTTATCATCTAAAATAAAAGCATTTATCGAACGCTTTTATTGTATCGCTGAAAAAGACGAATTTCCACCATTGGGTCGTTATGAAAAATATCCGATACAGGATTGTGCCTTGCTAATGACTTCCGCAGACAACTTTTTCTGGACATTTGAACAAGCAGTATCTTACTACAATTTTGCATTGATAAACTATATTGGATTTCGCAATAAAGGTATGTTGCTTGCAGGAGGGTGTGGAGATACGAATGGACAACCCCAAATTTCCAAGACTCATTTCTTAACAGAAGCATATAGCTTCGGTAAAAAAATATATGAGTAGATTTCACCCGGGGGCAACATCATACGGACAGGCAATCAAGGAGATTTTGAGATTTTATGACGAGTACATATCAAAGTTGTGCCTGCGCCCATTCTACCATGAAAACGGAAAGTCAGCATGAGGGGAGACGAGACATTAAAGAGTGAAGTACAGGCAGAGCCTATGAACGCCATGTTGCGGTTTGAGCTTAAAGTAGGATTGTAGCTACGAGAAAAGGGAAATACACGTTTTTCGTGCAATCTCCCTTACTCTTTTTCCGTCATACCAAAGCTCATTCAATCATGGTAAATTCGTGGTAAAATAATTATTTTTTGATTGATGAATCGTCCTTGAATGCCGTATTCATGCGGATAACCAGATTTTCTATATTCATTTTTTATAGTATACTAAACCCGTATAGAAAGAAAAGGAGGCCTATTATATGCAGTATCTTTTAGATTGTGCCAATGCCAGCGAGGTGGCTCAAGCAATGGACTTCTTTCCCCTTGTTGGCGTAACGACAAACCCTACTTTTGTGGCCAAAGAAAAGAAGGAGTTTCTTCCCTTGATGGATGCTCTGCACCAGGCTGTCGGGGACAAGCTGTTCTTTGTTCAGGTGCTGAGCCATACGGCAGAGCAAATCGTAGAGGAGGCGCTGGCCTTACAAGCACATTTCGGAGAGCCTTTTTATGCCAAGATCCCAGTTTCTCCCGAAGGACTCAAGGCCATTCGCATCCTGCGGGAGCAGGGCTGCAAAACCTTGGGAACCGCTGTCTTTACACCTCAGCAGGCTTTATTATGCGCCCGCAGCGGCGCCAGCTTTGTGGCACCCTATGTGAATCGTTTGGATGCCATTGGCGGCAATGGCGTAGAGATGGTAGCAGATATAGTGGATACGCTGCTGAATGCAAATGTTGAAACAGAGGTGTTGGCTGCTGGGTTGAAAACCGTGCGGCAGGTAGAGGGCTGCGCCTTGGCTGGCGCCGGTTATGCTACGATGACCCCTGATTTGCTGTATGCACTTGCACACCATCCGCTCACAGACGCAGCTGTTTCTATTTTTGATGAAAATTGGCAGGCCCAATACGGCTGCGCTACTGCAAAGGATCTTTTGCGTTAGCATATTGCTGCGGTACAAAAAAAGGATGGCAAACGCCATCCTTTTATGTTTCTGCTTAGATGTTCGGGAAATACTTCTGACGAATCGGTTCCCATTCTTCCGAGCCGGTATCCGGGTTTACCTGGAAGAAGATCGAGCATCCTTTATCTTCAATCTCTTTCAGCTGCTTGGCATCGGCTTCATCCAGCGTGATCGGCCCGTGCACATTGACACGGCCAGGGCCGCCGCCCAAACCGCCAACCTGCAGGCGCGGGAAGGTAAAGCCAGCATTGTAGGCATTGTACATCGTAAGAACGTTCTTGAAGATAACCATGATCGGCCCCACAGAACCAAACTGGTCTTTCTGCCACTGCTCACCGGATTGTTTGGTGCTGATAAGATCGAACTTAACTCCCGGAGGAGCCGCCATAACCAATACCTTGCTCATGAACGGGTCAGCGGAAAATTGGTCGTCGACCATGATGATGCGGGTACAGCTGAGACGCTTAATCCATTGCGTAACAACCTGGCCGTGAATCATACGAGCGTCGATACGTACGAGTGCTAATTCTGCCATAAAAAGTCCCTCCAATTGATTTATAAAAGGTCCTGGCCGGGTTCAACTTGTCGGTTGATCTGGGCTCTAAGACCAAGACTTGACTGTTTTCCCCTTGCCTTTCAAATGTATTTATACCACTTTATCGCGTTTAAGTAAAGTCTTTTTTTCACATTCTAGTGTTTTAGTCACATTTTTGTTTGTATATAAAGTTTTTATATGGATTTCTTAACATTGTCTGCCCCTTTTCCCCATGGTACAATGATAAAAACAAGGAAAGGATCTCTTATCCGTGCTGCAGAAAAACCAAATCATTACATTGCAGATAGATGGCTATACCGCAGAAGGGGCCGGCGTAGGCCGTTATGAAGGGATGGCTGTGTTTGTATCCGGCGCTTTGAAGGGGGAAACCGTCCAGTGCTTGATCATCAAGTGCGCCAAGCGGTATGCCGTGGGAAAAGCCGTTAAAATCCTAGCAGCTTCGCCCCATCGCACGATACCGCCCTGCCCTCATTTCGGCCGATGCGGCGGCTGTGTTTTACAGCATATGGATGCAGAGGAGCAGCGTTCTTTCAAGCAGCAGCGCATTGCTGATGCGTTTTCGCGCATCGGCGGGATTTCAGCGGCATCGCTACCTGTCTTGGGGATGGAGCAGCCGCTTCGCTACCGTAACAAGGGCGCCTTTCCCGTTGGGGGCGGCGGCACATCCGCCCAGATCGGCTTATTTGCAGCCCGCAGCCATCGCATTATCCCTATACACGATTGCCTTTTACAGGCGCACAATACAAAAGAAATTTTAAGTATTCTGTATGAGTATCTCGAACAATTCAATATACCGGCTTATTGCGAGCAAACGCATACGGGGCTGCTTCGCCATATCGTGACCCGCCACAATGAAAAAAATCAGTGGCTTTTATGCCTTGTATCTACCAAACCGCTGCCATATACGGATACATTCGCTTCCATGCTCCGCACTGTGCCTGGCTACTATGGCTTGGTGGAAAACATCAATCCAAACAAAACCAATGTCATCTTTGGTGCAAAGGAGCGTTTGCTGGATGGCTGCGCTTCCCTGCCCATTACGCTTTGCGGTCTAAGGTTTGAAGTGTCTGCCCGCTCATTTTTCCAGGTCAATCTTTTGCAGGCAGAGCGCTTGTATCAATGTGCGCTTTCCCGCGCTGCGCTGACTGGCCATGAAACTGTTGTGGACGCCTACTGCGGTGTTGGCTCTATGTCGTTGTTGTTTGCGCAAAAAGCCAAACAGGTCATCGGAATAGAATGTGTTGCGGCTGCCGTGGACAATGCAAAGCATAACGCCGCTGTGAATCAGCAGAAAAACGCAGAATTTTTCTGTGACTATGCCGAAAAGGCATTGCCTCGCCTTTGTCGGGAAGGCCATGCGCCGGATGTCCTTTTGCTTGATCCGCCCCGTAAGGGCTGTGAGCGTGCTGTTTTGGAGGCCGCCATACAAAGCAGAGTCCCCCGCATCGTCTATGTTTCCTGTGACCCTGCCACACAGGCCAGGGATGCTTCTATCCTTGTGCAGGCTGGTTATCGTATCAGCGATATACAAGGCGTCGATATGTTCTGCCAGACAGCCCATGTGGAGACAGTTTGCCATTTTGTCCGTTAAGCTGGGAGGAATCGCGAAACCCCATGAAAACCATTGCACACATACATACAGATTTTCCCCAAAAATTCGGGATTCCCAGGCAAAGCGGCTTGGTAGAATCCCTTCAGGGCCGTATTGTTTTCGAGCCGGGCTACCGCAACCCCGAGGCGCTGCGCGGGCTGGAGGATTTCTCCCATATTTGGCTTATTTGGGAATTTTCGCAGTCCATCCGGGATACCTGGTCTCCCACGGTGCGCCCGCCG
>CAJLPK010000077.1 GCA_905208455.1 uncultured Bacillota bacterium
CGGCATGAGCTGCGGGCACTGCACAGCGGCGGTGGAAAAGGCGCTGTTGGCGGTAGACGGCGTACAAAAGGCGGCGGCAGAGCTGGAAGGGCAGACCGTGCGCGTCTGGCTGGCAAAGCCGGTCGCCGACCAGGCGCTGCTGGAGGCGGTGCGCGGCGCTGGGTACGAGGCGCTGTCCGTAGAGAGGGAAAAAGGCGCGATGGCGCCGGAACATAAAGGAGAGCAAAGCAAAATGAAAAAGATCGTAACGGTAGAGGGCATGATGTGCCAGCATTGCGTGGCGCATGTGGAAAAGGCGCTGCGCGCAGTGCCTGGCGTGGAAGCGGTAGAGGTGAGCCTGGAAAACAAGCAGGCGGTGGTAACGGGCAGCGCAGAGGACCAGGCGTTACTGGACGCGGTGACGGACGCGGGCTACCAAGCCAAGGGCGTGGAGGAAGCGTAACGTGCAGGCGGATCATGAGGCCATCAAACGGCGGCTGAAAACCGCGCGCGGACAAATCGATGGGCTGATTAGGATGGTGGAGGAGGACCGGTACTGCCTGGACATTTCCAACCAGCTTTTGGCCACGCAGGCGCTGCTAAAGCGCGCCAACGAGGAGGTGCTGCGCGCGCACATGCTGAGCTGTGTAAAGCAGGCCTTTGAACAGGGCAACGCAGAGGAGAAGATCGACGAGATGATCGGTGTGCTGCACAAAATCATGAAATGAAAAAAGGCTCCGAAAGGGGGCCTTTTTTTGATGCCGATTGGATGGAAAATCTGCATTCTGATGGGGAAAGGAGGTGTGGTAAGCTGCATCTGGGCAGGGAGATTTTTCCGTGCGGGGCGCATTGCTTTTAAGGGGATGCAAACAAAACCCCGGGCCAAGAGCAGTGCGGGGATAAGTGAAGAACCAAGGGCAGAGGCAAGCCAAGGAACCCCGACCGCTTGATTGACTTTTTTGCGCGGATTGGATACAATGAGGGTGGATTTTGTAGGGGGACCCCTTTGGGGTTGAGAAGGTAGAACCTGACCCTTAGAACCTGTCGGTTAAGACCGTGGTAGGGAATCAAACCATCTGAAAACGAAATTTTTTCAGTTGCAGTGCTTTCCGGAAACGGGAGGCATTTTTTCTTTCCAGAAAGGCGGTACAAAACCATGAAACATGCATTGACCATTGCAGGATCGGATTGCAGCGGCGGCGCCGGCATCCAGGCGGACCTGAAAACCTTTGCGGCCCACGGTGTATACGGCATGAGCGTGATCGTCTCTGTCGTGGCGGAAAACACAGAGCGCGTGATTTCCATTGAGGATATTTCGCCTAAGGTGATCTGCGACCAGATCGACGCGGTATTTACCGATATTGAGGTGGACGCGGTGAAGGTGGGGATGCTCAGCGGCATAGAGCAGATGCACGCCGTGGCGGACAAGCTGGCGCAATACCGGCCGCAGCACATCGTCATCGACCCGGTGATGGTGGCCAAGGGCGGCTGCGCGCTGATGCAGCCGGAGGCGCTGGAAACGATGAAGCAGGACATTCTGCCGCTGGCGGATGTGCTTACGCCCAACCTGCCGGAGGCCGAGGCGCTGACCGGGCTTTCCATCCGCCGCGATAAGGACATGCAAAAGGCAGCGCAGATCATGATGGATTTGGGCGCAAAAAGCGTAGTCATCAAGGGCGGGCACCTGACCGGCGAAGAGGCGGCGGACGTATTGTTTGACGGAAAATCGTTTCTGACGTTTGTAAGCCCCCGCATTGATACGAAGAACACCCACGGCACGGGCTGCACCTTTTCCTCCGCCATTGCGGCCAACCTGGCCAACGGCATGGCGCGGGCCGAAGCGGTCAAGGCGGCCAAGCGGTATATCACGGGCGCGATTGCGCACGCGCTGCCCATCGGGCACGGGCACGGACCGACACACCATTTTTACAGCCTATACAAAAAAGGCGGCTTTGAGGGGATGACACGATGAGGTACAAAACACAGATGCAGGCGGCCAAGCAGGGCGTTGTGACGCCGGAAATGGCGCTGGTGGCCAAAAAGGAGCGCAGAGACGCGCAGTATATTTTAGAGCGCGTGGCAAGGGGCACGATTGCCATTCCGGCCAACATTGGGCATACAAGCCTGTCCGCCGAGGGCATCGGCGAAGGGCTGAAAACCAAAATCAACGTAAACCTGGGCATTTCCGGCGACTGCATGGACTATACCGAGGAGCTGAAAAAAGCGGAGATGGCGGTCAAGATGGGCGCAGAGGCCATCATGGACCTTTCCAATTACGGCAAGACGCATGATTTTAGGCAGGTGCTGGTGCAAAGGATCCCGGCAATGATCGGCACTGTACCGATGTACGATGCCATCGGCTACCTGGAAAAGGATTTGCAGAAGATCACAGCGGGCGGTTTTATGCGCGTCATCGAGGCGCACGCCAGGGAGGGCGTGGACTTTATGACCATCCATGCCGGCATCAACCGCCGGGCGGTGGAGGCGTTTCGGCGCACGGGGCGGCTGACCAACATCGTATCCCGCGGCGGCAGCCTGATTTTTGCCTGGATGGAAATGACGGGGAACGAAAACCCGTTCTACGAGTATTACGACGATGTGCTGGATATTTTGCGTGAATATGACGTAACGATCTCCTTGGGCGACGCGCTGCGCCCCGGCAGCATCCACGACAGCAGCGACGCCGGGCAGCTCAGCGAGCTCATCGAGCTGGGCGCGCTGACCAAGCGCGCCTGGCAGGCGGATGTGCAGGTGATGGTAGAGGGCCCGGGGCACATGGCCTTGGGCGAGGTAGAGGCCAACATGCGCCTGCAAAAGCGGCTGTGCTATGGCGCGCCGTTTTATGTGCTGGGGCCGATTGTCACGGATGTGGCGCCGGGCTACGACCATATCACAAGCGCCATCGGCGGCGCGGTGGCGGCGATGAGCGGCGCGGACTTTTTATGCTATGTGACCCCGGCCGAGCACCTGCGCCTGCCGGATCTGCAGGATGTAAAGGACGGTATTATGGCGGTCAAGATTGCGGCGCATGCGGCGGACGTGGCCAACGGCCTGCCGGGCGCCCGGGACTGGGACGATGCGATGAGCGACGCCCGCCGCAGGCTGGATTGGGAGGAGATGTTCTCCCTGGCCATGGACGGCGAAAAGGCACGCGCCTATTTTGAAAGTAAGCCCCCGCAGGACCGGCATAGCTGCTCGATGTGCGGCAAGATGTGCGCCATGCGCACTACCAACCGTATCCTGGAGGGGATGGAAGTAAAATTTGCAGAGGAGGAACAATGACATGGAAGAAAACAGGCTGATAGAGGATGTGGCACAGGCGCTGGAAAACGTGCGGGCGCAGTGCCCGCTGATCCACAACATCACAAACTATGTGACGGTCAATGACGTGGCCAACATCGTGCTGGCGGTGGGGGCGTCCCCCATCATGGCGGACGATATAGCGGAGGCCGGCGACATTGCCTCCGTTGCGGGGGCGCTGGTTTTGAACATCGGCACGCTCAACGCCCGCACGGTGGAATCCATGGTAGAGGCGGGCAAACGTGCCAACCAGGCCGGCGTGCCTGTGGTGCTGGACCCTGTGGGCGCGGGCGCGTCCGCGCTGCGCAATGAGACGACGGCACGGCTATTAAAGGAAGTAAAGCTGACGGTGCTGCGCGGCAACCTTTCGGAGATTTCCTTCATTGCGGGCGAGCAGAGCAACACCAAGGGCGTGGACGCCGGCGCAGCGGATGCCGGCAACGACGCGGTGGCGATTGCCCAAAAGGTGGCCAAGCAGTTGGGCTGCGTGGTGGGCATCACCGGCCAGGTAGATGTGGTATCGGACGGCACACGGGTGGCCAAGATCCAAAACGGCGTGAGGCTGCTGGGCAAGGTCACGGGCACGGGCTGTATGACCAGCGCGCTGGTGGGCAGCTATTGCGGGGCGAACCGCGATGCGTTTACCGCGGCGGTGGCGGGCATTGCCACGATGGGCATGGCGGGAGAAATCGCGTTTGAGACGGTGCTGCAAAAGGAAAAGGACCATGCCAAGGACAAAAAGGCATACATCGTGCCGGGCACGGGCCGGTTTCATATCGGGATCATCGATGCGGTGAGCCGGATGAACGATGAGACGGTGAAAGCGTGGGCGAAGCTGTATGAAGTGGGATGCTGAGTATACGCTGTATTTGGTGACGGACCGCGAGCTGATGAGCACCGATACGCTCTCTGAGGCGGTGGAACAGGCAATTTTGGGCGGCTGTACGATGGTGCAGCTTAGGGAAAAGACGGCGGACAGCCGCGCGTTTTACGACGAGGCGCTGCGCATCAAGGCGGTGACGGATAGGTATAAGGTGCCGCTGATCATCAACGACAGGGTGGACATCGCCCTGGCGGTGGAGGCGGCGGGCGTGCATGTGGGGCAGGGCGACCTGCCGGCTGACGTGGTGCGCCGCATTGTAGGCCCGGATAAGCTGTTGGGCGTGTCGGTGGGCAGCGTGGAACAGGCGCAAAGGGCCAAGCGCGACGGGGCGGATTATCTCGGCATCGGCGCGATGTATGCCACCGCTACCAAGAAGGATGCGGAGGTGGTTTCGTTTGAAACGCTAACGCGCATCCGGCAGGAGGTGGACCTGCCGAATGTGGTCATCGGCGGCATCAACGAGGCCACAGCGCCGCGGTTTACCAAGCGGGTGACGGATGGGCTGGCGGTGGTCAGCGCCATCATCGCGCAGCCGGATATACAGGCGGCGGCCCGGCATCTGCGCGCCATGTTTGAGGGCAACGCATGAACCGCGGGGCGATTTTTGACTTAGACGGCACGCTGCTGGATTCCATGCGGGTATGGGAGCAGGTAGACATAGACTTTTTAGCGGAGCACGGCATCGGCGTCCCACAGGACTATGTGCGCGCCGTGGCGGAGATGAGCCTGGCGGATTCGGCGGCGTATACCGTGCGCCGGTTTGCGCTGCCCCTTTCGCCGGAGGAGGTGATGGACCGGTGGCGGGCCATGGTGCAGCAGGCCTATGAGACGGAGGTACCGCTGAAGCCGGGGGCAAAGGCGCTGCTGGAAAAGATGCACCGGGCGGGCTGGCGATTGGGCGTGGCCACGGCGCTGGAAAGGGCGCAGTACGAGCCCTGCCTGCGGCGGTTGGGAATCTATGAACGGTTTTGTGCCTTTGCGGAGGTCGCAGAGAGCCGGGACAAGGCGTTCCCGGACCTCTATCTGTTGGCGGCCGAGCGTATGGAGGTGGAGCCGCAGCGCTGTGTGGTGTTTGAGGACATTGTAAAGGGCATCCGCGGGGCCAAGGGCGCGGGCATGCAAACCGTGGGGGTGTACGATGAGACGTCGGCCCACCAATGGCCGCTGATGTGCGGGACGGCGGACAGGAGCGTGCGTTCGCTGGAAGAACTGCTGTAAGGCAGGATGAAAAAGAGCCGAAAGGCTCTTTTTTGTATGCGCTGAAAGGAAAAAGCCGAAAAATGTTGACAACAGCGCCAAAAACAGGGATAAAGGAAGGGGGGCATACAGGATGAAAAAGAAAAAATACCCGGTATTGTGGTGGGGCAATACGGTGGCGATCATGGCTGTATGGATAGAGATTGGTGCGCTGGTTGTCCTATGTATCATAGGAAGTATCATAGAACCGCCGACCATGGGAACCTTATTATTTGTTATTTTTATTTTGGTTGCAGGTGTATTGATAGAGATAGTATGTATACATTACAAAGCAAAATCATATATCCTGATACGCCCGCAGGGAGTAGCTTGGCGCGGACTGTTTGGGAACAGATATGCCTCGTTTAGCTGGGAGGAGATCCGGCAGGTCGGGATTTTCTGGGACAAAGGGGAACCGGGCGCATATTTTAGCACCTGGCGGTGTGAAACAGTGGAAAAGCTGATAGAGGCGCGCAACGATTACCTGGGGACGCAGGCCATCGTGCTGAACCTGAGCAAGAAAAAGGTGGAATTGTTCAAGGAGACGGTGAACCAGTATCTAGCACCGGAAAAGTGGGCGCCGGACATGGACAAGGACGGGAACTGGATTCCGGAGGACGGGCGGCCGGTATGGGTGCCCATCGACGAGTGGGAAGCGGATAAGGCGGAGAAAGAGGATGAATAAACGATTGTATCCAAACCGACAGGAGCTCTATCATACCTTTTATCCCTGGCTGTTGGTAGCAGCTTGTTTCTGTTGATGGTACGAATACCGGCAAAAGCAGGCTGGTATATCGGTTGGGCAGGCTTGCAGAGGATGCCGAACAAAAAAAGGAGCCTAGACAGGCTCCTTTCTTTTTTGCCAACAGGCCCAACAGAGCATTGGCTGTTCCGGGCTGGTACCGGCTTGGCGATGGCCAAGGGCATGGGGCAGCTTGCTTTTCGAGCTGGCCGTGGCATGGCGGCGTTTTTGACGGCTGTGCCGCGGCTTTTTGTATTTTAGTATGAAAACATACTTGACATGAGTATGATTTCATACTAAAATAACGGCTACATAAGTATGAAATCATACTAAGGAGGAAGGGCCATGCAGGAAAAATCAAATGAGCTGTTGATGGACTTTAATAAGATGAACAAAGAATTTGATGAGCTATACCACAAGGTAGCTTCCAAAATGGGGATTTCAGACAGCGCCTTTTCTATCTTTTATACGCTTTACGATTTAGGCGATGGCTGCCTGCAAAGGGATATTTGCTATGAGTTTTTTGCCAATAAACAGACGGTCAATTCCTCCATCCGGAAGCTGGTACAGGAGGGGTATATTTATCTCAAGCAGGGCGCTGGCCGGGATAAGCACATTTTTTTGACCGAGGCGGGAAAAGCGTTTGTCGCAAGGTACATTGTGCCGGTCGTCCAAAAAGAAAATGCGGCCTTTACTGCGCTGAAGGAGGAAGAGCAAAAGGAGCTTTTACGCTTGGAAAGTATTTATATGGAAAGCTTGAGGACGAAATTGAATGAGCTTTGATGATATTGGCCGCATACAGCGCCTGCAGATAGGAAGGAGCACACGATGCAAACAATTTTGCGGTTTCTAAAACCGTATAAGCGCCGATGCTTTTTTACATTGCTTGTCATGCTTTTAGATGTTGCGGGCGGGCTGCTGATCCCAACCATCACAGCGGATATGATCAATGCCGGCATCCATGGCGAAAATATGGCGTATTTGGTCCGCAGCGGGGCCCTGATGCTGGGGGTCACAATCGTTACCAGCCTGGGCGCGCTGCTGGGCAGCTATCTTGCCGCAGACCTTTCCTCTAAAATCGGCCGAGATATGCGGAACGCTATCTATGACAAGTCGCTTGCCTTTTCCTCGTATGACTTTGAGCAGTTTGGGACCGGCTCTATGATTACCCGCACGCTGAACGATGTAAACGTCGTCCAACAGGGCGTTGTATGGTTTATTCAAATGGTGCTCCCTGTGCCTGCGGTTTGCATGATGGGCATCGTCATGGCGTTTGCGATGGATCCCATGATGGGCCTCCTGCTGGCGGGGGCCACTGTGCTCATCCTGCTTTTGGCGGTCTTCATCACCCGCAGGGCCTCGCTGATTTTTGACAAGCTGCAAAAATTTCTTGACCGAATGAATGTTGTTCTCCGGGAAAATGTGACGGGCGTTCGGGTCATCCGCGCTTTCAACAAAGAAAAGCTCGAAGAAAAGCGCGCGCGAAAATCCTTTGAGGAGTATGCCGAGGCGGCCATCCGCGCAAACCGCCTGTTTGCCGGCTTAGAGAGCATGGCGCTGTTTGCGATCAACCTGATCATCGTCGCTGTCCTTTATCTGGGCGGAAACCGGACCGGCGCGGGATTTATGGGCATTGGCGATATGACCGCCCTGACGCAATACGCTATGATGATCCTTTTTTACATCATTATGGCTCAGATGGTGATGATTCTGATTCCCCGCGCTATGATTTGTGTTCGGAGAATTTCAGAGGTGCTGCATCTGGCGCCGGAGATCCAGGATGGG
>CAJLPK010000078.1 GCA_905208455.1 uncultured Bacillota bacterium
AAAGCGATCCACGTAAGCCGTTCAAAGAGCGGTGATCATGGGGCAGTTTAGAGGTAAGACCGGCCAGGCACTTGCTTTGTAGGAAAGACAAACTTCGGTTGCGCATCCGTCAAATGTAAGATTCCTGAGAGGGGTAGTAGTGGGGAGGCAGATAGCCTTAGGAGCGAACCCTCCAGCCGGCGGATGTGGGGACAAAGACCAGGTCAGCCGATGCTGTTCGACTGTTGTTAAAAAATCAAAGCGAGGGAAAAAAATGTACCAGGACAAGACGCTTGTGTGCCGCGACTGCGGACAGGAATTTGTATTTACCGCCGGAGAACAAGAATTTTTTGCAGAAAAGGGATTCTTGAATGATCCTGTTCGGTGCCGTGACTGCAGGGCTGCAAAGAAAAATGCTCATCGCGAAAAAGTAAGCTATCGTACCGTTTGCGCAAAATGCGGCGCGGAGACAGAAGTGCCCTTTATTCCGAAAAACGATAAGCCGGTTTACTGCAGCGAATGCTTTGCACAGATGCGTAACCAATAACACTTGCACCCAAAGCCCGCAGAATGCGGGCTTTTTTGTAAAAGCGTTTGCGGAATTTGTTGGCGCTTTGCCACAGCGGCGCTGTATTTGCCGCGGGATGCGTGGTATACTATATATGAACGTTATGTGAACATTGAAAGGAGTGAAATAGATGCGTATTTCGATCAACGGCAAGGGAATGGAAGTCTCGGATTATTTGCGGGACGTGATCACAAAACGTGTGGACAAATTGGATAAGTATTTTCGGAAGGAAACGGAAGCCAAGGTCATGCTGTCCATGCTGCGGGGGCGCCAGGTGGTGGAAATCACGGTGATTTTCGGAGGCGGCCTGCTGCGCAGCGAGGAGGCCACCGGCGATGTATATGCTTCGCTGGACAATGCCTGCAAAAAGCTGGAACGTCAAATTGTAAAGCATAGAACGCGCTGGGAACGCCATTTGCGGGAGGGAGCGCTCAAGGAGATGGAGCCGCAGTTCTTAACCGCGGATGAGACATTGGCAGCACAGGAGGAGGCGCAGCCCGCGATCGTGCGCACCAAGAGCATTCCGATGAAACCCATGATGAAAGAGGAGGCAGCGCTCCAGATGGATATGCTGGGGCACACGTTCTTTGTTTTTGAAGATGGGGAGACAGGGGAGATCAATGTGATCTATAAGCGCAAGGATGGCAATTATGGATTGATTGAAACCTCTAGATAGCCAAGTATAGGGAGAGCCGGCAGATGCCGGCTCTTTTTATCGGCCGGGGGATATTTCCCGGGCAGAGGGGGGAAGTCCAACTGAAAAAAGAGAAAAGGGGCTTTTTCCCGCAGAGTTAACGGCAATTTCATTGCTTGGCCGAAAAAATGATGGTACAATGAACGATGACCAATTTTAGGAAAACGCTGATAAGGAGGGCTAAGGGTGTCCTTTTTCAAGAAAATATTGGGCAATGACCCGATCAAACCGTTGAATAAGATAGCGGACCAGGTAGAAGCGCTGGAGGAAAGCTATGCAAAATTGACGGATGAGGAGCTGCGGGGCAAAACGCAGCAATTCAAGGACAGACTAAAACAAGGAGAAACGCTGGATGATTTGCTGCCGGAAGCGTTTGCTGCTGTGCGGGAGGCCAGCGTGCGCACCACCGGCATGAAGCATTTCCGCGTACAGGTTTTGGGCGGTATCGTACTGCACCAGGGCCGTATCGCCGAGATGCGCACCGGTGAGGGCAAAACGCTGGTGGCAACGCTGCCGGCTTACTTGAACGCGCTGGAGGGCAAGGGCGTACACATTGTCACGGTCAACGATTACCTGGCCAAACGCGACAGCGAGTGGATGGGGAAGATCTACCGCTTTTTGGGCTTGAGCGTAGGGCTTATCGTCCACGATATGGATGCCAATGAGCGCAGGGCCAATTATGCATGCGATATTACCTATGGCACCAACAATGAATACGGCTTTGATTACCTGCGGGATAACATGGTGATCTATAAAGAGCAGATGGTGCAGCGCCCGCTGCATTATGCCATTGTCGACGAGGTGGACTCCATCCTCATTGATGAAGCCAGAACACCACTGATTATTTCCGGCCGGGGTGATAAATCGACGGAGATGTATACCCGCGCGGATCGGTTTGTGCAGCGCTTAAAGGCAGAGGATGACTATACCGTCGATGAAAAGATGAAGACGGTGACGCTGACGGAGGCAGGGGTACACAAGGCTGAACAGGCCTTCCATGTGGACAACCTTTCCGATATAGACAACACAGAGCTGAACCACCACATCAATCAGGCGTTAAAGGCGCATGTGCTGTTTAAGCGAGATGTGGATTATGTCGTCCAGGAAGGGCAGGTCATCATCGTAGACGAGTTCACTGGCCGCTTGATGATCGGGCGCCGGTACAGCGAAGGGCTGCACCAGGCCATCGAGGCCAAAGAGGGCGTAAAGGTACAGAACGAGAGCAAAACGCTGGCGACCATTACGTTCCAAAACTATTTCCGTATGTACCAAAAACTCAGCGGTATGACAGGTACGGCCAAGACGGAAGAGGAGGAATTCCAGGGGATTTACGGGCTGGATGTCGTGAGCATCCCCACGCATAAGCCGATGATCCGCAAGGATGAAAACGACGTGGTATTTTCCACCATAGACGGCAAGATGCGGGCTGTGGTGGATGAGATCATAGAGGTGCATGAAAGCGGGCGGCCTATCCTGGTAGGCACCGTTTCAGTGGAAAAGAGCGAGTTGCTTTCCGGCATGCTGAAAAAACGCGGGGTAAAGCACGAGGTACTCAACGCGAAAAACCATGCCAAGGAAGCGGAGATCATAGCGCAGGCCGGGAAGTACGGCGCGGTAACGATTGCCACCAACATGGCGGGCCGCGGTACCGACATCATCCTGGGCGGCAATCCGGAATTTTTGGCGAGAAGAGAGATGCGCCGTCTCAAATATACGGACGAGATGATAGAGGACGCTATATCTCATGCGGAAACCAAGGAGGAAGAGATCCTAAAGGCGCGTGCCAAATATCAGGAGCTGTACGGCAAATTCAATGCAGTTTGCCAGGAAGAGCATGCCAAGGTGGTAGAAGCGGGCGGCCTGCATATCATCGGCACCGAGCGGCATGAGTCCCGCCGTATCGACAACCAGCTGCGCGGCCGTGCAGGGCGTCAGGGCGACCCGGGCTCTTCCCGGTTCTATGTGGCGCTGGAGGATGACCTCATGCGCCTGTTTGGCTCTGAGCGTATACAGGGGCTGATGGAGCGGCTGAACCCTGGCGACGAGGTGCCGATGGATGTAAAGATGCTTTCCAAGCAGATAGAGTCTGCACAGCGGCGCATTGAATCGCGCAACTTTGAGATTCGCAAGCATGTTCTGCAGTATGACGACGTGATGAATCAGCAGCGTGAAATCATTTACGCGCAGCGGCGCGCCGTGCTCATGGGCGAGGACATGAAGGCCAATATCCAGGAGATGCAGGATACGCTGGTGCAGCGGGCAGTGGATGTTTACTGCCAGGAAAACGTACTGCCGGAGGAGTGGGATCTGGACGGCTTGCAGGCATATTTTGCCAGGCTGTGCCTGCCGCAGGGCGTGCGCATCCTGCAGGACGGGGAAAATATCGACCGCCTGACCCGCAGGGATTTGACAAAGCGCGTGACTGACCTGATCCGCCAGGCGTATGAGCAGCGGGAGCAGAAAATCGCCGAGTCCAATGTGGACATGAGAGAAATCGAGCGCGTGGTACTGCTGCGCTGTGTAGACGACCATTGGATGGATCACATCGACGAGATGGACCAGCTGCGCCAGGGCATCGGCCTGCGTGCGTATGGCCATAGGGACCCGGTGGTGGAATATAAGTTTGAAGGCTATGATATGTTTGAGAACATGACGCATGGCATTCAGGAGGATACGCTGATGATGCTGTTCCACCTGAATATACAGTCTGCGCCGGAGCGCAAGCAGGTAGCCAAGGAAGCCAATGCTACGGTGGAAAATGCAGATCAATCCTGGAAGGGCAAGAGCAAAGAGCCCGCCAAAGCAAAGCCGCAGGTAGGACGCAACGACCCCTGCCCATGCGGAAGCGGCAAAAAATATAAAAACTGCTGTGGAAAAAATGCGTAGGAGGAGAGAATTTTGATTCAACTGGATCAATGCAAGTCCCGTCTGGAACAGATGATGGAAGTGCTTCAAAAGGCAGGTGAGTCCCTTTGACCTCCCCAAGCTGAGGGAACAGGCAAAGGGATATTCCGAACAGATGGAAGCGCCGGGCTTTTGGGACGACCCGGAGGCGGCGCAGAAGGTGAATAAACAGCTCAAGGACGTCAACGACAGGATTCAGCAGTATGAGCAGTTGTATGACGGCGTTAACGATACGATGGATCTTTGCGAAATGGTTTTGGCTGAGTATGATGATGAAATGGCCAAGGAGATCGATAAGGAGACAGAATCGCTGGAGGGCCGCGTGGAACAGCTGCGGCTGGCTACGATGCTGAAAGGCGAATACGATCACAACGACGCGATCCTATCGCTGCACGCCGGTGCAGGCGGCACGGAAGCACAGGACTGGACGCAGATGCTGTACCGCATGTATACCCGCTATTGTGAAAAGAAGGGATACGAGGTAAAGCTGCTGGATCTGCTGGAGGGCGATGAAGCGGGCATCAAGAGCGTTTCATTTGAAGTGAGCGGACAGGATGTGTATGGATACCTAAAGGCAGAAAAGGGTGTGCACCGGCTGGTGCGCATTTCCCCGTTTGATGCGTCCGGGCGCCGCCATACGTCGTTTGCGTCGTTGGATGTGATGCCGATGATTGAAAACGACGATGAAATCGAGATCAATATGGACGAGCTGAGGGTGGATACCTACCGCAGCAGCGGCGCTGGCGGGCAGCACGTCAACAAGACGGAATCCGCCATCCGCATTACACATATCCCAACGGGCATTGTGGTACAGTGCCAGAATGAACGAAGCCAGATCCAGAACCGCGAAACGGCGATGCGTATGCTGAAAAGTAAGCTGTTAGAGCTCAAGGAGCGTGAGCGTGAGGAAAAGCAGGCAGAGATCGCCGGGGATATGAAGAAGATCGAATGGGGCAGCCAGATCCGCAGTTATGTGTTTCACCCTTATTCCATGGTCAAGGATCATAGGACAGGGGTGGAAACAGGCAATATCCAAAGCGTGATGGATGGTGATCTGGATATGTTTATCACAGAATATCTTGTGAGAAGCTAAGGTCACTTTGTACACATAATGACAACCATATACGCATACCCTCCTTAATGAAGGAGGGTTTTTACTTTGCAAAGAGAGATGGAAACAAGACGGATGGTAGGAAGCCATTCGCTGCAGATGGAAAGCAGACAAAAAGCGATTGTAACGGGCGTAGAGGAGCTTGGCAGCTTTTGTGAAGAAGAGGTCATTTTGTTTACTGCGGTGGGGATGCTCAGCATAGAGGGAGAAGGCCTGCATATAGACCGGCTTAACCTTGAGGATGGGCAGTTCATCGTGTCCGGTTTGATTGACGGTGTGACATACCAGGACGATGAGGAAGAGTCCAGGCCGCTGCTCGCCCGCATTTTTAGACGCTGACATGGGCGGGATGTTTATACAACCGGGCCAGTTTGTTATGTTTTTTTGCGCAGGCATGGCGGCGGCTGTATGGTACACTGGCTGCGCTGTATTCCGCCGCCATTGCAGAGGAAAATGGAAGACAGCGGCCTGGGATCTTCTGTTTTGCTTAGGCGCTGCGGGCATTTTTGCAGCGTGCCTGTTTTTTGTGGCAGAGGGGGCCTTGCGAGCGTTTTCTTTTTTCTCCTTTTTCCTTGGATTTCTCATTTTTTATTTAGGCCCGGGGGCAAAAGCAATGCAGTGGATTGAACGGGGAAGGAAAGCGTGTTTGGCAAAATGGAAACGAATCTGTGAAAAGCGCAAGGCAAGGGTTGAAAAAAAGACGAAAACAGAGTAATCTATATTAAATAACAAAATCCCGAAATTCGAGGGATTGTAACGAGATGGGAGGGCAATCCGTGAGCGAAACGAGGCAAAAAAAGAGAAAGTTCCGCATCACACGCCGGTTTTATGCTGTAGTATTGGGCGCAGTGCTGGTGTTTGTGGGGATTACCTTTTGGCATCAGGAAGTGGAGCTGAATAAGCTGCGCGGAAAACAAACAGATCTCCAGAACCAACAGGCGGACAATGAGCTGGAAAAGGACAAGCTGACGCATGTGCTGGAGGCAGCCAATACCGATGAATACATTGAAAGCATTGCACGGGAAAAGCTTGGATGGGTCAAGGATGGGGAAACACGTTTTGTATTGGATAGCATTCCCCAGGAATAATAGAGAATGACTAAGGAGCTGAAACAAAACAATATGGCGGAAACAAGTGAGCTGCTAAACGGGGTTGTAGAAGGCGTAACCACCTTTGGGGCGTTTGTCAAGCTGGAGGATGGCAGAAAGGGCTTGGTACATATCAGCGAGGTAGCCAGAGGCTATGTGAAGGATATCAATGAACATTTGGCTGTGGGCGATGAGGTGATGGTGAAGCTGCTGGATGAGGATGAAAATGGAAGGCTTCGCCTTTCCATCCGGCAGGCATTGCCGCCGGAACCGCCGAGGCAAAGCAAAGCGGAATTTGAAGATACGCTGAGCCGCTTTCTAAAGCAGTCGGAGGAACGGCAGCTGGATGTAAAACGCAATATTCGGAAAAAGAGCGGCGGCAAAGGCCGCCGGTAAAAAACCGCCCGCCTGACAAGGCGGTTTTTTTATAAAGGAGGATCTATATGGAAAAGGCATGGGCGGCCATAGATATTGGGACAAATTCCGTTAGGCTCTTGATACGAAAGAAAGCAGGACAGGGCTGGAAAGAAGAGAAGAAAGTATGCATTACGCAGCTGGGGCAGGGACTTTCGAGGGAAAAGCATCTTTGCCAAGAGGCCATAGCGCGCACGGAGGACGCAGTGCTTGCATTTGCACAATATGCGGTGGCACAGGGAGCACAGAGACCGATATGGTGCTATGCTACGAGCGCGGCGAGGCAGGCAGACAATGGGAAAGCTTTTTTACAGCGCTTGTCAGATAGTGGGTGGGTCATGGCGGAATTGCTTTCCGGCGAGGAGGAGGCCAAGGCTGCCTATCTTGGATGCCGGGCCAAGGGGCGTCCGGTTTTGGATGTAGGAGGGGGCTCCACAGAGCTAACGATAGAAAAGGATGGCGTGCTGGAGGGGCGTTCTATCCCATTGGGATGCGTTACACTGAGAGAAAAATTCCTAAACCATGATCCTATGCAAGACAACGAGGCAACGGCATTGCTGGATTACTGCAAAGAACAAACCTGCGTGTTGGCGGGGAAAGCCCTATTGGAAAGGGAGAAGGAAATGGTGGCGGTGGGCGGTACAGCAACGCAGTTAGCGATGCTGGAATTGGGATTGCCGGCATATTGCCCGAATAAAGTACAGGGATTTAGGCTTTCCTATACCAGGGTGCTCGCATGGTATCATCGATTAACGGCGCTGTGTGCGGAGGAAAGAAAGAGACTGCCGGGAATGGAGGAAAAACGGGCAGATGTTGTTGTGTGCGGGGCCGCAATCATTGCATCTATGATGAGAAACGGACAGATAGAAACATTGATTGTGAGTGATAAAGATGGCTTAGATGGATATTTATATGGGAAAATGGAAACAATACTTGACAAATAGCCAAGAGTGCTTTATACTATTTTAAGTCGTCGCGGGGTAGAGCA
>CAJLPK010000079.1 GCA_905208455.1 uncultured Bacillota bacterium
CATTACGCTGGGCCGCGGCAGATGGGAGGAGCGCGCATGACGACCTTGCAGATCGGGATAACGGTAGCGGCCTGCACGCTGGCTACGATACTGACGCGCTTTTTGCCGTTTTGGCTGTTTCCGGAGGGAAGGGAGACGCCCGCATACATCCGGTATTTGGGCACGGTGCTGCCGTATGCAGTGATGGCGATGCTGGTGGTGTATTGCCTAAAGGGGATGACGCCGCTGTCCTATCCGTACGGGCTGCCGGAGCTGATCGGCGTGCTGGCCACGGCGGGGCTTCACCTTTACAAGCGCAGCACGCTGCTCAGCATTGCAGGCGGCACGGCGGTGTATATGCTGATGGTGCAGTGCATCTTTGTATAAGGAGTAAGAAAAAAAGGACGGCATGCCGTCCTTTTTTGATGGCGTCAGCTTTGCTTTTGCAGGGTATGCAGGAAATTTGGGTCCGCCATAAAGGGGCGGGCAAAGCCAAAAAGGGCAACGCGGCTATGCTGACAGATGGGCAGGATATCCTGCATGGTGCGCAGGCCGCCGGTGAGGATGACGGGCGTATCCACCAGGCCGGATAGGCGCACGGCGGCATCCTTGTAGTAGGCGCGTTCCTCCGGGGTATGGGAGCGCCAGCCCAGGCCGCTGATCTCGATGGCGTCCATGCCGGCCTCTGCCAAGGCCCGGCCCATGGGCAGAAAGTCATCGACGGTGAGCCCGCCCGGCATTTCGTCCGAGCAGTTGATTTTAATCCATACGGGATAGGCCGGGCCGACGGCCTCGCGGATGGCATGGTACACCTCCAGCACGATGCGCAGGCGGTTTTGTACCGAGCCGCCGTATTCATCCGTGCGCTGGTTGAAAATGGGGGAGATGAAATGGGAGAGCAGGTAGCCGTGGGCGCAGTGGATCTGCACGCCGTCAAACCCGGCCTTTTTCACGCGCACGGCTGCGTCGGCAAAGAGCCGGGTAACCGAGCGGATGTCGTCCTTGGTCATCTCATGGGCCGTAAGCCCGCTGGCAGGGTGCACGAGGGCGGAGGGGCCCAGGATGCGGGCAGAGTCAGGATAGCCCTGGCTATGCGAGCTGCCGTGCACGATCTGCATGACGATTTTAGAGCCCAGCGCATGCACGGCGTCCGTCACCTTCCGGTACTCGGGAATGAGCGAGTCGCTATAAATGCCGAGCTGGTTTTTGGCAGGCTGCTCGTAATCGGCGATATAGGCGTAGCTGGTCAAAATGGTGCCGACATCCCCGCGGGCCAGGTCCTGGTATAGCGAAAGAATCTTATCGGTAGGGCGGCCATCCTCCGTGGCAGCGCCTTCATAGGTGGCAGAGCGGAGGAAATGGTTTTTGGCCTCCAGCGTGCCGATGCAGACGGGATCAAACAGATTCATAACACAACTCTCCTTTCCGGACAATGAGATACGATTGGATAGAAACAGTATACGCCAAATCCGGCATTTTTGCACGGCGCGGATGCTGTCGGCAATTGGCAAAAAAACGCCGTTTCCCAGGAAAAGAAAAGGCCGGGCAAAAGGCCCGGCCCCGGATAGGCGGCAGCATCATTCAAAATTCATCTGTGTTTTGTCGCCAATGGTGACGGTGGCGGTGGCCTCCTGGCCGTCGCGCACATAGGTCAGGGTGATGGAGTCGCCGATATTCTTGCTTTCCATCCGCTGGATCATCTCATCCATCGAGCCGATGGCCTGGCCATCCAGCTTGGTGATGACGTCCCCGACCTTCAGGCCTGCTTTTTCGGCCGGGCCGCCTTTGCTGACGCTGGCCACATAGATGCCGTTTTCCACGTTATAGGCCTGCTTGCCCTGCTCGGTGAGCGAGCTGCCCATGATGCCGATGCCGCTGCGCGGCACCTGCTTCCCTTGGGCAAGCTGCTCCAGCACGGGGGAGGCTACATCGGACGGGATGGCAAAGCCGATGCCCTCGATGCTGGTGGTTTCGCCGGTGACGGTGGAAAGCATGGATTTCCGGGTGATGATGCCGACCAGCTCGCCGTTGGCGTTGAACATCGGGCCGCCGGAATTGCCGGGGTTGACAGCGGCATCCGTTTGGATGAAGGTCTGGGTGGCGCTGTTGAGCACCATCTCGCGGTTCAGGCCGCTGACGATGCCGCTGGAAACGCTGTTGGCAAACAGGCCGTTGTACGGGCTGCCGATGACAAAGACCGTATCGCCCAGCCTGAGGCTGCTGGAAGAGCCGAATTTGACAGGCGTAAGGCCGGTCTTGTCGATCTTCAAAATGGCAAGGTCGCTGTAAGAATCCGCAGCCACGACCTCCGCCTCGTACTGCTGTTCATCGCCGTTCAGCGTCACATAAATGCGGCCGGCCCCCTCCACGACATGGTTGTTGGTGGCAATCAGGCCGTCGGCAGAGTAGACAAAGCCGGAACCGTAGCCGCTGGCCACCTCTGTGCCGGCGCGCTGGGCGTACTGGGTGGTGGTGATGCTCACTACGCTGGGCATGACGGCGTCAATGACATCCGGCAGATCGGACGAGCCCGTGTTGGGCGCGGTGGACTGCCCGCTATTGGGCGTGGCGGTCGGGGAAGCGGAGGGCCCTGTCTGCGAGATTTGGCTGCCGCGCCCGGAAAAGGCGAGGATGCCGATGGAGATGCCCACAGCCAGGCACAGCACCGCGATGCATATCTGCATCCAGAGCTTGTTATGGCGTTTGGGAGCGTTTTGCTGTTCCATAAACGATCACTCCTTTGTAGAAAATGAAAATCAATAGTTCGACGATAGTATAGCCTTTTGCCGGGCCGTCTGCAACGCAAATCACAATTGTTCAAAAGGGAAGCAAGATTCTGACAAGAAAACAAGGTTCATTCAAATGAAAGAAAAGGAAAAGCCCCTCCTTGGGGGCGGAGAGGCTTTCCCATTCCATAATGGGGAGAGTTTATTTTACAGACACATAGTTGCTGTCCGTAACGATTTTTTGGCCGGCATCGCTGAGCATGTAGTCGATGAACTTCTGCGCCGCTTCGTTGGCGCTGCCTTCCTTGGTAACGACCATGAACGGGCGGGAGATGACATAGCTGCCGTCCTTGACGGTTTCGGCGGTGCATTCAACGCCGTCTACCTTCAAGGCCTTTACCTCGGTGCTCATGGAGCCGTAGGAGATATAGCCGATGGCCGCGTCGTTGCCCTTGATGGACTGGATGACGCCGCTGGTGGCGTCCATGACGCCGGCGACAAAGCTTTCATCCACATCTTCCAGGCCGAGCAGCTCCTCTACGGCGCTGCGCGTGCCGGAGCCGGCTTCGCGGTAGAATACGGCGATTTGCTTATCCGGGCCGCCGACCTCTTTCCAGTTGGTGATTTCGCCGCTGAAGATTTTGGAGAGCTGGTCTTTGGTCAGGTCGTTGACCGGGTTGTTGGGGTTGACCACAGCGACGATGCCGTCGTGGGCAATGGTGGTGGCGGTGAGGCCGGTCTCCTCCGGCTTTAGCTCGCGGGAGATCATGCCGATGTCCGCCGTGCCGTCCTGCGCGGCCGCGATGCCCTGGCTGGAGCCAGGAGCCTGCATTTCTACCTGTGCCTCGGTATAGGTATCGATGAATTTTTGCATCAGAGGCTCTACGGAGGTGGAGCCGATGACCATCAGCTTGCTGTCCGATGCGGCGCTGCCGTCCGCGCTGGGGGAAGCGGTATCGCCGCCGCTGCCGCCGCAGCCGGCGAAAATCATCATCGAGGCCACGACCAGGCCAAGCGTTGCAAACAGTTTACGTTTCATAGAAATTCCTCCTAGGTGTTTTGTTCTTGCTTTGTTGTACACAGCATACGGTGCGCATGTTAATTGCGTATAAACGGAAGATTGAGGATTGTTAAAGCGTTTGTTAGCATTTTGTTAAGGCGCCGGAGGGGCGGATATTGAGTCAGGAGTATGGCAAACAACCGCAACAAAAACAACAGTTCATTTATTTGCATTGATTTCAAATTGGCGGATGTTATAATGAAATCAATCTAAAGATGAGGTGAGTGCGATGTCAACGACCCCGTTGATTTTAGTATGCGACGACCAGGCCATGGTGCATGAAGCGCTGGGCGTATACCTGAAAAACGAAGGATACCAGATGGTCTCTGCGTATGACGGCGCAGAGGCGCTGAAGCTGGTGGAGGAGAAAAAACCGGATCTGATCATTTTGGATCTGATGATGCCGCAGATCTCCGGCATTGAGGTGTGCCGGGAGGTGCGCAAAAGCAGCAACGTGCCCATTTTGATGCTGACGGCCAAGGGCGAGGAGATCGACCGTATCCTGGGCCTGGAGCTGGGCGCGGACGACTACATTGTAAAGCCCTTTTCCCCGCGGGAGGTGGTGGCGCGCATCAAGGCGGTGCTGCGCCGCGTCAACGAAAGCGCGGCAGAGGATACCACCCGTGTGCTGCGTTTTGACGGGCTGACCATCAACCTGGCCAACTATGAGGTGAAGATCAACGACAAGCAGGTGCCCTTTACCCCCAAGGAGGTAGAGATCCTGTATCTGTTGGCGTCCCACCCCGGCCAGGTATTCGACAGGGAGCAGATCCTGTCCCGCGTATGGGGCTATGATTATTTTGGCGATACGCGCGCTGTGGATACGCAGATCAAGCGTATTCGACAAAAGTTTCCGGAAGACGCCAAAGGCTTCGGCATCCGGACCATCTACGGCGTAGGCTACAAATTTGAAGTAGAGCAATGAAAAAGATACGGCTGCTGCCGCGGCTGTTGTTTCTAACGCTGCTGGCCGTTGTGGTCGCCAGCGTGATGACGGCTGCGATCTATTCTTCGGTAGGGCCGAAAACCTTTGCCAACGAGCGCGTCAAGGAGCTGCAGCTCAGCGCAGAGGTGGTGTCTACCTATTATGTACAATACCAGTCCGGCGAAATCACCCTGCGGGAATTTGAGCGGGCGCTGAGCATGTCCGGCGTGATTACGGACAGCCAGATGCAGGTATTCAATACCGAAGGCAAGCTCATCATGCGTTCGACGGACGACAGGCCGAGCAGCTTTGTCCTCAAAGGGCAGAGCGACAATATCCTGCAGCTGATCCGCAGCGGGGTGCAGGAGGTCATCGAGCAAGGGTATCCTATGATAGAGGAGCATGTGCTCAACGATGAGATCGGCGAGGTATGCACGGTGATTACTCCGATTTATCATGGGGACGACCTGATTGCCGTAGTGGCGCTGACGATGCCGGAAAGCGAAATCCGCGCTTCGTTCAACGGGCTGATTCCTGTCCTGTTCTTGAGTATGCTGGTGGCAAGCATCGTGGTCATCATCCCGGTGTACTTTTTGACAAGGCACATCACAAAGCCCATCCGGCAGATGCAGGATGTGGCAGTGGCGATGGCGGGCGGCGATTTTTCCGTGCGTGCGGATGAAACGGCGGGCGGGGAGATCGGTACGCTGGCCACCCAGCTCAACGTGCTGAGCGAGCAGCTCAGCGTGACGATTTCGGCCCTGACGGTAGAGCGCAACCGCCTGCGCCAGACGCTCAACGGCCTGGCAGAGGGCATCATGGCCACTGATGTGCATTTGCAGATTACCCACACCAACCCGGCGCTGTACCAACTGCTGGAGGTGGAGAGCGATTTCAACGAATGGGGCAGCCTGCCGTATGCCACCGAGCTGATGCATGCGTATCAGCAGTGCATGCAGAAAAAGGAGGATGCACAGATGAGCCTGCGCATTGGCGCCAACATCATCGGCGTGACCATCCACCCGCTGATCAGCGATACCGAACGCTGCGTAGGTGCGGTGGCGCTGTTCCGCGATATTACCCAGGCAGAAAGGCTGGAGCAGACGCGCAAGGATTATGTGGCCAATGTTTCGCATGAGCTGCGCACGCCGTTAAGCGCGGTGCGCGGGCTGACGGAGGCGCTCAGCGACGGGCTCATCAAAACCGAGGAGGACCGCTCGCGGTATTACGGCTATATCCTGCATGAATGCCTGCGCCTCTCGCGGTTGATCGACGATCTGCTGGAGCTGAGCCGCCTGCAAAGCGGTACGGAGGCCATGGAGCCGGATAGGCTCAATATCACGGAGCTGATCGAGGAGATGCCGATGCGGTATGAAACGCTGGCAGAGGAGAAGGGCATTGCGTTTACCACGGACCTCATGGCAAACTGCCCCTATACCTGGGCCAATGCGGACCGTGTGGAGCAGATCTTAACGATTTTGCTGGATAATGCGTTTAAGTTTACCCCGACAGAGGGCCGGGTATGGATCGAAACGCAGGTGCAGAACCAAAAGATCCTGGTGCGCGTGAAAAACAGCGGCGACGGCATCCAGCCGGAGGACCTGCCGCATGTCTTTGAACGCTTTTATAAGGCGGATAAGGCGCATACCGGCGGCGGTACGGGGCTGGGCCTTTCCATCGCCAGCGAGATTTTGCAGCGTATGGGAGAGAGCATCTCGGTATCCAGCGTGCCGGGGCAGACCACAACATTTTCCTTCACGCTGCCGGTGTATGATGCTGCACAGCATAGACCGGACGAGCAAGCCTGAAATGGGCCCGGCAGAGCGGCTGCTTTGCCGGACCTTTTGCTTGCTATGCAGCGCGCCTTTTGATATAATAATTATAAATCCTGGCAAAATGGTCAGAATAAAACCATGCCGAAAAACGGGAGGGAGAGTCACATGAAAAAAAGCGTCATGAGGGCGGGCCTGGCGGCCGTGACGGCCATGCTGCTCATCACAGGCTGCAGCGGCGGCAACGGCGCTGCAAACAATGCGGTAAACCCGTCTGCAGGGCAGACGCAGCAGGCGACACAGGCCCCGCAAAACAATGCGGCCAATGGTACGGAGATCAGCGAACAGCGCGCCAAGGAGATTGCGCTGGAAAACGCCAAGGTATCGGAAAGCGATGTTACGGCGATGCGCGTTAAAAAGGAAATGGACAACGGCGTATGGCGGTATGATGTGGAATTTTATGTACAGAACAAAGAATATGATTATGAAATCAGCGCTGCAGACGGCACGATTTTAAGCGTGGATTATGAGGTAGAGGATGATTTTGCCGGCCAGGCCAGCAGTGCGAAGGTATCGCAGGAGCAGGCGGCCAAAACGGCGCTGGAGCGTGTGCCGGGCGCCTCGCAGAGCAACATGAGCATCCATTTTGAAATGGACGACGGACGGGCGATGTATGAGGGCAAGATCGTATACAACGAACGGGAATATGAATTTGACATTGACGCCAACACCGGCGAGATTGTGAGCTGGGAAGAGGAGTCCATTTACGATTGAGGAAAGAAAGCGGGCAGCGTCTCCGAAAGGAGACGCTGTTTTTATGCCGTGGTATGGTACAATAGGGCAAAGGAGGCGGTTGGCATGGTGAAAAGCCAGATACAAGCGGAGATCCATGCAGAGTTAGCCGCGGTATGGGCGCTTGTTACGGATCTTTCCAAGGCGGGCTGGCGGTCTGATTTGAGCAGGATCGAAGTGGTGCAGGAGGGCAGCCAGTTTATCGAGTATGCCAAGGACGGCACGGCGACGGCCTTTACCGTTACGGCCAAGCATCCCTATAAGCGGTACGAATTTACCATGGAAAATAAAAACCTATCCGGCCGGTGGACGGGGCGCTTTGCAGAGGCAGGCGGGCATACGCAGGTCGTATTTACAGAATATATCACGGTGAAAAAGGCTTGGATGAGGCCGTTTGTCAAGCGGTATTTGAAAAAACAGCAGGCGCGGTATATCGAGGATATGAAGCGGGCGCTGCGCG
>CAJLPK010000080.1 GCA_905208455.1 uncultured Bacillota bacterium
AGTGCCATGAGGACAGCTTACCAAAGATAACACCCCATATCCTGCGTCATACGTTCTGCACAAGGCTTGCGAACAGAAACATGAACCCTAAGAGTTTACAGTACATTATGGGGCACGCCAACATCAGTATCACGCTGAACCTGTACGCCCATGCGTCCATAGAGAACGTCAAGGCAGAATTAAGGAGCATGATAGCCTAAAGTTTTACCACGATATTTACCACGATTGACCGTGAAAAAAAGTGATGAAACGTGGCTGTTTGGAAGTATCAACCGAAAAGAAAAATGCCCGTAAAGCTGATAAAATAAGGCTTTGCGGACATTTAAGAAGATATGAAAAGATAATGGAAAATCTATTTTAAGTTTTTGACAATATCATAACAAGAATATATAATCATAAAACACAAAACAATAGGGGGGATACCAATGAAACGTACAAAACGGGTTTTGATGGCGGCAATGGCAGCGATGATGGTCTTTGTATTCGCTGGCTGCGGCGGGCAGGATACCAATACGCCGGAAGGGGCATTCAATGCAGGCATCGCGGCCATCAAGAAGTATGATGCCAATGCGATGGAAAAGTATCTCACAGGGGCTACGGCCAGCGAGATCGACGGCGCTTTTGATGAGATGGGCGCTTCTGCGGATGCGATGAGGGATGTCTACAAGACCTTGTTTTCCAAGTTGGATTGCAAAGTCCTTAGTGTAGCAGAATAGGCATTGGAAAATAAAAAAATTTATGCTAGAATTTTACCGAAAAAAGACGAAAGCGTGAGGATAGGTTGAAAAGAATCCAAAGCATCGTATGGCTCCTGCTGTGTATGCTGATGCTCTGTGCCTGCCAAAACGAGGGAGAAAAGACGCCGGCAGAGACAGTCGAGGCATTTATGAAAGCATTGTCCGCGATGGATACCGAATCAGTGGACAGCTTATATGCTGAGGCATTGCCGATGGATACACTGCTGGGCAGCGAAAAAGAGAAAATACTGGTATCAGCGGTGTTTTCTAAACTTCAATGGGAAATCGGGGAGCAATTCGTAGAAGAGGATCTGGCGCGCGTACATGTCAAGATCACCGCCGCACCATACCATGAAATGGTGCAGGCCTACGAAACGCATGTCAAGGAAAATTTGGAGAGCTACCGTGCGCAATACAGCGATATGGATGACGAAACCTATCAGGCGGCGATTTTAGAGGATCGAGTGGATTTTTACAAAGCGTATACAAAGAGGATAACCACAGAGGTGGATATGGATTTGGTCTGCCAGGAAGGCCAATGGATCATTTCACACTGTGAAGGTCTGTCAGAGGCAATTCTGGGAGAAAACAACAGTTGATACGAATAAAGGAAGGGCCAGGGCCCTTCTTTTTTTCCCTTGCTTTCAATCTCTGAAAAAGATGGTATACTGAAAAACGAAAAACCGCGTATAGGCCGGCTGCCAGCGGAAGAACAAGGCTGCGGCCGTGCTTTAGGAGGAATGATCGATGAGCCGTATACAGAGAATTGGCATGTTGTGCCTGGCGCTGTGCCTGGTACTGTTTTGCGCAGCCTGCGGCACGCCGCAGAGCCAGGAAGAACAGCCACAGCCCACCGCCCAGCTGACGGAGGCTCCGTCGGCGTCGGAGGAAGCGCCGGCCGAATCCGATGAGCCTGCTGCAGGGCAAACGGCCCAGCCGACCCAAAAACATTCGCCGGAGGAAACGGAAAACAACGGGGCCAAGGCGACCCAGGCGCAAAAAACACAGCCGAAAGCCACCCAGCCGCCGCAGCAGTCCAACAAAATCAAGGTGACAGTGAAGGTGGACTGCGCTACGGCTGCGGCCAAAAATGAAGGCGTCCGCAAGCAATACGGCAGCAGCGGCGTCATTGCCTCCAAGACCGTGGAGCTGGAAAAGGGAGCCACGGTATTCGACGCCTTGAAAAAGGTATGCCCGGATGCCAAAGCGCAGGGAGGCTATGTATATAAGATCGGAAGCCTCAGCGAGATGGATATGGGAAAGCTCAGCGGCTGGATGTACAGCGTCAACGGCGCTTATATACAGACAGGGTGCAAGCAGAAAACGCTTGCCGACGGGGATGTCGTCCGCTGGCGGTACACCTGTGACGGCGGCGCGGACATCGGCGGGGCAGTATGAACCGGCAGCGCTGGTTTGAAACCCTGCACCCCAGCGTGGTGCTGTTGTATCTGGCAGGGGGCATGGTGCTGGGGCTGTGTACGATGCATCCGGTGGTGCTGGGCCTGCTGTGTATTTGTGCCTTGTCCGTCAACCTTTGGCTGCGCGGCGCAAAGCGCACGGCACGGACGCTGCTGCATGCGCTTGTGCTATGTTGCTTTATCACGGCGCTCAATGCCCTGTGCAACCACAGCGGGGCAACGGAGCTTTGTATGCTGTTCGGCGCGCCCATTACGCTGGAGGCCTTGGCGTACGGCCTGGCCGCCAGCCTGATGCTGCTTACGATGTGGCTTTGGTGCGCCGTCTGGCAATGCTGGATGACCAGCGAGCGCTTTTTGTACCTATTCGGGAACCTGGCCCCTACGCTGTCGCTGATGTTGTCCATGGTGTTTGCGCTGATTCCCCAAAGCGGGAAAAAGCTGTCACAGATCCGGCTTTGCGGAAAATTGGACGAGGGCGCAGGCAAAAAGCAGCGTGTACGGGCATGGATACGCCAGGTCTCAGCCCTGCTTGTGATGGATATGGAGGACAGCATGCAGACATCGGATGCCATGCGCTGCAAAGGATACGGCGTGGGGCGGCGCACGTCGTTTTCGCTCTTCCGCTTTGCCAAACGGGATGCGGGCTGGCTCGCAGGGGGGCTTGTGCTGTTTTCAGCCGCCCTGACGGGGGCTGTTCTGGCCAACCAGGGGCTGGTCTTTTATCCATGGCTGTTTTGGCCCAGCCTGCCGCCGCTTTGCCTGATGGGGCTGGCATTGTTTGCGCTGCTGCCGCTTTTGGTACAGGGAAAGGAGTGGATCTCTTGCAGATGGTTCAGCTAAAAAACTGGGGCTTTTGCTATCCGGGCAGTGAGACGCCGGCGCTTTCCCATGTGAATTTTGCCATAGAAGAGGGCGCGTTTGTGCTGCTGTGCGGCGTTTCCGGCAGCGGCAAAAGCACGCTTTTAAGCCATCTGAAACGAGAGATGGCGCCGCACGGAACGCAGACGGGCGCCATCGAATGGCAGGGCAGCCCGTTGTCTGCCATGAGCGAAAGGGAGAGCGCACAGCGTATCGGCTATGTGGCGCAGACGCCGGAGACACAAATCGTGACGGATACAGTATGGCATGAGCTGGCCTTTGGCCTGGAAAACTTGGGAACGCCTGTGCAGGTGATGCGGCGCAGGGTCGCGGAGATTGCGCATTTTTTCGGGATAGAGTCCTGGTTTCGGCAAAGGACGGATACGCTTTCCGGCGGACAAAAGCAGCTAGTGAACCTGGCGTCTGTTTTGGTGATGCAGCCCAGGCTGCTGATTTTGGACGAGCCCACCGCCCAGCTGGATCCTGTGGCGGCCCGGCAGTTTTTGCAGGCTGTTCAGCGCGTGCATGAAGAATTGGGCGTTACGGTGCTTTTGTGTGAGCATGCGCTGGAGGAGGTGCTGCCGCTTGCTACGCAGGTGCTGTTTCTGCAAGGCGGTACCTTGGCCTTTGACGGCCCGCCCCAGGCCTTTTTGCAGCAAATGGCATCGCTGCCCTCGGACGATTTTCGGCTCGCACTGCCGGCGGCCAGCCGCTTGGCGCTTTCCCTTGGCCAGACAGAGCACATTCCGATTACAGTGCAGCAGGGACGCAGTCTATTGAAAGCGCAGCGCGCGCATGTATCGGCGCGTGCCGAAAAAGTGTGCGGCGAGGGGCAGAGGGCGCCTGTGCTCTGCGCCAAGGAGCTATGGTTCCGTTATGGATCGGATCTTCCTTTTGTGCTCAGGGATTTTTCCCTCCCGCTGTATGCAGGGGAGATACATGCGCTGGTAGGCGGCAACGGCTGCGGCAAAAGCACCGCGCTGGCGGTATTGTCCGGCGGATACAGGCCGCAGCGCGGCAAATGCAGGGGCAAGGGACGGCCAGCGCTGCTGACACAGGATACGCGCGCCATGTTTGCCCATGATACCGTAGAGGCGGAGCTCAGGAAAACCGCGCAGGCATACAGCCAGACGGATAGATGGGAAGAGATTACGGCAAAGCTGCAAATCGCTGCGCTGCTGACAAAGCATCCTTATGACATCAGCGTAGGGGAACGGCAGCGCGCAGCGCTGGCAAAGTGCCTGTTGACAGGCGCGCCCGCCCTGCTGCTGGATGAGCCGACAAAGGGCATGGATGCGCATGCCAAACAAAACCTGGCCCACCTGTTGAATACGGCCAAATCCATGGGGCAGGCCGTTTGCCTTGTTACGCACGACCTTGAGTTTGCCGCCGCCGTGGCGGACAGATGCTCCATGATGTTTGACGGCACGGTAATGGCCACGGACCAGGGCAGGGCCTTTTTCCTAGGCAACCAGTTTTATACCACGGCTGTACACCGCATGACGCAGGGCATTTTGCCGGGATGTGTCGTACAGGAGGACTTAATCGTTGAAAAAACATAAACTCAGCGTTGACCTGTTGTTTTTGCTGGTGCCGGCAGCGATGGCTGCCTGTGTGCTTTTGCAAAGCAGGCAGACGGCGTTGCTGTCCACGCTTGTGCTGCTGGCGGCGCTGGTGCCGAGCTTCCTATCCTTTGAACGCCAAAAGCCGCGGCCGCGCGATTTTATGCCCGTTGTCGTGCTTACGGCCCTGTCCGTCACCGGCCGGCTGGTGTTTGCCGCCCTTCCGAATTTCAAGCCGGTATCCGCCATCGTCATCTTGGCAGGCGCTTGCTTTGGACGGCAGAGCGGCTTTTTGACGGGAGCGCTTTCCGCCTTGGTCTCCAATTTGTTTTTCGGGCAAGGGCCTTGGACGCCCTGGCAGATGTATGCCTGGGGCCTTATGGGCTATATCGCCGGTGCGCTGGCGCCTACCAGGTTGTTTCGCCGCCCCTGGGCCGTGCTGGCGTATGGCTTTGTAGCCAGCTTTGGCTATGGCTTTTTGCTGAACAGCTGGACGCTGTTTTCCTTTGTCCAGCCCGTCACCTGGCAGTCGGCCTTGGCGGTCTATGGCGCGGGGCTGGCATTTGATGCGGCCCATGCGGTTTCAACGGTGGTGTTTTTGTCCGTCACCCTGCTGCCCTGGCAAAAGGAGCTCGGGCGCATCCGGCAAAAATACGGGGTTCGGGAATTATAAAAAGCATCCGGGGCATTGGATGCTTTTTCTTATGCCTTCTCCTGCTGAGGAGAGGCGAATTGGCTGTTATACAGATGGGTATAGAACCCGTTTTGCGCCAAAAGCGTTTGGTGTGTGCCGCGCTCTATCACTTGCCCGTCACGCATGACCAATATGCAGTCCGCCTGCTGGATGGTGGAAAGGCGGTGCGCCACGATAAAGCTGGTTTTGCCGCGCATCATCTCATCAAACGCTTGCTGGATGGCCAGCTCGGTACGGGTGTCGATGGAGCTGGTGGCCTCGTCTAAAATCAGCATGCGGGGATTGGTCAGAAGGATGCGCGCGATGCACAAAAGCTGTTTCTGCCCCTGGGAAAGGTTGCTGCCGTCATCCCCTACGGATGCATCATAGCCGCCGGGCAGGCGGCGGATGAACCCATCGGCATGGGCCTGCTTGGCTGCACGGACTACCTCCTCTCGCGTGGCGTCCGGCTTTCCATAGGCAATATTCTCCGCAACGCTGCCGGAAAACAGCCAGCTGTCCTGAAGCACCATGCCATATAGGCCGCGCACGCTGCTGCGCGTAAGCGTCTGCTGGTCTGTGCCGTCGATGAGGATGCGCCCGCTGTCCAGCTCATAAAAGCGCATCAAAAGATTGATCAGCGTGGTTTTGCCGCAGCCGGTAGGGCCGACGATGGCGATGTGCGCCCCGGGCTGCGCGTTAAGGCAGAGATCTTTGAGCAAAGGGCAGTCCTTTTGATAGGAAAAGCATACATGCTCCAAAGTGACCTGCCCGCGGCTGTCGTGCACTGTGCTCGCTTGCGCCGGCTCAGGCTTCTGCTCCTCCTCGTCCAAAAAGGCAAATACGCGCCGCGCCGATGACAGGGCGTTTTGGAGCTCGGTGATTACGCCGGAGATCTCGTTGAACGGCTTGGTGTATTGGTTGGCGTATGATAAAAAGCTGGAAAGCTGGCCTACCGTCACGCCGCCGTGCATTGCCACAAAGGCGCCGCAAAGCCCCACGCTGGCATACACCATGGCATTGACAAACCGTGTGCAGGGGTTTGTCAGAGAGGAAAAGAACTGGGCCTTGACCCCGCATGCGTACAGCTTTTCGTTGATTGCGTCAAACGATGCTTGCGAGGCTGCTTCGCGGCCAAAGGCCTTTACAATTTTCTGATGGCCCACCATTTCTTCTACCAGCCCCGTCATTTCACCTCTGAGCGCGGACTGCTCGTGGAATAGGTGGTACGAGCGCCGGGCAATAAAGGAGGAAACAAACAACGACAGCGGCGTGACCAGCACCACCACAAGGGCGATGATCACATTGATGGAGAGCATAAAGCTCAGCGTGCCCAAAATCGTTAGTACGCCGGTAAACAGCTGGGCAAAGCCCTGCAACAGCCCGTCGGATACCGTATCAATGTCCGTGGTCATGCGTGCGATTAAATCCCCATGCGCATGGTCGTCCATGGTTTTCAAGGGGACGCGCTGCAGCTTTTCCGCCATGCGCACCCGCAGGCCATGCACGGTGTGAAAGGTGATGTGGTTGGTGCACAGCGTCATGAGCCATTGAAACAGGGCGGCCAGGCCGATCATGGCGCCCAAAAGCAGAAGATAGCGCAGCACGCCGCCGAACTGCACCAGGCCTGGGCCCAGCAGCAGGTCCACCGCCCGCCCGATGACAACAGGCGCCCACAGCGTTAAGCCTACATACACAAGGCCGCTGAAAAGCGCAAGCAGCAGCATCAGCCGGTACGGCGCAAGGCTTTGGGCAATGCGGCCGAGCACGGGTTCTTTTTGGTTGGCAGCTTTTTTCATTGCTCTCCTCCTTGGGCCCGGGCTTGGGAAGCGACGATTTCGCGGTAGACGGCGCAATGTGCCAAAAGCGCTTCGTGTGTGCCTTGGCCGGCGATGTGCCCGTCCTCAAATACCAGAATTTGGTCGCAGTGCCGCAGCGTGCCCGCCCGCTGGGAAATCATCAGCACCGTACCTGGGAAATCGGATAGCGACCGGCGCAGCGCGGCGTCCGTCGCCAGATCCAATGCGCTGGCGCTGTCGTCCAAAATCAGGATCTCCGGCTGCCGTACCAGGGCGCGCGCGATGGTCAGCCGCTGGCGCTGCCCGCCGGATAAATTGCGCCCGCCTTGGGCGATGCGGGTATCCAGCCCCTCCGGCAGGGCGCGGACAAAG
>CAJLPK010000081.1 GCA_905208455.1 uncultured Bacillota bacterium
GGCGCAATCTGTCCTTGGGCAAGCTGCCGCAGCCTATGCCGGCCCGTCTTTGGCGGATGGCGCTCTGCCTGCCGCGGGGCGGCAAAGCGGCACGGCGCGATTTCGCCTTAGGCAGTCCTGCCCCCTTTCCGCGCATTTTCCCGCCGCGGCGACGCCGGGCTTTTTTTGTGCCTGGTGTTTTTTCCGGCCCCGGCAGAGAGGCAAAAACGGGGGCTTTGGCCTGCTTGGGGGATTTTTCCAGGCTTCGTTATACAGTATTTACGCCGGACTGGGAAATATACAGGGAGAATAAGAAAAAAACACCCGGCAAACGGATGTTTTTCGCAGGAAGGGCTGCCCATGGATCAGCCGGCCCTATCCCCGCCGTCCGGCATGATTTTCTGGCAGCATGCCATGTGCTGAATGGCGGTGCAATAGCCCTGGATAAAGGCCTGCTCTCTGGCGTCGTTGAGATAGTCCTCTTCAATCTCGCAATATTTTAAGAACAACCGCCTCTCCGCTTCGGACAGCGCAGAAATCAGCCATTCTCCGTATTTGCACATACGCTCTATGCTCAGTTTTGTCTCGCTCTGGGGGCTTACGGTGGGCTGGGCCGGGTCGATGGTATGCCAAAACATGCGTTTGAGGGTTTTTTCCAGCGGCTCTGCGCCAATACAAGGCTGCGGCTCTGCCTGCTGTTCGCCCTGCAAAGCCGATGCGCATGGATCCATCGTTTCTCCCGGTTCATTGGGGACTATTTTCAGCATTTGATCATCTCCCTTTTCGGAAAGCCACAGATAGGTGGCCTTATAAAGTTTGCCCTGTGTTTGTAACGTAAACTGGCTTTCATAGGAGGTGTATCCGGGTGGTAAAAAGCCTTTGCGACCGTATCAAAGAGCTGCGCGAGGATCATGACCTAACGCAATTTCAGGTCTCCGAAATACTGGGCTGTGCCAAGTATACCTATCAGCGATATGAATACGGCGAATTGCTGCTGCCAACCGATAAGCTGGAGGCCCTGGCGGATTATTACCATACCTCCACCGATTATATCCTGGGGCGCACCAACGTGATGCATCCCTATCCCCCGGCTCGGTAAGCGCCTGCTTTCTGTTCACTGTATGTACCGGGCCGCTTGTCCTATGCAAAAATGCGGCAGAATACTGTTTCCACAAGGGGTTGCCCATTTATAGTAGCATTATTTTTTACAAAGTCATCACTTTCGACAAAAAAACAGAAATATCGCGTCATATTTTGCGATATTCCCTCGTTTTTTGTCCGGAAATAAGGAGCCGGGGGCCTGCGTCTCCATACACCTGCCACGCACAGCGGCAGGTGTTTCGGCGTGCCGCCGCAGGCAGGTCCGGCCTTGTCTGCCCCCGCCCTATCGGCTCTCCGTGCCTGCTTGGTTTGGCAAGAGGCAGGCTAGTCACCGAAAACCCGGCAGCAAGGCTGCAAGGCGCTGTACGCCGAGGCCCGCTGCCTTCACGCATACATACACGGCTTTACTCCACAGCCAAAGAAAAAAACCGGCCCCTATCGGGAACCGGTTTTATTTTTTTCCTTAGGCGTTGTGCTTTTTACGGTACAGTACCGTGCCGCCCATGCCCGCTGCCGCTAAGGCCAGCAAAGCAGTCCACAGCGCGCCCTGGCTCAAATCGCCGGTCTTTACGCCGTTGGCGCCGTCCGGGCTGGCCAGCACCGGGATTGCCTCGGTTTTCAGCACCTTGCCGCAGGCCGTACAGCTATACGTTTTTACGCCCTCGGTGGTCTCTGTGGCTTCGGTCGTCACCTTGCCCTCGTCGCTGATATGCGCGCCCAGGTTCAGCTTTTCGCCGCACACCGTGCAGACCTGCCAGTGATTGTGGTCGTCATGCTGCCAGGTGCTGTCGGTAAAGTGCCCGAACTCGCAGACCACAGCAGCGCTCTCCGCTTCCGCCGAGGTAACCTTGCCATTGTATACACTGATTTTCACGGTGTAGCTGCCAGGCTCGGTCACAGCCAAAACGGCCTCGTTGGCGCCGTCGATGAGCACGCCGTCCTTATACCAGGCATAATTGTACACCATGCCCTCCAGCTCATGCGCAGCGCCGGCCTTCAGGGTGATGGTCTGGCCCGGATGCGCCTTGGTGGTATCCGCAAGGATTTCCACGGCGGTGGGGGCGTTGAGCGTCCAAAGCTCGTACAGATCCATCTGCTGGGTGATGGGGGCGGAAAGATCCCATACCTTCCAAGCGCCGTCTTCCTTATACTGATAGCCCGTCATGCTGTATCCGGTTTTTTGGATGGGGGCGGGCAGCTTGCTCTGGTCGATGGGCTGGTTCGGGTAAACATAGACTCTCTCGGACGTATATTTCCCGGCTTCGTTGAGGCTGTATACGCGCACGCGGATCAGGTCGAGCCATTCGATATTCTGCCCGTTGACCCGGAAGCCCGTGTTGGTAAAGGTGGTGGTAAAGTCGCCAAGATCCGGCGTCAAGCCTTCGGCATAGCGTACCACCGCGCGGCCCTCCGTGCCGTACACATCGGAAAGGGACAGCGGGCTCGGCGGATTAAAGGCGCCTACGATTTCCAGATATGCGCCAGTCTCGCTTTCATCCCAAAGGTCGATGCGCCCGCTGATGCTGGGAGCGCCGCTGAGCTTTAAGACCGGGTAATTGCTGCCAAAATAATCGCACAGGCGGATGGAGGTATCCTCGCCGTCCTGGTCGGTATTGCCGGAAATCGTGCCGCCGGAAATCGCAGCGTCTACCGCATAATCCTTATTGGCAATGACAAGGCCGGCATATCCCTCCGGCGATTGGTTGCCGGTGATAGAGCCGCCCGTCATGGTAAACTTGGCATCGCTGCTGCCGTTGGCCTCTACATATACGCCGCCGCCATCGCCATGGCTGGTGTTATTGCGCACCGCCGTGCCGGAAAGCGTGACATCGCTGGCGCCCAAGGCACAGATACCGCCGCCGCAGCGATCCGTTTCATTGCCCTCGATGACGCCGCCGGAAAAGACCGCCTTGGCATCCCACAGGTAGACGCCGCCGCCGTCCTCCACGCTGGTGTTGCTGCGGATGACGCCGCCCGTCATATTCAGCGTGCCGCCCACCAGGCTTACCGCCGTGCCCTCGTTATTCTGCAGCGTGGCGCCGTCCGCGATATGCAGCGTGCCTTTGCTGTTGACGCTGATCAGGTATTTGCCATCTCCCCCGCCGTTTTTGCCGTCGATGGTGGCGTTGCGCACGGTCAACTGTGCCCCGCTGCCTACGGAAAGCATCGTGCCGTCATAGCCCTCGGCACGCGCAACGGTGACATTTTCAATCGTCTTTTCTCCATAGACCCAAATTTGGCTGGCCATCAGGATGGTGCCGCCGTTGCCCGCCAGCTCCAGCGCCTTATCCAGCGTCTGCACAGCCTGGGCCGCTGTGGAGCCGTCGTTTGCATCGCTGCCCGTATTTTTCAGATATACGGTCTTGCCCTCTGCCGCCAGGCCTGCCACAGGCATCCACAGCGCCAGCAGCGCCGTACAGAGCATCGCTGCCAGCAGACGGCCCTGCCATCGTTTTGTCCTCATGCAAAAAAACCTCCCTTTCGTGCCCGGGGCAAAGCCCGCGTATAGTATACTTTTTTGCAGCAATGGTTTTGAGGGGATACATAAGAAAAAAAACGCCTCAAAAAGCGTTTTTCGGCAGGCTTTCCGGAAAAACGGAAACGTATACTATACGCGGGCTTTGCCCCGGGCACGAAAGGGAGGTTTTTTTGCATGAGGACAAAACGATGGCAGGGCCGTCTGCTGGCAGCGATGCTCTGTACGGCGCTGCTGGCGCTGTGGATGCCTGTGGCAGGCCTGGCGGCAGAGGGCAAGACCGTATATCTGAAAAATACGGGCAGCGATGCAAACGACGGCTCCACAGCGGCCCAGGCTGTGCAGACGCTGGATAAGGCGCTGGAGCTGGCGGGCAACGGCGGCACCATCCTGATGGCCAGCCAAATTTGGGTCTATGGAGAAAAGACGATTGAAAATGTCACCGTTGCGCGTGCCGAGGGCTATGACGGCACGATGCTTTCCGTAGGCAGCGGGGCACAGTTGACCGTGCGCAACGCCACCATCGACGGCAAAAACGGCGGGGGAGATGGCAAATACCTGATCAGCGTCAACAGCAAAGGCACGCTGCATATCGCGGACGGCGCCACGCTGCAGAATAACGAGGGCACGGCGGTAAGCCTGGTGGGCGGCACGCTGAATATGACGGGCGGCGTCATCCGCAGCAACACCAGCGTGGAGGACGGCGGCGGCGTCTACCTGTGGGATGCCAAGGCGGTCTTTTCCGGCGGCGTCATCGAGGGCAATGAAACGGATCGCTGCGGCGGCGGTATCTGTGCCTTGGGCGCCAGCGATGTCACGCTTTCCGGCACGGCGGTGCGCAATAACACCAGCCATGGCGATGGCGGCGGCGTATATGTAGAGGCCAACGGCAGCAGCGATGCCAAGTTTACCATGACGGGCGGCTCTATCACCGGCAACCAATCGCCGGAGGGATATGCCGGCCTTGTCATTGCCAATAAGGATTATGCGGTAGACGCTGCGATTTCCGGCGGCACGATTTCCGGCAATACCGACCAGGACGGCGAGGATACCTCCATCCGCCTGTGCGATTATTTTGGCAGCAATTACCCGGTCTTAAAGCTCAGCGGCGCTCCCAGCATCAGCGGGCGCATCGACCTTTGGGATGAAAGCGAGACTGGCGCATATCTGGAAATCGTAGGCGCCTTTAATCCGCCGAGCCCGCTGTCCCTTTCCGATGTGTACGGCACGGAGGGCCGCGCGGTGGTACGCTATGCCGAAGGCTTGACGCCGGATCTTGGCGACTTTACCACCACCTTTACCAACACGGGCTTCCGGGTCAACGGGCAGAATATCGAATGGCTCGACCTGATCCGCGTGCGCGTATACAGCCTCAACGAAGCCGGGAAATATACGTCCGAGAGAGTCTATGTTTACCCGAACCAGCCCATCGACCAGAGCAAGCTGCCCGCCCCCATCCAAAAAACCGGATACAGCATGACGGGCTATCAGTATAAGGAAGACGGCGCTTGGAAGGTATGGGATCTTTCCGCCCCCATCACCCAGCAGATGGATCTGTACGAGCTTTGGACGCTCAACGCCCCCACCGCCGTGGAAATCCTTGCGGATACCACCAAGGCGCATCCGGGCCAGACCATCACCCTGAAGGCCGGCGCTGCGCATGAGCTGGAGGGCATGGTGTACAATTATGCCTGGTATAAGGACGGCGTGCTCATCGACGGCGCCAACGAGGCCGTTTTGGCTGTGACCGAGCCTGGCAGCTACACCGTGAAAATCAGTGTATACAATGGCAAGGTTACCTCGGCGGAAGCGGAGAGCGCTGCTGTGGTCTGCGAGTTCGGGCACTTTACCGACAGCACCTGGCAGCATGACGACCACAATCACTGGCAGGTCTGCACGGTGTGCGGCGAAAAGCTGAACCTGGGCGCGCATATCAGCGACGAGGGCAAGGTGACGACCGAAGCCACAGAGACCACCGAGGGCGTAAAAACGTATAGCTGTACGGCCTGCGGCAAGGTGCTGAAAACCGAGGCAATCCCGGTGCTGGCCAGCCCGGACGGCGCCAACGGCGTAAAGACCGGCGATTTGAGCCAGGGCGCGCTGTGGACTGCTTTGCTGGCCTTAGCGGCAGCGGGCATGGGCGGCACGGTACTGTACCGTAAAAAGCACAACGCCTAAGGAAAAAAATAAAACCGGTTCCCGATAGGGGCCGGTTTTTTTCTTTGGCTGTGGAGTAAAGCCGTGTATGTATGCGTGAAGGCAGCGGGCCTCGGCGTACAGCGCCTTGCAGCCTTGCTGCCGGGTTTTCGGTGACTAGCCTGCCTCTTGCCAAACCAAGCAGGCACGGAGAGCCGATAGGGCGGGGGCAGACAAGGCCGGACCTGCCTGCGGCGGCACGCCGAAACACCTGCCGCTGTGCGTGGCAGGTGTATGGAGACGCAGGCCCCCGGCTCCTTATTTCCGGACAAAAAACGAGGGAATATCGCAAAATATGACGCGATATTTCTGTTTTTTTGTCGAAAGTGATGACTTTGTAAAAAATAATGCTACTATAAATGGGCAACCCCTTGTGGAAACAGTATTCTGCCGCATTTTTGCATAGGACAAGCGGCCCGGTACATACAGTGAACAGAAAGCAGGCGCTTACCGAGCCGGGGGATAGGGATGCATCACGTTGGTGCGCCCCAGGATATAATCGGTGGAGGTATGGTAATAATCCGCCAGGGCCTCCAGCTTATCGGTTGGCAGCAGCAATTCGCCGTATTCATATCGCTGATAGGTATACTTGGCACAGCCCAGTATTTCGGAGACCTGAAATTGCGTTAGGTCATGATCCTCGCGCAGCTCTTTGATACGGTCGCAAAGGCTTTTTACCACCCGGATACACCTCCTATGAAAGCCAGTTTACGTTACAAACACAGGGCAAACTTTATAAGGCCACCTATCTGTGGCTTTCCGAAAAGGGAGATGATCAAATGCTGAAAATAGTCCCCAATGAACCGGGAGAAACGATGGATCCATGCGCATCGGCTTTGCAGGGCGAACAGCAGGCAGAGCCGCAGCCTTGTATTGGCGCAGAGCCGCTGGAAAAAACCCTCAAACGCATGTTTTGGCATACCATCGACCCGGCCCAGCCCACCGTAAGCCCCCAGAGCGAGACAAAACTGAGCATAGAGCGTATGTGCAAATACGGAGAATGGCTGATTTCTGCGCTGTCCGAAGCGGAGAGGCGGTTGTTCTTAAAATATTGCGAGATTGAAGAGGACTATCTCAACGACGCCAGAGAGCAGGCCTTTATCCAGGGCTATTGCACCGCCATTCAGCACATGGCATGCTGCCAGAAAATCATGCCGGACGGCGGGGATAGGGCCGGCTGATCCATGGGCAGCCCTTCCTGCGAAAAACATCCGTTTGCCGGGTGTTTTTTTCTTATTCTCCCTGTATATTTCCCAGTCCGGCGTAAATACTGTATAACGAAGCCTGGAAAAATCCCCCAAGCAGGCCAAAGCCCCCGTTTTTGCCTCTCTGCCGGGGCCGGAAAAAACACCAGGCACAAAAAAAGCCCGGCGTCGCCGCGGCGGGAAAATGCGCGGAAAGGGGGCAGGACTGCCTAAGGCGAAATCGCGCCGTGCCGCTTTGCCGCCCCGCGGCAGGCAGAGCGCCATCCGCCAAAGACGGGCCGGCATAGGCTGCGGCAGCTTGCCCAAGGACAGATTGCGCC
>CAJLPK010000082.1 GCA_905208455.1 uncultured Bacillota bacterium
TGGCGGCGAAGCGGCAGTCGCGGCCTATGCGGTGGCCTCGTATATCGTAGAATCCGTTTTGCTGTTCCTATCGGGAATCGGGGAAGGCTTACAGCCGCTCATCAGCTATCTGAAGGGCGCGCGTGAGTATGAGCAGATGAGATCCGTGAAAAACAAAGGGCTGCGTGTGGCGCTCATCATCAGTTGTACATTGTCCGTTATCCTCTTCTTGGTGCGCGGCGCTGTGCCCACGGCGTTTGGCACATCGCCGGAGGCCAGCGCTCTGATGGTCAACGCCCTGCTATGGTCTGTGTTCGCGTTTCCGCTCATCGCCGTTGCCAAGCTTTTCTCCTCCTACTTCTACGCCGTAGGGGAAAGCAGGCTGGCCCTGTTTATGATCTATGCCGATCCCTGCTGCATTACACCGGTACTGCTTATCACGCTGCCGCTGATTTTTGCCATCAACGGGATCTGGATCGCTCTGCCCGCCGCCCAAGGCTTGCTGGTATTGAGCTTGCTGTACCTATACAGGATCCACAAAGAACATTTAAGATTGGAGCAAACCGCCTATGCAAACGCCGAACTCGACAACGCCGCGGACGACCCGCTCATCGACGCGCAAGATTGACGAGATCCAGGAGTTTTTGGATCTATACTATATCAGTTGGTTCCGCATCAACCAAACGTACAATCTATGGGCTCAGTGCCACGGGATCCAGGACAGCACCATGTTTTTGCTGGATGAGATTCACCGCGACCCGGCGCATTGTACACAAAGCATGCTTGTCAGCAAGGTGCTGCTGCCAAAGCAGACCGTCTCCTCTGCCTTGAAAAAGCTGGAGGAGGCCGGCCTCATCTATCGGGAAAACAACCCCAAGGATAAGCGAAACAAATTCGTGCGCCTTACCCCTGAAGGGCAGGTGTATGCCGACGCCCTTATGGGGGAGATGGAGCAGGCCGAGGTGGATGCGTTTTTATCGCTTACCCCTGAACAGCAGATCGCCATTACCCAGGGGTTAGAAGCATTTGCCAATGCCATCCAGGATGCCTTTGGCAAAACCATTCGTGCCAGAAAAAAGAAATAGGCAGCCCACTGCCTATTTTCCTTTTTGGAAAGGAGGAATCGCATGCCTTATGCCCGCCTGCCTCATGGGGAATCGTTGTACTATCAAGTGTTCGGGCAGGGCAAACCCCTGATCCTGGTGCATGGCAATCTATGTGCCGGCGCGCACTTTGCTCCCTTCCTGCCCCATCTGCCAAAGGGAACTGCCTGCTACATCCCGGACCTGCGCGGCGCAGGCAAAAGCAGTTACCATACGCCTTTGCAGCGCATCGATGACCTTGCAGAGGACCTGTATGCATTTATCCGCCTCCTGGGCCTTGGCCCCGTCTTTTTGGTCGGATGGTCGGCCGGCGGCCCTGTGTGCATGTCGCTGGCCCTTTCGCACCCTTCCCTGGTACGCGCTGTGTGCCTGGTGGAAAGTGTTGGGGTGGCAGGGTGCCCTCTACTCACCCCTCAGGGAAATGCGTACCACAGCGCACAGGAAATGGCGCAAGAGCCAACGCAGGTCGCGCCGGCTCTCTCCATGATTCGTAGGCAGGACGTCGAAGGCATGGCGGCGCTCTGGGAGCAAGCGATCTTTGTACGCCGAAAACCAGGCCGTTTACAAGCCCGGCAGCTTGCCAAGGCCTCTCTCCGGCAGCGCAGCGTCGCAGACCTGTATTGGGCCTTGGCATGCTTTAATCTCTCTGCTTCCTCCAATGGGTATGCCCCCGGCCTTTTACGGCCGCCCTCTTTTTCTATGCCTGCTCTGGTCACTTGGGCAGAGGAGGACGGTATCGTCTCCTTCAAGGAGGCCCGGCAAACGGCCCGCCAGCTCACGCAAAACGACCCCATCCTATTGCCCCGCTGCGGGCATGCTCCCTTTTGGGACTGCCCTGAGCAGCTTTCTTCACATCTTCAAATGCTCATAGACCGCGTACAATAAAAAAAGCATCGGAAATTCCGATGCTTTTTGTTTGCCGATGTTATTTTACTTCGACGACGCCGCCCACTTCTTTGATGGCAGCTTCCAGCTTTTCAGCCTCTTCCTTGGACAAGCCCTCTTTGATGGTTTTCGGAGCGTTGTCTACCAGGTCTTTGGCTTCCTTCAGGCCCAGGCCGGTCGCTTCGCGTACCACCTTGATGACCTTGATCTTCTGATCGCCGGCTTCCTTCAGCACAACGTCAAACTCGGTCTTCTCAGCAGCAGCCGCTTCAGCCGGAGCAGCACCAGCAGCCGCCACAGCCACAGCCGGGGCAGCGGCGGATACGCCGAATTTCTCTTCCATCGCCTTTACGAGCTCGCTCAGCTCGAGTACTGTCATATTTTCAATGGCTTCCATGATCTGATCTTTGTTCATTGTAATATCCTCCAATTCATTTGTTTGTTTTTTGCGTTATGCGCAGTGGTTTATGCGCTCTTCTTTTCGCCAATGGCATTCAATACATACAGCAGGTTGCGGATATTGCCGGACAACGCCGTAACAAATCCCGTGATGGGCGCGTTCATGCTGCCCAGTACCTTGGCCACCAATACCTCGCGGCTCGGCAGCGACGCCAGCGCCTTGACAGCCGCCACATCGACGACCTTGCCTTCCAAAACGCCCGCTTTAATTTCAGTCTTGTCCGTTTCTTTGATGAAATCGTTGATGATTTTCGCCGGGGCTACCGCATCTTCCATGCCAAACGCCACAGCGGTCGGTCCTTCCAAGACCGGCTCCAAGCCTTCCAGGCCCAGCGCATCTACCGCACGGCGGATCATCGTGTTTTTCAATACACGGTACTCCACCCCCGCTTCGCGGAACTTATTGCGCAGGTTGGTTACCTCTTCTACCGTCAGGCCGCGGTAATCAATCAGGACCGCGCTTTTGCAAGTCTCAAACTTGGTCTTGATATCCTCCACGATCCCCTGCTTTTGTTGCAGAATCGCTTCTTTCACTCTTTTCACCTCCACCTGTCCATAAGAAAAGCCTCCGAAACAGCGCTTCGGAGGCTCAAAAATCATTCCATGATGCCCTGCGGGCATACCATAACTTTTGGGTCATCCTCGGCGGGCGAATTTAAGTGCAGACGCACACCAGCTGTCTTCGGCAATCCAAGTATCATATTTTTTACCGTATCAGTATACCACCTTGTCCCAGGCGTGTCAACGGCTTAGAGGAAACGCTGCGCATTCAGATGAATGCCAGGGCCCATCGTGCTGGAAATCGCCACGGACTTCAAATACGTGCCCTTGGCGGAAGCCGGCTTGGCTTTTACGATGGCGTCCATCAGCGTGCTGATGTTTTCATCCAGCTGGCTTGCCTCAAACGAAGCCTTGCCCACCGGTACGTTGATGATAGAGCTGCGGTCTACCCGGTATTCTACCTTACCGGCCTTGATATCGTTGATAGCCTTGGTCACATCCGGCGTCACCGTGCCGGACTTCGGGTTCGGCATCAGGCCGCGGGGTCCCAGGATCCTCGCGACGCGGCCTACCAGGCCCATCATGTCCGGGGTAGCGACTGCGACATCAAAATCCAGCCAGCCGCCCTGGATCTTTGCGATCAGGTCCTCGCCGCCGATGAAATCCGCGCCTGCTGCCTGGGCTTCTGCTTCCTTATCTGCCTTGCAGAATACCAAAACGCGCACCTTTTTGCCGGTGCCGTGCGGCAACACGACCGCGCCGCGCACCTGCTGGTCCGCATGGCGGGGGTCTACGCCCAGGCGGACGGACAATTCGATGGTTTCGTCAAATTTTGCCTTGGCCGTTTGCTTTACCAGCTCTACCGCCTCGGTCAGGTCATACTGTTTCCCTTTTTCCAACAGCTTTGCGCTGTCGGTATATTTCTTACCGTGTTTCATGGTTTCTCCTCCTTGTGGTCATAGCGCAGTTGCCTGCTCCCACATCCTTGCGCTTAGTCTTCTACGGTGACGCCCATGCTGCGGGCCGTCCCCGCAACCATGCTCATCGCGGCCTCCAGGGATGCGGCGTTCAGATCCGGCATCTTGGTTTTGGCGATCTCTTCTACCTGCGCACGGGTAAGGGATGCGACTTTGTCGCGGTTCGGCCGTCCGCTTGCGTGTTCGATGTTGCATGCCTTTTTGATCAAGACAGCCGCGGGCGGGGTCTTCGTGATAAACGAGAACGAACGGTCCGCATATACGGTGATAACGACGGGGATAATCAAGCCCGCGTCCTTATTTGTCCGCTCGTTGAACTCCTTACAGAAGCCCATGATGTTCACGCCATGCTGGCCCAGCGCAGGGCCTACCGGCGGTGCAGGGGTAGCTTTCCCTGCGGGAATTTGCAGTTTGATAAAACCGGCAACCTTCTTAGCCATGGTTGCACCTCCTGATTCTATTGTGGTCAAAACGGGGGGATGCCCCTCCCACGCAACAAACGCAAAAAGCGTCTATGCACAGTTTTGGGTGTGTTCAGATCTTGTGCACCTGCACAAAATCCAGCTCCACGATGGTATCCCGGCCAAACATGGAAACGGATACCTTGAGCTTTTGCCGCTCCTTATTGATCTCCTGTATCGTCCCGACAAAGTTTTCCAGCGGCCCGCTTGTGATGGTGACATTCTGGCCCACTTCCACATCAATATCAATGGAAACGTTCTCAATGCCCGTCATGCGCACCTCCGCATCGCTCAGCGGGATCGGCCGGCTGCCCGGGCCCACAAAGCCCGTTACGCCGCGGGTATTGCGCACGATATACCAGCTTTCATCGTTCAAAAGCATCTTGACCATCACATAGCCGGGGTACACCTTGCGCGAAACGGTCTTTTTCTTGCCGTTTTTCACCTCTATGGACTCCTCCATCGGCACCTTTACTTCCAGGATCACATCCTGCATGCCGCGGTTTTCCACAGATTTTTCTAAATTGGCCTTTACCTTGTTTTCATATCCACTATAAGTATGAACCACATACCACATCGGCCGGTCCGTCGTTTCATGACGCCCCTGCTGTACGGTGGTCGTGGCGCCTTCCCCTTGCAGATGATCGCTCAAATCAAAGACCTCCTTAGCTGACGATAAGCGCCAACAGTTTTGTAAGACCGAGGTCTATCAGTCCAACGACAACAGCAAACGCACAGATGAATATAAGCACGATGCCGGTATACTTTGCCAGCTCCTGCTTGGTAGGCCATGTCGCCTTTTTCAGTTCAGAGCCCATATCTCGGAAAAAACGGACGATCCGGCCGCCGCGCTTGGGCTTGGCCGCCTTTTTGGTATCCTTCGCCTTAGTCTTTTTAGGATCGGGCTGCTTGGCTTTTTTGTCCTTGGCCATAGGGTTGTCTCACATCCTTACAAAACGTTTGCCGTCTTAGCGGGTCTCTTTGTGCGCCGTATGCTTTTTGCAGAATCTGCAATACTTGTTCATCTCGATACGGTCCGGTGTATTCTTTCTGTTCTTCATGGTGTCATAATTGCGTTGTTTGCATTCTGTGCAAGCAAGCGTAACCTTTACACGGCTTCCAGCTGCCATTGTATCCACACCTCCATGGTTTCAAAATCACGACATGATGAATAAAGCCCCAATCGGGGTCACCTAATGAAAATAGCATATCTTCTCATTTCTGTCAATGGCTATTTCCTCTCTTTCCCCGGAAAAAAGCCCTAAAAAAGGGCCGCAGGCATTCCCGCGGCCCTATCGTCGTTTTCTTATTCCGCTGCAGATTCGTAGATCTCCTTGACAGCGGCCCGGTCCATCTTCATGAAGCCGTTGATGGCGGAATCCTCCGCCGGCACCGTCGCATCCAAAATGTTCGGAATCTCCTTAGGATCGATGCCCAGCTCCTTGATGGTCAGCGGCATGCCCAGGGAGGCCAGCCATGCCTTAAAGCGGCGCACCCCTTCCAGCGCTACGCTCTTGGCGTCCGCGTAGTCCGCATCCACTTCAAACACATCCGTAGCAAACTGCGCCACACGAGCCACCTGCGCCTCGCTGCCGTGCTTGATGATGTACATCAGCATCGCCGGCATCATCACAGACAAGCCTGCGCCGTGCGCTGTATCGTACATGCCGCTCATCTGCTGCTCCAAGCCGTGCTCGCCGCCCTTCGGCACGCCCGCGCGCCCAATGCTTGTCAAATCATTATGGGAGAAAGAGCCAGCCAGCATCAGTTCCGCGCGCGCTTCATAATTTTCCGGGTCATTGACGGCAATCGGGCCGTACTTGACAACCGTTTTCAGCGTGCCCACACAATACTGATCGCCCAAGAAGCTGGCATCCGGGGTCAGATAACGCATATAGGTATGCGCAAAAATGTCCGCCGTGCCCGCGCCGGTCTGGTATTTGGAAACGGAATAGGTCAGCTCCGGGTTCATAATGGCAAACACAGGCCGGCAGGCCGGATTCATAAAGCCAAACTTTTTCTTGGTTTCCATATCGTCCACCAGTACGGAGGAGCCGCTGGTCTCGCTGCCTGCTGCGGAAATGGTATGGATCGTGCCGACCGGGATCATCTTTTCCGCCATCACGCCGTTATAGAACTGCCAATAGTTCCCGTCATTGGCCAGCCCCAGCGCAATGCCCTTGGCCGTATCAATGGTAGAGCCGCCGCCTACCGCCAGCATGAAGTCCACTTTTTCTTCCTGTGCCTTTTTCAGCCCGGATTCTACCAGGGAACGCAGCGGATTGGCTTTTACGCCGCCCAGCTCCACAAAGTCGATTTTCGCGTCGTTCAGGCACTTTACCACCTTATCGTACAGGCCGCTGCGCTTGATGCTGCCGCCGCCGTATACAAACATGACCTTCGTGCCGCCATGCTTTTTGATCATGTTGGCGACTTCCATCTCGGTCCCCTTGCCGAACAGCACATCCGTGTACATGTGGAACTTAAAGTTGGAAAATGTCTTCATCCCTTTACTCCTTATCTATTTTATTTTTTGAAAGGCGCCTTTTGTCAAGGTCCCTTTACAATGCTATGCAGGTATATACGTTATCATCGAACAAAACCAAAACTCGTGCCGAAAATATAAAAAAGGAAACACACAAAATACAATATTTATTTCATCTCTTATAATAATACGATTTCATATCAAATGCAAGGCATGAAAAAAGGGACTGCTTTGCAGTCCCTCACTCTCGTCTCTTATTCGATGACTTC
>CAJLPK010000083.1 GCA_905208455.1 uncultured Bacillota bacterium
CTCCGGGCGGTCCAGGCCGACGGTTTGCATCCAAAAAAGCGCTCTCTCTCTGGCTTCCTTTTTAGAGACCTTTTCGTGCTGCAGGATGACCTCCATGATCTGTTTGCCAACGGACATGGTAGGGTTGAGCGAGGTCATGGGGTCCTGGAACACCATGGCGATTTCGCGCCCGCGGATGCGGTCCATCTCCCTTTCGGAAAGGGCGGCCAAATCCTGCCCTTGGAAGAGAAGCTTGCCATTGCTGATGGTTCCGCTATGCGGCAAAAGGCGCAAAATGGATTTGCACAGGACGGATTTACCGCAGCCTGATTCACCAACAATGGCAAGCGTCTCTCCCTCATAGAGGGAAAAGGAGACGCCGCGCACGGCCTCAACGGTGCTTTGCGATGTATGAAATTGGATGGATACGTTGTCCGCTTCCAGCAGCGCGTGCATAGCGGCGCCTCCTTTCTTTGGCAGTATGGTTCAGATTATGACGCGCTCAGCGTCCAGTCCGCGATGTTCCAGAAAATGCCGACGCCGTGATGGCCCAGCACGGTATCCGGCGTAATGCCCTGGATGTTGGATTTGCCGACATAGATGGCGTCTACATAGGCGATGAAGGTAAAGGGCATCTTTTCAGTCAGCGCCTGCTGGAATTGCTGGTAATAGACCTTGCGCTGCGCATCGTCGTCGGTTTCCCGCGCTTTTTTCAACAGCTCGTCGACCTTTTCGTAGGAATAGCCGCTGTAATTGGCGCCCTTGTCCGTGCCAAAGACCTTATAGGTATGGTCGTCCGGGTCAAACGGGCTGCCCCAGCCGATGAGATAGGCTTCCTGGCCCGCCCAATCCGTTTCCGCGTTGACGGCTACGGTAGCGTCCACGCCGATGGCCTGCAGCTGCTGGGCGCAGATGGTGGCCATGTCGATGCGCACCTGGTCGCCTTCGCCGCAGTTGATCTTGAAGGAAAGGCGGACGCCGTTTTTCTCATATACGCCGTCGCTGCCCTTTTGCCAGCCGGCCTTTTCCAGTTCCTGCTGGGCCTTTTGGGGGTCATAGGAGAATTTTTCCATGTCCGGGTTGTTATACGGGCCCATTTGCAGCGGGGAATAAGCGATTTCTCCCTGACCAAGCAGCACGCTGTCGATGATGGCCTGCCGGTCGATGGCGTAGCTGAGCGCGTTGGTCAGCTCGGGATTGTTTTTGAACAGGTCGTTGTTGAAATTATACAGAATGCCGCGGTAGTCGGCGGTTTTCATATCGTAGGTGGTAAAGCCCTCCAGGCCTTGGAATTGCTGGGCATCCTCCGGCGTTACCTGCGCCAAGTCCACCTCGCCGCTTTTGAGCTGCAGGGCGCGGGTCTTTTCATCCGGCACGATTTTGAAGATTACGGTATCGATGGCAGGCGCGCCGCCGTAATAGTCCTCGTTTTTCTCCAGCGTGATGCTCTGGCCGGTATCCCAGCTTGTCAGCTTATACGGGCCGGTGCCCACCGGGCTTTGGTTGAAGGGATCCGTGGCAAGGTCCTTCCCCTCGAGCAGGTGCTTCGGCAAAACGCCGACGGTCAGATAATCCAGCATCGCGACGTTGGGCGCTTTGAGGACGAGGGTAAAGGTGTAATCATCCGGCGCGCCCATGCTCGCGACATCCTCATAGTTGGAAGCGATTTCGGACTGGTTTTCCGCGTCCAAAATCTCCGTGAGGGTAAAGACGACGTCGCTTGCGGTAAAGGGCTCGCCATCGTGCCATTTGACATCCTTGCGCAGGTGGAAGGTATAGGTGTAGGTAGTTTCATCGTATTCCCAGCTTTCCGCCAGCGCGGGCACGACCTTGTTTTCCGCGTCGTGCGCCGTGAGGCCGGAAAAGATCAGGGAATTGATCTCGCCATGCTCATACAGGGCAGGGTTGATGCTGGTATAGTCGCCGCTGGCGTATACCAGGGTGCTGTTTTGCGCCGTGTCCGGGCTGCTGGTGTCGGCAGAGCCGCAGGCGGACAGCACGAGCATCGTGCAGGCCAGCAGCAGGGCCAAAAAGGCAGTGCGTTTTTTCATCGTATTCTCTCCCTTACCAATGATGTTTTATAGATTGCTGCATCGCCGGTGGTTGGCCTTACGGATGTAATGGCCGATGTTGGTGATGCAGACAAGTGTGACGACAAGAAACAAGCCGGGGATGACAATGAGCCACCAGTTGTTGGATAAAAGCGCCCGGTCCGCCTGGCTGAGCATGCTGCCCCAGGACACCGTTTCTATCGGCAGGCCGATGCCGAGAAAGCTGAGCGTGGATTCTGTGCCGATGGCAGAACCGATATTCGTGACCACCATAAACATGATGGAGGAAACAAAGCTCGGCAGTAGATGGCGGCGCAGGATATAGAAGAACCGGCCGCCCATCAGCCGGGCTGCCAGGATGTATTCGCTGTTTTTTATCTGGCGCACTTCGGTGCGTACGACCTTGGCGATGCTCATCCAGCTGGTCAGCCCGATGATGCAGGCGATGGCCAGCGGGTTGGACTGGCCGATCATGGCCTGCAAAAAGATGATGACGAGGATGGAAGGGATGCTCATCGCCATTTCGGCAAAGCGCATCAGCGCATCATCCAGCCAAGCGGGGGCAAAGCCGCTGATACAGCCGTATACCACGGCAATGGCGGTGGAGACTGCGGCGGCGGCAAAGCCGATGAACAGCGAGATGCGGCCGCCGTACCAGATCATGGAAAAAATATCGCGCCCCATGGGGTCCGTGCCAAAGAGGAACCCGCCGCCCGGCGGCTGGCTGGTGTGCGCAAGGTCCAGGTAGGTAGGGTCCTTGGGGATAAAGCATTCGCAGAACAGGCAGCCCAGCAAAATCAGCCCCAGGATGATAAAGGACAGATACGGAACCTCGGAAGCAAACAGCCTGCGCTTTTTGGGCGGCAGGGGCTGCGTTTTCGCGGGATGAGGGCCGACTAATTCAAAGCCCTGGGTGGGGGTGTCCATGCCGCTTTCCCTCCTTCCCGCTGCATGCGCGGATCAATTTTATCCTGCAAGAGCTGCGCAATGAGATTGGAAACGATGACCAGCGCGCCTGTGATCAGGCAGAGGATCATCAATAGGTTATAATCATGGTATTTGGCGCTTTCAAAACAGAGCGAGCCCAGCCCGGGATAGGCAAAGACCTGCTCTACGATGTAGGTGCCGCCCAGAATATGCGGAATGGAGATTGCCATCAAGCTCAGGTAGGTGGGCAGGATATTGCGCAGGCAGTGCCGGTATACGATGCGCCGCCGGCCCAGGCCTTTGGCCTTGGCAAGCAGAACATAATCCTGCCGAATCTCCTCCATGAGCTTGTTGCGCACCATATAGGCGTAGTACCAAAGATGGCTGAGCACCATCACACAAAGCGGCAAAACCAGATGGCGCAGGCGGCTGAGAACATCGCCCGCCTTGCCCAGGGCGTAGGCCCCGCTGGAGGGAAGCCAGCCGAGATTGACACTAAAAATCAAAATCAGGACAAGGGAAACCCAAAAAGAGGGGATACAATTTGTGATGGTGCCGATTTTACAGATGAGCTTATCAACAAAGCGGTCCTCATGCAGGGCGCAGAATACGCCGAGGAGCAGCGCCAGCCCAAAGGTGCAGACATAGGACAGGCCGCCCAAAAGCAGGGTGTTTTGGTACATGGAGCCGATGACGGCGGTGACGGGCTGTTTGTACTTAAAGGAAATGCCCCAATCCCCCTCCAAGGCATTTTGCAGCCAGATGCCGTATTGCTTATAGATGGGCTCGTCCAGGCCGAGACGGTGGATGGCGTCCGCGCGCTCCTGCGTGCTCATGCGCTCCACGCTGTCGCCGTAATAGGAGCGCAGCGGGTCGCCGGGCGATAGGCGGGCCATATAGAAAACGGCCAGCGACAGCAAAAACAGCACAACGATACATTGTGCCAGCTTTTTTGCAATGGTTCCCAGCAGGGTAAGCGCGCGCGGCCGCATCCGAAATCCTCCAAACAGAACATAAAAAAATCACGAAGCACAGCCCTTGCCGGGCTGAAACATCTTCGTGATGCATTGACAAGCAAGTATAACGATAACGGAAAAAACAAAACTGCCTTCTGGCAAAACGCAGGGGCTTCCTGCCCCCATGTAAAGGTTACTTTATCACAAAAAGGCGGGGATGTAAAGAGGACGGTTAGCCGACAAGGCTTTGGATCTCTATCAGCGCATCCTCGATGCACCGGCCGATGGGCTGGTCCTTGACGCCGGCGATGTGCGCATGGCATTTGGAAACGGGGATCAGCACCTTTTCCGCTTCGCTGGATGATACGGCGGCGGCGATGGCGGCGCTGACCTCGCCCAGCATGGAGCCGACGAGCACCAGGCCGATGGGGCCGACGATTATATCCGCATGCGCGCAGTTGTAGCAAACGGCGCTTTCCCCCGTGGCGCCGCCGTCGGCGCCGGCCTTGACCATGGCGGATGTAGCGATGGCGTTGATGCCAATGCCCAGCACCTCGTGCTGCGGGCATTGCTTTTTGATTTGCTCGACCAGCTGGCGGCCGATGCCGCCGCCCTGGCCGTCGATGACGATGATGCGCATAAAGGGCCTCCTTTTGATTTCTTGTAGTGTACCATACTTTGCCCGGGCGGCGCAAAGGGATGGCCCAAAACCGCACACACCGGAAAAATATAGTATAATAGCAGAAGAAACGCGGGCGCGCAGAAATGCGCCCTGCGGGGAAAGGAAGAAAACGCACAAGTGGAGACACAAGGGATACAGGGCGTGGCGCTGGTAGCCAACGAGGAAACCATCCTGCGCCAATTTTCAGAGGAAAAGCAGCGGCTGATGGATTTCCAGGACGATTTGGAGGACATCATCCCCACGCTGCTGTCCGCCAGCGGCATTGAGGTGGCGAACATTTCCTTCCGCATCAAAAACGAGGATTCTTTGCGGAAAAAGATACAGTTTAAGCGCAAATACCAGCAGCTCTCCGATGTGACGGACCTGATCGGGTGCAGGGTCGTGACGCTGTTTGAGCCGGATATGGAGCGGGTGCTTTCGGTATTAACGCGCGAATTTGAACTGGTAGAGCTGGTGGACAAGCGCAAAAAGAGCCTGGAGGGGTACATTGATTTCGGCTACAACTCCATCCATGTGATTTTGCAGTTTTCCGATGCGCGCTGCCAACTGGTGGAATACCAGCGGTACCGCGGGCTCAAGTTTGAAGTGCAGATCCGCACGGCGCTGCAGCATGCCTGGGGGGAAATCGAGCATGGGCTGGGGTATAAATCCAATTTTGAGATCCCGCTTTCCATCCGGAGAAAGCTGACGAGAATCGCCGCCACGCTGGAATTGATCGACGAGGAGTTTGAGGTGATCCGCCAGGAGGTGGCGCAGTATAACCAGAGCTTTGACAGGATCGAGAAGGTCCTGAAAACCGACATCAACAAAAACACGCTCATCCAGTATTTTGAAACCAGCGGCCGGACCCGGCAGTTTGCCAGCCAGGCCAAGGAGCAGTACGGCCTGGAGGTAAGCCGGGACGACGCGTTTATCAGCCGGCTGAAAATCGTGCAGCGCCTGCAGTTTTTGGGGTTCCGCTATATCCACGAGCTGGATGCATTCATCGAGGAAAACCTGGAGGGGTTAAAAGCGCTGGCGCAGAAATGGATCGAAAACGCGCGGCCCAAGGCCATCAATGAATACTCTGTGCTGGTGTATGTAATCCTCCTGGCCTCGGCCAGGGACGCGGCGGAGATGTACCAGGACGAGGGCCCCGTGCAGAACCTGCAGCAGGCGATAGCGCAGCTCAAATAAAAAAGCCGCAGACAACGCTGCGGCCTTGGGCGCTATACGCGGATTTTGGAAATGTCCTTTGGATTTTTCAGCGGATCGCCGGCCGGCGTTTTGCGCGGGGGCTTTGGATCCTTTTTGCCGCCGGCGTCCGGATAGATTTCGCGGTACAAGCGCTTCACCTCCCTGTTTTTAGTATGGGCGGACGGCGCTGCGGTATGCGCAAAAGAAAATGGCGGCAAACCGCTAGTGCAAATCAGCAAAGTGCGATATAATATCATTTTGTGGGCCTGTCTTCAACGGCAGGCAGGCCTGATGGCAAATGCTCGCCGTTGAGAAATGGAGCACCTTTTATGTCAAAATCGATTGGAACCGTGGTAAGAGGCGTGCGCACGCCCATCATCCGGCAAGGGGATGACCTGGTCAAAATCGTCGTCGATTCCCTGATGGCGGCGGCCCGGAGCGAAAGCATCGAATTTCGCGACCGCGATATTGTGGCGGCCACAGAGGCCATCGTGGCCAGGGCGCAGGGCAATTATGCGTCGGTAGACGACATTGCAGAGGACATCAAGGCTCATTTCCCGGAGGGCCATATCGGGGTGATTTTCCCGATTTTGAGCCGCAACCGGTTTTCCGTCTGCCTGAAGGGCATTGCCCGGGGCGCAAAGAAGATCACGCTGATGCTGAGCTATCCGTCCGACGAGGTGGGCAACCACCTGGTGTCTTTGGACGCGCTGGATGAAAAGGGTATCAACCCCTATACCGACGTGCTGACCGAGGCGCAGTACCGCAAGGCGTTCGGGCGGGTGGAGCATCCCTTCACCGGCGTGGATTATATCGAATATTACAAAGAGCTGATCCAGGGCGAGGGCGCAGAGGTGGAGATCATCCTGGGCAACAGCGCCAAGGACATTTTGCCCTATGCCAAGGACGTGCTGACCTGTGACATCCATACCCGGGCGCGCAGCAAGCGGCTGCTGCTGCAAAACGGGGCGCGCACCGTGCTGGGCCTGGACGATATGATGACAAAGCCGGTAGGCGGCAGCGGCTTTAACCCCGCGTATGGGCTGCTGGGCTCCAACAAGGCGACGGAGGAGACGGTCAAGCTCTTTCCGCGCGACTGCGAGGCGTTCGTCAAAGCCGTGCAGGACGAGCTGCTGGCAAAAACCGGCAAGCATATCGAAGTGATGGTATACGGCGACGGCGCGTTCAAGGACCCGG
>CAJLPK010000084.1 GCA_905208455.1 uncultured Bacillota bacterium
TCGCGCAGGGCTGCCCGGCCTGCCAGATCCGGTTCGACAGGGTGAAAAAATAGCAGGCACAAAAAAAGACCCCATGGGGTCTTTTTTTCTAGGCCTTCTCCCGGATGAACATCAGCGCAAACCCTGCCGCCATCAGCCCGGCGGCAATCCAGATGGTCTTTTCGCCGATGAGCCCGGTCAGCACCGCGCCCAGCGCCGCGCCGGCGGCAAACACCAGGATGATGTAGTAATAGTGCAGGCTTTGGCGCAAAAGCGCCTTGTCCTTTGTGATGTGGTAGCGGCTCAAAAGCTCTGTGCCGCTGCGCATGTTGCCGATGCACATCGTCGTAGCGCAGGGGATGCCCTTGAATTTGCGGAAGCTGTCCACCTGCATGGCGCAGGCAAAGCTCATCAGCACGTTGGCGAGGGGATTCATTGCCTGCGGCAAAAAGCCCGCCGCCGCCAAAAGGCAAATTTCCACCAGCAGCACGGTCTGCCGCCAATGCAGCGTGCGGCTGCGCCTGCCCAGGTGCCGCACCCATTCCGAGGCATAGACCCCTGCCAAAAACGCCAGCAGCGGGAAGAGATAATGCAGCGCCGCGGCCCACTGCCCGCCGGCCAAATTTTGCCCCAAAAGCACGATGTTGCCGGTCTGCGCATTGGCAAACACATGCCCGCGGCAGTTGTAGGAATAGGCGTCCTGGAACCCGCCGGCCAGCGTCAGCAGCGTGCCGAGCAGCATGGATTCCGACATTTGCCCCTTGTGCCGTTTCATCGTGACCCTTTCACCCCTCCGCGGCAGCAGGCACGCCGCCCTTTTCCACAAAATGCGGGTACCGCTGCGCATACGCCTTGTACACGGGGTGCGGGCCGCCGTTTAGGTCTAGCTGATACAGGCGGAACACCACCTCGATGTTTTTGGGCTGCCACTGCTCGGTATAGGAATAGCAGTAGCGCATGCCCAGCTTTTGCATGACGCGCCTGCTGTTTGGGTTTTCCCTGTCGTGTGTGGCCGTTACAAACGGCAGGCCCTGCCCTTTCAACCAGGCCAGCACCGCCTGCCCGGCCTCCGGGATGATGCCCCGGCCCCAAAATTCGCGGCGCAGGGCATAGCCGAAGTCATGGTTCTCGTCCTGGCTCAAGTGCACATAGCCGACAGGCGTATCCTCGCCCTGCATGCAGACGGCATACCGGCAGCCAAAGGGCTGGCGGTAGCTGTCGAGGTAAAACGACTGCAGATGCGCCTGCGTCTGCGCAAGCGAAGGAAAGGGGAACCAGGGCAAAAAGCGGTTGACCTCCTCATCGCGCAGTAGGGCGAACAGCGCCTTGTCATCGCGCGGCGCAAATCTGCGGAGCGTTAAGCGCGGCGTCGTCAAAACGGGCGTATTGCTGTTATTGTCCATTGCGCTTCTCCTTTCCGAAAAAACAGCGGGCCTTGGGCCCGCCGTCTTGTTTTTTATGCCGGGGCGTGCTGGCTGATATACGCCGGGCACACCTCGTCCACCGGGCCGATCATTTTCAGATGGCCATGATCCAGCCAGAGCGCGCGGTGGCAGATGCGCTGCACCTGCTCGATGGAATGCGAAACAAACAAAATCGTCACCCCATGGGCGCGCATTTGGTTGATGCGTTCCTCGCACTTTTGCTGAAACTGAAAATCGCCAACGGCCAGGATCTCGTCACAGATGAGGATATCCGGCTCTATCACCGTGGCAATGGCAAAGCCCAGGCGGGCCACCATGCCGGAGGAATAGTTTTTCAGCGGCACATCGACAAAATCCCTGAGCTCGGCAAAGTCGATGATTTCATCGAACTTTTGCAATAAAAACTTTTTGGAGTAGCCCATGACGGAGCCGTTCAAATACACGTTTTCCCGGGCGGTCAGGTTCATATCAAAGCCGGCGCCCAGCTCGATCAGCGGGGCGAGCACGCCGTCCACCCGAATCTGGCCGCTCGTGGGCTTATAGATGCCGCTGACCAGCTTTAGCATCGTGCTCTTGCCAGAGCCGTTTAGGCCCACCAGGCCGAAGACCTCGCCCTTTTTCACCTGAAAGCTCACATCATCCAGCGCGGTAAACTCATTGTACATGATATTGCGCTTGAGGGTGCGGATGAAGTATTCCTTCAGGTTGTCCACTTTTTCGGTGGAAAGATTGAATTTCATCGTCACATGCTGCACATCCACGACGACCGGTTGTTCCATCGCTCTTTCCTCCTTTTACACATACAGCACAAAGCGGTCCTGCTTTTTCTTAAAGCACCACAGCCCCAGCAGCAAAAACCCGAACGCAAACGCCGCCGCGCACAGCCACATCGAAAGGGCGGGCACGGTATTGTACAGCAGCACATCGCGCAGCATGGTGACAAAATAATACATGGGGTTAAACTGCATGACGGCTACGATGATGCCGGGCAGGTTGGCCAGATCCAGCGGGTAAATGATGGGGGTGGCGTACATCCAGGCCGTGAGCACCACGCCATAGAGGTGCATGATGTCGCGGAAAAACACCGTCAGCGAGCTGAGCAGCAGCCCCATGCCGGTGGCAAACACCAAACAAAGCAGCACCACGAACGGGAACAGGAAAAACGTAGCCGTCGGCCATACGCCGGAAAACGCCATGACGATGAGCACCGCCACCATGGAAAACAGCAAATTGACGCAGGCAAACAGGCATTTTTCCAGCGGGAACATGTATTTGGGGATATACACCTTTTTCAAAAGCTGCGAATTTTCCAGCACCGAGCCCATGGCCCCGTTGGTGGCTTCGCTGAAAAAGGTCCACAATACGTTGCCCACCAAAAAATACAGGTGGTAGTTTTCGATCTGGAAGCGGAACAGGTGCGCAAACACCGTTGCGATGACCACCATGGTCAAAAGCGGGTTGAGTACGCTCCACACCACGCCCAGCACGCTGCGCCGGTATTTCACCTTCAGGTCGCGGCTGATGAGGTTGCCCAACAGGTACCGGTACCGTTTGAATACTTCTATGGTGTCTCTCAAGCGATTACCTCCAGGCATCCAGCCCCGGATGCTTTTTGTCCTTTTCGGAAAGGAGCACCTCTACCCCCTCCGGGATCTGCCAGTCGATGCCAAGCTGCGGGTCGTTGTACAGGATGCCGCCCTCGTCGGTGGGGTCGTACAACGCGGTGCATTTATACGCAAACACCGCCTCCTGGCTCAACACGGAGAAGCCGTGGGCAAAGCCCTCCGGCACATAGAACTGCCGCTTGTTTTCCTCGGTCAAAAGGCAGCTGCGCCATTGGCCGAACGTGGGGCTGTTCTTGCGGATGTCCACCGCCACATCCAGCACGGCGCCGGACAGCGCGCGCACCAATTTCCCCTGCGGGTGCTTGATTTGGAAATGCAGGCCGCGCAGCACGCCTTTCCGGCTTTTGCTCTGGTTATCCTGCACAAAGCAGGTGGGCAGGCCGGCGTCGGCAAACTCGCGTTCGCTGTACGTTTCCATGAAATAGCCGCGGTCGTCGCCGAAAACGGTGGGCTCTACGATGGTCAGCCCTTCAATGCCGGTTTCAATGAATTTGAATTTTCCCATAGCGCTTACTTCCCTTGATACATTTTGGCGTAGTATTCCTGGTACGCGCCGCTGGTGACGCGGCTCATCCACTCTTTATGGTTCAAATACCATTCGATGGTGAGCACAATGCCCTTTTCAAACGGCGTTTCAGGATACCAGCCCAAGTCGTTTTTGATTTTCTCCGGGTCGATGCCGTAGCGGCGGTCGTGGCCCTTTCGATCCTCTACGTATTGGATGAGCTGCTCGCCCACCGCTTTGTCCACATGGTCATGCACATACTGCAAAATGGTTTTGACGATGAAGATGTTGGGGCGCTCGTTGTGCCCGCCGACATTGTACACCTCGCCGATTTTGCCGGAGGTGATGACCATGTCGATGGCCTTGCAGTGGTCCTCGACATAGAGCCAGTCGCGCACGTTCATGCCGTCGCCGTACACGGGCAGATTCTTATGCTGTAAGGCGTTGTTGATCATCAGCGGAATGAGCTTTTCCGGGAACTGGTACGGCCCGTAGTTGTTGGAGCAGCGGGTGATATTCACCGGCAGGCCGAAGGTATCGTGGAACGCCTGCACGAAAAAGTCCGCAGACGCCTTGGCCGCGCTGTACGGGCTGTGCGGGTTCAGCGGGGTGGTTTCGGTAAAGTAGCCCGTTTCACCCAAGGAGCCGTATACTTCGTCGGTAGAGACCTGGAGGTATTTGACGCCGGGCTTAAAGCCGTCGCCCTCGGCCCAGTATTTCTTGGCGATGTTCAACAGGTTGACCGTGCCGTTGACGTTGGCCTTAACGAATGCCTCCGGGTCGGTGATGCTGCGGTCCACATGGCTTTCGGCGGCAAAGTTGACCAGGTAATCCACCGGCTCGCTTTCAAACACCGCCTCGATGGCCTTGGCGTCGCAGATGTCCGCCTGCACAAAGCGGTAGCGCGGGTCCTGGTCTACGCTTTTCAGGTTTTCCAGGTTGCCGGCATAGGTCAGCTTGTCCACATTGATGATGCGGATGTCCTTGTGCTTTTTCATCATATACAGGATAAAGTTGGAGCCGATGAACCCTGCTCCGCCTGTGACCAAATAGGTTTTCATGGTTGCTTTTCTCCTTTACTCGATGATGCCGCGCTGCTTGGCGTTTTCCATATACATGACAAGCGCGTCCTCCCATGGGCGCATCTGGTTGCCCACGGTATTGCGCAGCATGGCGTTTTCCAGCGACGAATAGGCCGGGCGCTTGGCGGGCGTGGGGTATTCCGCGGTGGTGCAGGGGCGCACCTCTGCGTCTATCCCGGCCAGCTCGATGATCTTTGTGGCAAAGTCATACCAACTGCAGGTGCCCTCGTTGGTGCAGTGGTAGGTGCCGTAATACTCCGTGCGCGCCAGCTTTAGGATGTGGTACGCCAGGTCGTTGGCGCTGGTGGGGTTGCCGAATTGGTCGTTGACCACCGTCACCTTTCCGTTTTCCTTGGCCAGGCGGCACATGGTCTTGACAAAATTGTTGCCCACATAGCCGTACAGCCAGGCCGTGCGCACGATAAAGCTCTTGGCGCAGGCTTGGCGGGCATATTGCTCGCCCAGCTCCTTGCTCTTGCCGTAGGCGGTGACGGGCGCGGTAGGGTCCCATTCCCAGCGCGGGGACGCTTCATCGCCGGCAAAGACATAGTCCGTCGAGGTATGCACGAATTTGGCGCCCAGCTCCTGGCACAGCACGGCCAGGTTCATCGGCAAGATGGCGTTGGCCTTCATCGCCGCATCCAGCTCCGTTTCGCAGGCGTTTACGTTGGTCATCGCCGCGCAGTTGATGACAAGATCCGGCTTTATCGCCTCCACGCAGGCCCGGGCCTGCGCCAGGTCGGAAAAATCCACCGTATCCATGTCCTTGTAAAACACCTCTGCATGCTGGTAGGCCGGGTCGATGGGGCCGATTTCCGCGCGCCCGCTTTCCAGCATGCTCTTGAGTTCATTTCCCAGCTGCCCGTGGGCGCCGGTGATGAGGATCTTCATGCCGTTTCTCTCCTTATTTTTCCTTGCCCGCTACCTGGAACAGGTATTGGCCGTAGTCCGTCGTTTTCAGCTTTTCCGCCTGGGCCAAAAGCTGCTCGCGGCTGATGAATCCGTTGTTGTAGGCGATTTCCTCCAAACAGGCGATATACAGGCCCTGGCGGGTCTGCACGGCCTCTACGAAGTTGGCGGCGTCCAGCATGGAACGGTGCGTGCCGGTATCCAGCCAGGCCATGCCCCTGCCGAACAGCTCCACCTTCAATTCGCCCAGCTCCAGGTAGGCGTTGTTGACGGCGGTAATCTCGATTTCCCCGCGGGCGGAGGGCTTTACGTGTTTGGCGATGTCCACGACGCGGTTGTCATAGAAATACAGGCCGGGCACGGCGTAATTGCTCTTGGGCTCGGCCGGCTTTTCCTCGATGGACAATACGTTGCCGTCCTTGTCAAAATCCACCACGCCGAAGGCCTTGGGGTTGGCGACATGGTAGCCGAAGATCGTAGCGCCCTGCTTGCGCGCCGCGGCGCGCTTTAGCCGCTCGGTAAACCCGTAGCCGTAGAAGATGTTATCCCCCAGGACCAGGCATACGTTGTCGCTGCCGATGAATGTTTCGCCGACGATGAACGCATCCGCCAGGCCCCGCGGCTGCTCCTGCACGGCGTACTCGATTTTCAGCCCCAGCTGAGCGCCGTCGCCAAAGAGCTGCTCAAAGCCCTTGATGTCGCGCGGGGTGGAGATGATCAGGATCTCGCGGATGCCCGCCAGCATCAGGGTGGACATCGGGTAGTAGATCATCGGTTTGTCGTATACGGTGAGCATCTGCTTAGAAACTGCGATGGTGGACGGATACAGCCGCGTACCCGCGCCCCCTGCCAAGATAATGCCTTTCATCAAAACAACACTCCTTTTATCGCTTTCGCGCTGGTTTTCTATCGTTTCCGGGCCCTGCGCCCGGCGAATGTCAGCCATACAGGCACTGGCCGAGCTTGCGTACCAGGCCGCCCTTCCACAGGCGGTATTTGATGAGCGTATACAGCCGCGCCGGCTTGCTCTTTTGCGGCATATCGGCAAATGCACGGGCCGCCTCATAATAGGCGGGGGGCATCGTTTTGCCGAACTGCGCAACAAACGCCCCGGCCTGGGCATAGGTATCCAGCAGCACCTGCCGGCTCTTTTTGGGTTCCGCGGCGCGCTTTGCCAGATACTGCGCCGAGCCTGCGTTTTTGCTGCCCACCTGGTTGCGCTCATGCTGGCGGTAGTCTA
>CAJLPK010000085.1 GCA_905208455.1 uncultured Bacillota bacterium
CCCTGCTGCCTGCCGCTGCCAGGCAAAGCAGCCGTGCAGCCTACAGCCGTCCAGAGCGCAGCTGATAGCATCCATCGCCAAAGAGGAAATGGGCATTGCCGATCTGTTGGCTGCGGAAGCGCAGCGGCTGATGAGAGGGTCCCAGGCCGCGGCCGCAGGGGAGATGATGGCGGTGGGCCAATCCGTGCGCCAGACGCTGGAAGCGATCATTGATTTGGAGCATGTGTTGCTGGAAAAGCTGGAGCTGACGCTGGGAGAATGTATGCTGCATATGCAATGATGGCAAAATTGTGTCTATTCATACAACGCCGGCAAAGGCTGGTATGCTGGGCCAAAAACAGCATAAAAAAGAGCAAGGGGCGCTGCTTCCCTTGCTCTTTTTTTAAGATCCGGGCAAAATGTTTTAGATTTTAGCCAACCGCATACCATAATTTACCGGTATGCTTATGCCGTGGAAAGGAAAGGAGGTGCCCCATGGGTTAGCCAAACGGACATAACCAAAAAAGAGCTCCCAAAGAAAAAAGTGTAAATTGATTTCTGCCGTAACGGGGCAGAGAATGAAATAGAAGCGCTGGGGGAAGGGGAAGCCCCCGCTTTCAGCGCAGGGCTGTAACGGCCCGTATGTTGGCAAAGACCAACCCCAGCGGCAACGCAGCGCCGGCCGGACAGCCGGCGGCGGATTTAACAGCCGCCCGCCTCTGTGCGCGGTACATAGATGACAGGTAAGACACAGGCAGACAAAAGCCATCCGGTTTCGGATGGCTTTTTCGATGGAAAAAGAGCACGGCCCAGCGCCGCGCTCTTTTGTAGAGCGTTATTTGTTTTTGCTCTGCGCACGCAGCCGCGCCGATTTATCCAAAATACGTTTGCGGATACGCAGGCTTTTGGGCGTGACCTCCAAAAGCTCGTCATCTGCCAAAAATTCCAGACAGGCCTCCAGGCTCATCTGCTTGGCTGGCGTCAGGCGCAGCGCATCATCGCTGCCGGAAGCGCGCATATTGGTCAACTGCTTGCGCTTGCAGACGTTGACGATGATATCCTCCAGCTTGGGGCTCTGGCCCACCACCATGCCCTCGTACACCGCCGTGCCAGGCTCGATAAACAGCGCGCCGCGCTGCTGGGCGTTGTACAGGCCATAGGCCACGGCATCCCCCGCCTCAAAGGCCACAAGCGAGCCGGTAAAGCGGCGGGTGACCTCCCCCTTAAAGGGCTGGTAGCTGTCAAACACGGCGTTGAGCACCCCTTCGCCGCGGGTATCCGTCAAAAACTCATTGCGGTAGCCCAAAAGGCCGCGGGTGGGGATGAGGTATTCCAAGCGCATCCGGCTGCCCTGCTGATGCATCTGCATCATTTCCCCCTTGCGGGCGCTCATCTTCTGCATGATGGTGCCGACGGATTCCTCCGGCACGTCGATGAGCAAGCGCTCCACCGGCTCATAGGTTTTGCCGTCGATCTGCTTATACAGCACCTTGGGCGTGCTGACGGAAAATTCATACCCCTCGCGGCGCATCGTCTCGATGAGGATGGAAAGGTGCATTTCGCCGCGGCCGGCCACGCGGAAGGTATCGGTGGTATCGCCGTCCTCCACGCGCAGGGATACGTCCTTGAGCAATTCGCGGAACAGGCGGTCCCGGATCTGGCGGGAGGTCACATATTTCCCCTCCTTGCCGGCAAACGGGCTGTCGTTGACGGCAAAGGTCATTTCCACCGTCGGCTCTTCGATCTTGACAAAGCTCAGCGCTTCCGGCGTATCCACAGCGGTCACGGTATCGCCGATGGTGATGTCCGTGATGCCGGAAAGGCAGACGATATCCCCGACTGCGGCGCTTTCCGCAGGCACGCGCTTTAGCCCGTCGATTTGGTATAGGTTTACGATCTTAGCGCGGTACGGCGTATGCTTTTCGTGGTAATCGCATACCATCACTTCGCTGTTGGCCTGGACGGCGCCGCGCTCGATGCGGCCGATGGCGATGCGGCCTACATAGTCGTTATAGTCGATGGAGGAAACAAGCATTTGCAGCGGCCCGGCCTCGTCCCCCTCCGGCGCAGGGATATGCTGCAAAATCGTGCGGAACAGCACCTCCAGGTTTTTCCCCTCCACATCGTCCGGCTTGTCCGAAGCGGCGCCCGCCCGCCCGGAGCAGTAGAGGATGGGGCTGTCCAGCTGCTCGTCGCTGGCGTTTAGATCCATCAACAGCTCCAGTACCTCGTCCACGACCTCCTCGATGCGGGCGTCCGCACGGTCGATCTTATTGATGACAATGATGATAGGATGGTTGAGCTCCAGCGCCTTCTGCAAGACAAAGCGCGTCTGAGGCATCGGGCCCTCGGCCGCGTCTACCAGCAGCAGGACGCCGTTGACCATCTTCAGGATGCGCTCCACCTCGCCGGAAAAATCGGCGTGCCCCGGCGTATCCACGATATTGATTTTGGTATCGTGGTAGTGTACGGAGGTATTTTTCGCCAAAATGGTGATGCCGCGCTCCCGCTCCAAATCGTTGCTGTCCATCACGCGCTCCTCTACGACCTGGTTGTCGCGGTAGATGCCGCCCTGCTTTAACAATTCATCCACCAGGGTAGTCTTGCCGTGGTCAACATGGGCGATGATGGCGATGTTGCGCAAATCGTTTCTAATCATTTGGTATCCCTTCAAATCCTAACAGGGCAGGGCCCTGTGCGTATCGTGATCGTGAAAAGACCGTGCGCAAGGCACGGACTTCAAGCATTGATTATACCACGGCATAGGAGAAAGTCAACGTATGCCTGCCTTTTTTGCAAAAAAACCGGCGCATAGGAATCTCCTATGCGCCGCGCTCTTTTATTTTTGGATGGGATAGCAGACCTCTGTCACATAATCTGCCGGGTCCTGTGCCTGGTGCGGGCCGACATGATAGATGTTGAACATGCTGCCGGCCAAGGCATAGCCATTGTCCTCTATCCATTGCGCTACGGCCTGGTTGACGGGGCCAATCTGTTCATAGCTGCCCTGGAAAACGGCAGAGGCAAACTGCACCGGCTCTGTCATCTTGAATTTGACATGCTCGGTATCGGGGCAAAGCTCCTTGACCGTCATCTGAATCTCCACATCCACCTGCGATTCCTTAAACTCCTTGTCGTGGAAAATGGCAAGGGCATAGCAGGGCTGTGCATAGGAAAGAGGGCGGGAGGCGGTTTCCTCCATCAAAAGATGCCAAAGCTGCCCCTCGTCGGCATAGCTGCGGAGCCGCCCCCGCACACTGGCGACGGGCATAGCGGGAAACTGTTTTAGGGTTACATCGTATTGCATAGAAAAATCATCCTTTCGGAGCTGAGAAAGGGCGGCATCCAGCAGGCGGATCTGGCGGCTTGTGGACTCAAGCTGGGACTCAAGCGCTGTGCGCTGTGCGCAAAGCCGGGCGCGGATAGCGTCGGCATCCTCCCCTGTTTGCAAAATTAGGCGGATGCTTTGCAGGCCAAGCCCCATTTCACGGAACGAACGGATCCGGTTGGCACGCGCCAGCTGGGCCGGGCCATAATAGCGATACCCGCTGTCCGGGTCAGTGTACAGGGGCGTTAGCAATCCAAGCTCATCATAATGGCGCAGCATGCGCACGCTGATCCTGGACAGTCTGGAAAAATCACCGATTTTCAGCATAGGTTATTCTTCCTCCTAGGGGAATTGTTTTGAGCTCAGGATGAGGATACAGCCTGCCATTGTGTGAGAGTCAAGAGGAAAAAAGAGAAATCAGCGTACCGGCGCTTGCAGTGAAAGGCTCACAGCATTTTTTTGAACCCCTTGGTGATGGTATCGGAAAAGCCCATCCTGCGGTACGCCTCGTGCGCGCCAGTGCGCTCTGAGCCGGAGCAGAGCATCATACAGGTGCAGCGGTGCGCCCGGGCGATGCGCTCCAGCTCAGCCATCAGCGCCCGCGCTACGCCCTTGCCGCGGGCGGAGGCAGCAGTGACGACGTTTTCCACCACCAGGAACGGATCGCACCGGCCGGTCAGGTCGTAACACAAAATGCCCATCATGGTACCTAAGATCTGCCCTTTTTCGCGGGCGACCAGCAGATGGTATGCCGGGTCTGCCAGGATACGGGCGAGCGTTTGCTCCACGAGCGGTACCTCGGACGGCGTATCCACCAGCTGATCCATCAGCGGCGCCAGCGCGGCCGCATCTTCCGGCCGAGCGCTTTCAATATACATGGTTTGTCCTCCTTTCATCCATCCAATCCATCGAAAAAAAGCCGCTGCACCGCAGCGGCTTGGCAAAGCTTAGAACCAGTGATGATGGAACACGCCTTCCTCATCCACACGCCGGAAGGTATGCGCGCCGAAATAATCGCGCTGCGCCTGCAGCAGGTTGGCCGGCAGGTTGGCGGTGCGGAAGCTGTCGTAATACGCCAGCGCAGAGGAGAAGCACGGCACGGCAATGCCGCTGAGTGCCGCGGCTGCGACCACGCGCCGCCAGGACGCCTGGCCCTTTTCGATGACCCCGGTGAAGTAGGGGTCGAGCAGCAGATTGGAAAGTTCGGGGTTGGCGTCGTAGGCGCGCTTGATCTCGCCCAGGAAGCGGGCGCGGATGATGCAGCCGCCGCGCCACATCAGCGCGATGTCGCCGTAATGCAGATCCCAGTTGTATTCCTCGGCTGCCTGGTGCAGGATATCAAACCCTTGGGCATACGAACAAATCTTGGAAGCGTACAGGGCCTGCTCGATATCGTCGATCAAGGCCTGCTTGTCGCCGGCAAAGGGCTGCACATCGGCCGGCAATACCCGGCTGGCCTCCACACGGTCCTGCTTGGCGGCGGACATGCAGCGTGCAAAAACAGCCTCCGCCACGGTGGGCGCCGCCACGCCAAGCTCCAAGGATTCCTGGCTGGTCCACTTGCCGGTGCCCTTTTGCCCGGCGCTGTCCAGGATGACATCCACCATGGGCTTGCCGGTCTTTTCATCGGTCTGCGTCAAAATATCCGCCGTGATCTCGATCAGATAGCTGTCCAGCACGCCCTGGTTCCATTTTTTGAAGACCTCGGCCATTTCAGGCGCAGACATGCCGAGCAGCTCGCGCATCAAAAAGTATGCTTCGCAGATCAGCTGCATATCGCCGTATTCGATGCCGTTGTGCGTCATCTTTACATAATGGCCTGCGCCGTCTGCCCCTACATAATCACAGCACGGCTCGCCATCGGATTTGGCGCAGATGGTGCGGAAAATGGGGCCGATGGCCTTCCACGCTTCCTGCGTGCCGCCCGGCATGATGCTGGGGCCGTTGAGCGCGCCCTCCTCGCCGCCGGATACGCCGGCGCCCATGTACATGAGCCCGGCCGCCTCCACCTTTTTGGTGCGGCGGATGGTATCCTTGAAAAAGGAATTGCCGCCGTCAATGATGAGGTCTCCGGGGGAAAGCAGCGGCAGCAGCTCGTCGATGACAGCATCCACCGCCTTGCCGGCCTGCACCATCAGCATGATGCGGCGCGGCTTTTCCAAAAGGCCGACAAATTCCTCCAGCGTATAGCCGGGCGTGATGCCCTTTTCAGGCACAGCCTCCACAAACGCTTTGGTTTTGGAAGCAGTTCGGTTATATACAGCGACTTTGAACCCGTTACGCGCCATATTGCGCACCAGGTTCTGGCCCATCACGGCCAGGCCGATCAGGCCGATTTCACATGTTTCATTCATGCCAGTCCCTCCTATGTATCACGACTATGAATTGCATTGTCGACAATGAGCATACCCGATTGCAAGGCCGGCTGTCAAGCAAGGGACAGGACGGAGGAAAGATGGTATACTGAATATAGAAAAGGCAAGGGGGTCAAGAAAAGGGGGAACAGCGATGCAGTATACCGTAGGAGTGGACCTGGGCGGCACAAACATCGTAGCCGCGCTGGCGGACGAAAGAGGAACGCTTTTGGCCCGCACACAGCGGCCGACAGCCATGCCGCGCAGCGCGGAGGAGATCGCGGCGGACATCGTACTTTGCATTGAGGAGATGAGGGTGCAGTCGCCGGCGCCAGTCAAATGCGTGGGCATCGGCACGCCGGGCTCGGTGAACCCGCACACCGGCGTGGTGGGCTTTGCCAACAATCTGAATTTTGAAAATACGCCGCTGGGCAGTATGGTAGAGCGTAGGGTGCATTGCCCGGTCTATCTGGCCAATGACGCGGATGCGGCGGCGCTGGGCGAATACTATGCCGGCGCAGGGCGGGGCAGCCGTTCGATGGTGGCGGTGACGCTGGGCACCGGGGTAGGCACGGGCCTTGTGCTGGAGGGCAGGCTGTATGCCGGGGCGCACTGGGCGGGCGGAGAGCTGGGGCATACCGTCATCTGTATGGACGGCGAGCCGTGCAACTGCGGGCGGCGCGGCTGCTGGGAAGCGTATTCGGCAGCGCCCGCTTTGATTCGCCAGACGCAGCGCGCCATGCAGGCGCACCCGGAGTCCAAGCTGTGGCAGGCGGCTCCGCAGTTGTCGGAGGTATCCGGCAAGACGGTATTTCAGGCGGCCGCGCTGGGGGATGAAACAGCGCGCGCCGTGCTGGATTTTTATGTAAAGGCCCTGGCGGTGGGGCTGAGCAATGTCGTCAATTCGCTGGATCCTGATGTGCTTTGCCTGGGCGGCGGCATCTCCGGCGCAGGCGAGGCGCTGATGCGTCCGCTGCGGGCGGAAATGGCAGGGCAGAGCTATGCCCGCCCCGGGCAGGAGACGACC
>CAJLPK010000086.1 GCA_905208455.1 uncultured Bacillota bacterium
GTCATACAGCAAGCCCACCATGCTCCCCGCCGCCATCGACACCTCCATTTCCCGCTTTAGGTGTTCGCTGCCGGTATCCACCAAAAACTGCAGCCGGTACGCTTCCTTTTCCAGGTCTTTTAGCGCAATCTTTTCCGGCTCCCCGCCCGGGCGCTCCATATCGTAGACATAAAACTCTGCAAAGTTGCACGTCACCACCCAGCGCGGGTGCTGGGACAGCGGCAATTCCGAAATATACCGCTTGGCCTGCTGGAACGGCGTCAACAGCGTACCATCCGACTGCTTGATAGGCTTGTTCAGGTCCTTGCCCAGTCCCTTTTGCTCTATCAGCACACGGGTGGATGGAATCACCGCGTCGATGAAGCTGGTGTGATCCAGGCGTACCTGCTCTTCAAAGGAGATGAACTGTTCCGGGCGTTCTACCCCGTACACATCCCGGAGCAGGGACAGCCAGAACGCCTGGCTTTGCCCTTTTTCGTACCCCTTGCCTTGCCACGCCGCGGCAAATGCCTTGGCTGCCGCTCTTTGCTGTGCGTCTGTCATCGACGTTGCCCCCTCTGCCTAGCATAAACTCCTTTTTTTACCATATTTTTCATCATAGCACAATCGCGCAAAATCCCCAATCCAGCCGGCAAAGAAAATTTGCGCTTTGCCGGGGGCTTTGTACAGAAAAAGAGGCCCTGCGGCCTCCTTTGCTCGATGCGTATGTATCATAAGTACGGCGCTAAATCTGCCAGGCGATCCAAAACCAAATCCGGCTTTATTTCGGAAGCGGCCAGGTCCTCTTTTCTGGTCTCCCCCGTCAGCACCAGGATGCTGAACAGGCCTTGCTTTTGCCCCGCGGCAATGTCCGTATACAGCCGGTCCCCGCACATGGCGCACTGGGGCAGCGGCACGCCGGTGCGCGCGCTGGCGCAGGCAAAAATATCGCGCTCCGGCTTCCCGATGACGCGGTCCGGCCGGCGCCCTGTGCTGGCATAAATCAACTCCGTCATGGCGCCAAGGTCCGGCATAAATCCCGTCTCCGTCGGGCAGTTGAAATCCGGGTGCGTGGCAATATACGGCAGCCCTTGGCGGACATAATCGCAGCAGTCCCACAGCTTTTGGTAGGTCAGCTGGGTATCAAAGGCCGTCAGCACCAGGTCCGGCTCCTTTTCCACCACCGGCAAGCCCAGGCTTTGCAGCTCTTCTTTCAATAGGTCGTTGCCCATCACCCATACCTTTTGGCCGGGATACTGCTGCAAAATGGTCTGCGCTGCGGCCTGGCCGCTGGTCAAAATATCCTCCGGCCCTGCCTCAATGCCCATTTGGCAGAGCTTTTGCAGATACGCCTCCCCATTTTTAGAGGAATTGTTGGTCAAAAACAGCACCTTACGCCCGCTTCGCCGGGCAGCCTGCAAAAATTCATGTGTGCCCTCTATGAGCTGATTCCCCAGATAGATCGTCCCATCCATATCCAGCAAAAAACAGCGTATAGACTGTATCGCCTGTTTGGCTTGCTGCATGCCTCTCCCCCCTGCGTCTTTGATGAAGCGCCACCCTGCCCACACAGGATTTGCGCGCTCTTTTTCTTGCTTAAACCAAGCCCAGGATACCGCGAAACGCATCCGGCTGTCAACCAAGCCGCCATACGGCAAAAAGCGCCCGGCCGGGGTCATTTCCCGATGATCAACGCCGCAGCCAGCACGGCCGCCCCCAGCACTCCGAAAAATACGCGCCCGAAATTGGAAGCCCTAAAGCGCAGCCGGCTGATCATCAAAAGGCCAAATACCAGCAAAACCGTCGGCACAGCCAGCCGCAGGCGCGGACACAGCACCGTGCAAGCCCAGACCAAGGCCTGCACAAACACGGCGGCGATGGTGGTCGGCACTCCGATAAACACCTTTTCCTCCGTCTTTTCCTCTAGCAGGATATTGAAATATCCCAAGCGCAGGATGCCGCAGGCGCAGTAGAGCCCCGCGCAAATCATCGTGCCCAGCCGCATGTCCATACGAGTGACGGCAAACACGGCGGGCACCAGCACAAAGTTGATGCCGTCGCAAAGAGAATCCAGTTGCTCTCCCAGCTCAGAATACTGGTTCAGGCGTTTGGCTGCAAACCCATCCAGCGAATCCATGATGCCTGTCAAAAGCGCGCAGATGTAGTATAGATGATAATGCTCCTGCACAATGAAAAAGATATTCAGCATACCCAAAATAAGCCCTGTAATGGTGATGGTGTTTGGGATATTCATGTGTTCCATTACCGGAAACGCTTTTTTGATGGTTTTTCTCATAGCTGCTCCTTTGCTGCCAGGCGTTCTCCCAGGCGGACGATACATTCCCGGCCCGCCTGTGTTTGGCATAAAAGATCCTCATCTACCCGAAGTGTTCCTTTTTCAAACAAGCCCAAAATCATAGAGCCTCCGGGCGCAAAATAGCCTCCATCCTCGCCCCGCTTCACCGCAGAGCCCTCCGTGAACGGATTGATGATGCTGCCGATCATCGTGGCTCCTACTTCTATCAACAGGGCCGTGCCGAACTGCTCGGTTTCCACCTGCACCACCCGGCGCTTATTTTGGCAGTATAGCGCCGCGATCTGCCCTAAGGCCAACGGATGCACGGAATAATACCGGCCCTTTATATCCTGTACACGCTGCACGGTACCGTCATCAAACCAATGGAAATGATGGTAATGCTGAGGCGCCAGCCGAATGCGGATCATCGTGCCGCCTGCATACCGCGCTGCCAAAGCCTCATCGCAAAGCAGCGCTGCCAGATCGTATTCGCTGCCCTTTACCTGTATCAGCCGGCCAGGGTCTATCTGCGTCCAGGCGCTGGCATAGCCTTCCGCCCAGGCACCGAGCACCCCCGGCTGCGCCGGCATGGGCACAAAGGGCAGCCCGCGGGTAAAAAAGTCATGATAGGTACGAAACGGCGTGGCAAACGGCGTTGTATCTATCTCATACCGAGCCATCATCTTCTGCGCCATTTTGGCGCTCGCCTTGCGCTTGCAGTACCAGCCATATAAGGAGGAAACCGCTTTTCTTTTGATGAGCGCGCCCAACGCCATCCGGCCCGGCTGCGTCTGATAGATCCATTTCATCCAGCCATCCGCCACGGTCTTTTGCGGCACCAGCGCCTGGGCCTCTCTGTCATAGGCAGCAAACGATTCCTGCACGGTCTTTTCCTCCCTCCTGCGGCGGTTTCTCTTCACGGGCAAGTATGCCGGAGTATATCATACCCGCTTTGCGCTGTCCATCATTTCAGCCATCCATTTTGCACCGCCTGCCGGATCTGCTCATAGACCGCTTCCCAAACCTCCGGGATGATCTCCTTTGTTACCTCGTTGCGGCGGATCACCTGCTTCGCCTCTATGCCGTTTTCCTTCCACACACGGCCCTGGATGTAAAAATTGCCCCAAAACGGCTGGGTTCTGTCCACCGCATTGGCAAATTTGGCGTCGTCCGTCTCCCCTGCCTCAAATTCCTCCCAAAGCGCGCGCAGCGCCTGCCCTTGTCCATCCGGCAGCAGCCCGAAAATGCGGTCAGCGGCGGCCTGCTCGCGCTGCGGCTTGCTCTCATAGCCTTTTTCATCATAGGCGTAGGTATCCCCTGCATCAATTTCCACAATATCATGTACCAGCAGCATTTGGACCACATGCCCGATATCCACCGGCCTTACCGCGTATTTTTGCAGCACCATTGCCGTTAAGCATGCGTGCCAGGCGTGCTGTGCATCATCCTCCCGGCGCGATTGATCCAGCATCCAGTTCATGCGCAGAATCCCTTTGCTCTTATCGATTTCCATCAAAAAATTGATTTGCTTTTCTATTTCGTTTTTCATCATAATCCGCCTCCCTGCTGCCCTTTACTATATCATGAGATACCGGCCTTTGCCCATAGGCTGCTCTGTGTTTGACAATAGGGCCGGCGATTGTTTATACTCCTTCCATCAAAGTAAACTGAATCCGAGGTTCAAAGATGGAAAACACACACAAACAGCCGCTATGCTCCTTATCCGGCCTGGTGGTACACGGCAAGGGCAAGGGCAAGCCTGCCGGTATGCCCACCGCCAATCTGCAAATCGACCCGCAAACGCCGCTGCCGCCCTTGGGGGTGTATGCCTCTGTGGTCCATATCGGCACGGCGCGGCGCCTGGGCGTTACAAACATCGGCTATCGCCCGTCGGTAGACCAGGAGCGCCGTATTTCCATAGAAACTTTTATTCTGGATTTTGACGCCGATATATACGGGCAGCAGATCCATATTGATCTCTATGATTTTCTGCGCCCCACCATAAAATTTTCCTCTCTTCAGGAAGTGCAGCGCCAGGTAAGCCATGATTGTGAGCAGGTGCGCTCACTGCTGGGCACGCCGGCGCCCGCTGCCCGGGGAGGCGGCAAATAAGCCTAGCAAAAAAGCCGGCCGAATGGGCCGGCTTTTTACACGCTTCTGTTTACAGCATAGGCTGTACGGCTTCAAACGCAAGATTTACACCATTGGTTACTGCGCGGGAAGAGATCGTTGCGCCCGTAATGGCCTGCACCTGCTCGCCTAAATGGATGGGCGGTGTCTGCCCGGTATATTGTTCGTAGAAGTCCGGCTCCGTGATGCGGGCGCCCAAGCCCGCCGTTTCGCTGTTGGAACCAATGCGTATCCCGCTCATCGTCCCGTCTGCCTGAATGCCCACGTTGATGTTGATAGCGCCCTTATAGCCATTGGGCGCCACACTGACACAGTAGCCCAGGCAGCTTCCGGCCCCGTCCTTTACTTCTACGATCTTTGTGACCTCCTCTGCGGCATTTCCTTTCTCTACTTCGTTAAAGGAAGCCCCTTCCGGGAAAAGCGCCATATAGGCCTCCTGCTCCGCCAATTTTTCCTGTTCCTCGATTTTTGGCTGCGTAATGCTATATGTCAATGCCAGGCACAGTCCTGCCACAGCACATACGATCAACAGTCGTACTCCCATTTTCCCGGTTTCCCGCATGGTACACCGCTTCCTTTCCCTGCGTACATATCTCAATCCCCGTGCCAAAAAGGGCACTGTCCTTGTTTCCGCTATTATAGCGCAAATTCCCCACTTTTTCAAAACCTATTTGCCCCAGGCTGCGAAGATAGGGTAAAATATGAATATGAAGATCGGAAAAAGAAAAGACATCTGGCTGATCCTTGCCATCATTCTCTTCACCGCAGCATTGATGGCTGCGATTTCTCTGTTTCGTCCCGGCCTAGGCAACCGGGCCGCCGTGCAAATCAAGGTGGACGGCCAGGAAATAGGCACCTATCCTTTGCAGGAAAACCGCGAGATCCCCTTGCAGACCGAATACGGCTATAATCTCATCGTGATCCAGGACGGCGCTGTGTCCGTTCGTGAGGCGGACTGCAGCAACCAGGACTGTGTGCAGCAGGGCGCCATGAGCCTGGACAACTATACCCAGCGCTTTTTGGGCAATTTAATTCTCTGCCTGCCTCATAAGCTGGAGATACAGCTGCTGCAAAATCCCTGAGGCCCATAGGCCTGCGCGAAAGGGCGCAGGCTTATTTTATTTTGCAGCCAAGGGCACCCGGCCCTCCTCTTGCTCTGCCGGCTGCCTGTTTTCCAAAACAACATTGAGTACAATGCCCAGCAGGATGATCCCGCAGCCCAGCAGGGTAAACAGCGAGGGCCTTTCGCCCAAAAACAGGAATACCCAGAAGGGATTGCATACCAGCTCCAACACGGAGATCAGCGAAGCGGTGACTGCTGAGGTGCGCTTGATGCCGATGGAAAAGCAGGTATATGCCAAGCCCAGCTCCAGTCCCATGCCGATCAGCCCGACCCAGCTGAGCCCTGCCGGGGCAGGCTGGAAAAAGGCAAGCGGCAGCCCGATCACAGCATTGCAGCCATAACCGAAAATAGAAGCATCCTTCGGGCTTGCGCCCGGCATCTGGTTGCCGATGAATACGCAGGCAAACGTGACGCCGCTGAGTAGCGCCAAGAGATTGCCCCACCAGCCGCCACCGCCCATTTGATCGGCAAAGGACAGAAGGATACCGGCAAAAATCATTATCGAAAGCCCCGCCTGCGCCTTGTTGGGCCATTTTCTTTGCAGCAGTGCGGTAAACAGCACAACGAACATCGGGTTTGTATAATGCAGCGCAATGGCGTTGGCCGCCGTGGTATATCGGTTCGCCATGACAAACAGCACAGAGGTAAGCGCTGCGTTGAGCCCTGTGAACACCACCGCCTTTGTGAGCTTCAGCTTTGTCTTGCGCATGCAAGCCATCATCACCAATACGGCAATGGCGCCTGTGACCCCGTTGATGGCCAGGCTGTTCCATCCGGAAATCAGCTTGATAAACAAGCCCCCTGTGCTCCATGCCACTGCGGCAGCCGCAATGAAAATTCCGCCATTCCCCCTACACTCCATCGGCCTTTCCTCCTTGGTAAAATAAATAGACCCAGCAATCACCAGGCCCATACGGGTCGAACGCAGACGCGCCCTTTTCTTTATACAAATTTAATTTATCTTAACATATCCAATCAAAAAGTCAACAGAGCCCTTGAAATCAAAATTTTTTAAGTATTGGGTAAAAAAACGGAGGGCCG
>CAJLPK010000087.1 GCA_905208455.1 uncultured Bacillota bacterium
TCTGTGCCAAGGACACCTCCGGCCCCTATGATTATGAGATGACCGGGCGGCTGATCGGCCTGGCCACGCAGCATGGCCTGCCCTTTGCGGTGGATATTTACCCGCATTACAGCTCGGATGCGTCGGTGGCGCTGTCCGCCGGGTGCGATACGCGCTGCGCGCTCATCGGCCCGGGCGTGCACGCCTCCCACGGCATGGAGCGCACGCATACCGAGGCGCTGATGGCCACGCTGCGCTTAATCGAGCTCTATGCGGCGCTGGGCTGACCTGTTTGCCGAGCGGCCTTCGGGCCGCTTTTTTCATTGAATTTTTCCTCCCTGGCTGGTATGCTGAAGGTAGTTTTTCACTTTTTCGCGGCGCTGGCCGATGGTCTTTTTCTTTTCGTAAGGTTTTGTACATCTTCCGCCGGGCCCTTTGCCGGCTTCGGCGGCGTTAGGAGGGGTTTTCTTGTCCGTTCCCAAAAACCATGCCATGGCGTATGCGGCCATGGCGCTGTATGTCGTTTGCAGCTCGCTGCTCTCCCCCCTGTATAAGCCCTGCCTGGCGGCAGGCATGCAGCCCATCACCACGATGATGGTGCGCTTTCTCATCGTAGGCGCGGGGCTGCTCATCTTCTCCTTTTCCACCCAGCCCCGCCGGGCGGAAAGCCGCAGGTTTTTATCACAGCGCAGCGTCGTGGCGCGCATGGCCGTGCTGGGCGTGCTGCGCTCTATCGAGCTGCTGCTGTGGGCGTATGCGCTGCGCGGCACCAATACCTTTGTCGTCAATATTTTGGGCAACTCCTCCCCGCTGTTCGTGCTGGCGGCCAGCGTGCTGATCTACCACGAAAGGGTGCCGTTCAAGGTGGCCTGCGGGCTGGGGGTGACGCTGTGCGGGCTGCTCATCGTCTCGCTGTCCGGCGGCAGCGGCGGCGCCAACCCGCTGAGCATCGTGCTGATGCTCACCGCCGCCATCGACTATACCGTGGCGCTGTTCATCAGCCGCGACCTGCGCACCGGTGCGCATCCTGTGCCCACCGCGCTGCTGATGGGCGTGCAGTTTGCGGTATGCACGGCGGTATTCATCGTATTCTGCCTGATAACCGGCGCGCCGCTGTTCCCGTATGCCCCGAAGCTGTGGGCGCTGGTGCTGGGCATCACGTTCTGCAATACCTTTCTGGGGCTCATCATCCCGATATGGGCGCTGGGCACGCTGAAGCCCGCCACGGTGAGCATCATTTCGCTGGCCAACCCGCTGGCCTCCGCCGTGACCTGCTACTTTTTCCTGGGCGAAGTGCCCAGCCTGCAGGTGATCATCGGCGGGCTCATCGTGCTGGCAGGATTGTTTCTCTATATCTGGCAGGATGAAAAGGCCAAATTGGCCTAGCGGAAGGAGGAGCCGGCATGAAAGAAAATAAGTATGACGACGCGCGTTTTTTTGAAAAATACAGCCGCATGAGCCGTTCGGAGCAGGGGCTAAACGGCGCGGGCGAATGGCCCACCCTGGCGCCGCTGCTGCCGGAATTTGCGGGCCGGCGCGTGCTGGATCTCGGCTGCGGCTACGGCTGGCACTGCGCCTATGCCGCCGACCAGGGCGCAGCGTCGGTTGTCGGGGTGGATCTATCCGCCAAAATGCTGGAAACCGCGCGGCTGAAAAACGCCCGCCCGCAGGTGCAGTACCGGCAGGGGGCGATAGAGGACGCCATTTTCCCGGACGGCAGCTTTGACATCGTGCTCAGCTCGCTGGCGCTGCATTATGTGGCGGATTTTGAGGCGGTGGCGCGGCAGGTCTATGCCATGATTGCGCCGGGCGGGTGGTTCGTCTTTTCCGCCGAGCATCCGGTGTTTACCGCCCAAGGCCCGCAGGACTGGGACTACGACGAGACCGGGCGCATCCGCCATTTCCCCGTAGACCATTATTTTTGCCAGGGGCCGCGCGATGCTGTATTTTTGGGCGAGCCGGTGCGCAAATACCACCGCACGCTGACCGCGTATCTGGAGGGGCTGCTTTCCTGCGGGTTTGCCCTGCGCCATGTGGTAGAGCCGCAGCCGACTGAGGAGATGCTGGATACGCCCGGCATGCGCGACGAGCTGCGCCGCCCGATGATGCTCATCGTCTGCGCGCAAAAGCCGTAAACCAAAAAAGAGCGGGGTTTCCGCTCTTTTTCTTTGCCGTTAAGCGGCTGAAAAGCAATCCAAAAACGCCTCCAGCGCCGCCTCGTCATAATAGCTGATGACGATCTGGTAAAAGAGGTTTTCTTTTTTCTGTACCAAAATCGTCTGTTTCATCTCCACCGGTTGGCTGCCTTTGATGTGCATGGTGCAGGTCAGCGCCGTAAACGGCTGGCCGGCTATGGTCCGTGCCGTCTGCGCGTCAAAGGCATAGGTGGTTTCCTCCGCCTTGTATTGTTCCATCTGGCGCTGGGTTTGGTCCAGGTATGCCTGCTCTGTGAGGTTGTTTTCCGGGTCCTCCACCACGCCGACGGCCATGGTATCGCCGCGCTCTGTCGTCACCATCAGCTCAGCGGAATCGGCGATCTTGTCCGCCGTATCCTCCGCCATGGTATCGCCGGCAGCCTGCCGGATGTCCTCCTGGCTCTGCATCGTCATCCCGCTGCCGGGCAGGGTAAACGTCAGCCCGATCCAGGGGCTGGTATAGCCCGTTTGGGTGATGGTGCCCGGCACAAAGGTATTTTTCTTTTCCGCCCCGCAGCCCGCCAGCAGGCAGCCCGCTAAGCCCAGCGCCAGCAGACAGGCCGCCGTTTTTTTCCATAGCCTCATGTAAACCGCCGCCTTTTGAAAATTTTTATTCATTGCAGCATTGTAGCACACGCTGCATGAAAGCCGCATAAAGATTTGCGGCAAAAAGGACAGGGCCGGACGGCCCTGCACCGCGCTTTATTTGAAGCGGATGGATTGGAAGAAATCCTCCATGGTATGCTCGTTGTAGCCGTCCTCCTCCGCCACATACACCAGCACATAAGCGGACTGCTCGTTCATAAAGACGACGTATTCGCCGCGCCGTGTCTTGCTGGGCAGCGGGTCCTCCTCGTCCTCATCCGGCGGCAGGGTAAACTTATAGCGGAGGCAGGCGCGGTTTTGGATGGTATCGTTGACCGCCGGCTCATAAATGGCGCCGGCCAAAAGGGTATTCAGCATATTTTGCAGCAGCGCGGTAAACAGCTTGTCCTGGTCATAGGTATGCCCGGCCGCCTCCCAGGCCGTTTTGTAATCCTGCACGAGCTGGGCCCAGTCCGCCTCCACGGCGGTATAGGTGGCGCCCTCGGTATAGTCCACGGTCTCGGTGGTGGTCAGCGTAAAGCTGGAGGAAAGGTTGATTTCCTCGATTTCAATGGGGATGCTCTGGGTGGTCTTGCTCACCTCGCCCGGCATTTCCACCACGTAGTTGCCGGCGTCCACCTGCTGCATGGCCACGCCCCCGCCGCAGCCTGCCAGCAGCAGCGCGGCCAGCAGCAGGGACAGCGTTGTTTTCCATCGTTTCATGCGTTTTGTCCGATCCTTTCCAAGCCGATCTGTATGCGGCGCAGGGTTTCCTCTTTGCCCAAGAGCACCGCCGCCTCCACCGCGCCGCCGGGGGTCACCTGCGTGCCGGTGACGGCCACGCGCACCGGCCAGAGCATCTGCCCGTTTTTCAGGCCCAGCTCCGCCGCCGCGCCCAGCAGGGTATCGTGGATGGCTTCCTGCGAAAACTCCGGCAGCGCAGACAGCACCTGCTGCGCCTTTTCCAGCGCGGTTTTGGATTTTTCCAGGTCGGTCTTCATTTTTTTATGGCAGTACATCGCCAGGTCGTACGCCGGCAGCGCGCGCAAAAACGCGATCTTGTCCGGGATCTCGGCAAAGGTTTCCAGCCGCTGCTGTAAGATCTGGCACAGCACCTGCTTTTGGCTGTCGTTGGTGGGCAGCACCTCATCATAATACGGGGCGGCGTGCGCGGTGAACGTGGCCTCGTCCATGCGGCGGATATACTCGGCATTCATCCAGCGCAGCTTGTTTTCATCAAAGATGGCGGGCGATTTGGAGATGCCCTTGACATCAAACGCCGCGGCCAGCTCCTCCATGGTAAAGAGTTCCTGGTTGGTGCCGGGGTTCCAGCCCAACAGCGCGATGTAGTTGAGGATTGCCTCCTTCAAAAAGCCGCGGCGGATGAAATCCTCATAGCTGGCGTCGCCGTACCGCTTGGACAGCTTTCTGTGCGCGTCCTTCATCACGGGCGGCAGGTGCAGGTACTGCGGGATATCCCAGCCAAACGCCTGGTAGATCAAATTGTATTTCGGCGTGCTGGAAAGGTATTCCGTGCCGCGGATGATATGGGTGATGTGCATCAGGCTGTCGTCCACGACGTTGGCAAAGTTGTAGGTCGGCAGGCCGTCGCTTTTCAATAGGATGCCGTCCTCCAATTCATGCACATCCACCTCGATATGCCCATAGACCAGATCGTCAAACGAGGCGGCGCCGCTGTCCGGGATGCGCTGGCGCACCACGTACGGCTCGCCGTTTGCAATGCGGCGGCGCGCCTGGTCCAGCGGGATGTCCGCGCATTTCCGGTCGTATTTATACGCGCCCTCCTCGTGCCCTGCGGCCTTGCGGCGCTGCTCTATCTCCTCTTTGGTGCAAAAGCAGTAGTACGCCCCGCCCCTTTCCACCAGCTCGTCGGCGTATTTTTGGTAAATTTCGCGCCGCTGGCTCTGGATATACGGGCCATAGGGGCCGCCTACATCCGGGCCCTCGTCATAGGTCAGGCCGGTTTGCTTCATCGTCCGGTAAATCAAATCAGTGGCGCCCTCCACATAGCGCTGCTGGTCGGTATCCTCGACGCGCAAGACAAACTTGCCGCCGTGGTTTTTGGCAAACAGCCAGCCGTACAGCGCCGTTCTCAGCCCGCCGATGTGCAGATAACCCGTCGGGCTGGGCGCAAACCGTGTGCGTACCTCGCTCATATCGTATCCCCTTTCGTTTGCTCTGCCGTCCATCTGGCGTGCGCCATGGCCAGGCCTGCGATGGTCTTGGCGTCCGGCAGGGCGCCATGCATCGCCTGCTGATAGGCCTGTTCCAGCGGCAGGGTGAACAGCTCGATAAATTCATCCTCATCGCGCTCGGTCGCCTGCTGGGCTAGGCCCGTGGCCAGGTAGATATGCAGTATCTCGTCGGAAAAGCCCGGCGTGGTGATGAGTTCGCCCAGCTTTTCCCAGCGCTGCGCCACAAGGCCGGTTTCCTCTTTGAGCTCCCGGCGGGCGGTGACGGCAGGGTCCTCGCCCGGCTCGCGCTTGCCGGCGGGCAGCTCTGTGATGACGCAGCCCAGCGCCGTGCGGAACTGGCGCTCCAGATACACCTGCCCATCGTCCGTGACGGCTACGACGACCACGCCGCCCGGATGGCGCACCAAATCGCGCTTGCTGGTACGCCCGTTTGGCAGCGATACCTCGGCACAGGTGACATGCAAAAGCCGGCCGCGGTAGACGGTGTCCTCGTGCAAAATGGTTTCGGAAAGCGCATTGCTCATTGCTTTTTCACCTGCTTGGCCCAGGAATCCTTCAGCCCTACGCTGCGGTTGAATACCGGCCTTGCCGCCGTGCCGTCCGGGTCGGCGCAGAAATAGCCGATGCGGATGAACTGGAACGAGTCGCCGGGCCGGGCGTCCGATAGGCTTTTTTCCACCTTGGCGCGGCGCACGGACAGCGAATTGGGGTTGATGCGCTCGGTAAAATCCCCCTCGCCATCCAAGACCAGGTTCTCGTACAGGCGCACCTCGGCGTCCACGGCGGTGGCCTTGTCCACCCAATGCAGCACGCCCTTGACCTTGCGCCCGCCGGCGCCGGAGAGCGAATCCGGGTCATACGTGCAGCGCACCAGCGTCACGCGCCCGTTGTCGTCGGTTTCGTACCCCGTGCATTTGACAATGTACGCGCCCATCAGCCGCACCTCCCTATCCGGCGCAAGGCGCTTGTATTTCGGCGGCGGGATGACGGCAAAATCCTCCCGCTCGATATAGACATGCCGGGAAAAGGACATTTCGCGCGTGCCCAGCGCCTCGTTTTCCGCGTTGTTGGCGATGGTAACGGCCTCGCTCTGCCCCTCCGGGTAGTTTTCAATGACAAGCTCGATCGGGTCCAGCACCGCCATGCGGCGGGGAGCGGCGGGCTTTAGATCCTCCCGCAAGCAATGCTCCAAAACGCCGGGCTCCACGGTGCTGTTGCTCTTGGCCACGCCCACCGTAGCGCAAAACTGGCGGATGGCGCCCTTGGTATAGCCCTTGCGCCGAAGCCCGCAGAGCGTGGGCATGCGCGGGTCATCCCAGCCCGAGACATAGCCCTCGTCCACCATGCGCTTTAGGTGGCGCTTGCTCATGATGGTGCCTTCGATATTCAGGCGGGCAAACTCGTACTGGTGCGGCGGGTTTTCAAAGCCGATGGCCTGCAAAAACC
>CAJLPK010000088.1 GCA_905208455.1 uncultured Bacillota bacterium
CACCTACAGAATAACACAAGAAAGGGGACAAGCCAATGAGCCGGAAAAAGAAAAACGGGAATCAAGGCCGGATGTCGTGTTGATCGCAATGATCGTAAGGAGGTGGAAGCATTGAGCCTTGGCGAAAATATAAAGGCAAAACGAAGGGGAAAAGGGCTTTCGCAGGAAGAGCTGGCAGGGCGCGTCCTGGTATCGGCGCCCATGATTTGCCAGATAGAGCGCGGCACAAGGAACCCGTCCTTGCAGCTCGGCAAAGCGATTGCAGATGTCCTGGGGTGCACGGTGGATGAGCTTTTGTGTGAAAAGCCCGTTTTTGGGCAGAAATAAAAAAATTCCTCAGATTTTACAGTGTGTACCTTTTAGAGAAATCTAAGAACGTTTGTTCTTAGGTAGTGCGAGTTTTTTTACCATAGTAGAAAATGTGGAAATTGTGACACAATTTGTTTCCCTATATGACACAATCCGTTTCGCCTAGAGAAACTGATGACGAGTTTCCCCTGAAGATTGGCCGATTGACGCCTGGAGGCACATGCGATACGGTCAGAATGAGACGGGGAAAACAGCATAGAAAAAGGAGGGATCCCATTGCTGTATATCGGCCCCATCTTGCGGCAGGCAAGAAAAAACAAACGGATGACGCAGGAGCAGGCGGCCCAGCATTTGCCGATAGACATCCGCACGCTTCAGCGGTATGAAACCAATGAGCAGCGCTGCCCGATGGAGATCATTGTGGCAATGTCAGAGGCATATGAGGACAGAACGCTTCTGTACCGCGCCATACAGCAAAGCGAGATATGGCCGCAGATCCTGCCGCCGTTTCAGCAGCTGCCGCTGCCGCAGGCGGCCTGTGCGGTGCTGGATGCGCTCATGGCCCTGCAAGGCTATGCCAGGCCGCTGCTGCACATCGCGGCAAATAGCCCGGCGCAAAAGGCGGGGCAGAGCCAGATACAGGATATCTTATCAATGGTCAAGGCGCTGTTGGCTGCGAGCCTGCAGCTGATGGAGGCCAGCGAGAAAGGAGGCGCGGCATGAAGGAAGTAAAGTACGCCAGGCTCAGGCAGAGGCTGAAGCAGGAAGGGCTCAAGCAAAAGGACCTATGCGAAATGCTGGAGCTGTCAAATTCCGCCGTATCGCAACGATTGAACGGGCAAAGGGATTTTAAGATCTCCGAAGCGTATTTGATTATGGAAAGCATGGGCATTCCTAAAAGGGAGTTCCACATATACTTTCCCCCCAGGGGAGAGCTGCTGGATACAAGACGGGATATGGGCAAGGCCATGGCGATGCTGCACCGGCCCATCCTGCATATCGTTTGAAGGGAGAAAGCACAATGCTGGTACATGTATGGACAATGGACGGGCGCACGGAGCAGACCGTGCTGGAGGAGGTGGCCCTGGAGCGCCAAAAACAGGGCTGGGTATACCGGGGCAGCATGGAGGAAACGCAGTCCGACGCCTACTGCAAGGGCTATACGGACGCGATGGCAGAGATTGTCAACCGCTATGCCTCGCTGCAGGTGATGGATCTGGTCAACCGGATCCGTGCGTTTGAGGCAGAGCAAGCCGAATCGCGTTGAAAGGATGAGAACCTGCCTTTGGCGGCACTCGGCCCCTACGGGAGAACACACTCCACAAATACAAGGGTCTTTCCAGGCCTGCGCAGCATGACAACCAACGATCCTGATGCAGAGTGCCGCGCAAGGTGGGTTCTCGGGAAAGGAACAGTTTGAATGAAACGCAGGATAGAACCATACAGCGACGCCTGGTTCTACTGGATCTTCGCAGCCACGGCGATGGGGTTTACCCTGTTCCGCTGGGCGGCGTGGATGGTATGGGCGGTGATGGGATGACGGAAAAACAAAGGAAAATCAAGCAATCGGAATACAGCCGGAATTATTATCAAAGGAACAGGGAAGCGATCCTGGAAAAAGCACGGGCGTATAGACAAGCCCACCAGGAAGCGTACAGAGCATATATGCGGGCATATATGAAGGCGTACCGAAAAATAAAAAAACCGCGCAAGCAGCGGCAACTGCAAAGCACGGCAAGTCAAAGAACTCAAACCCAGTATACCACGGAAAAGAAGGAGGCGCAATGTGATAGGGACCTGCCTTGTCTGCGGCCGGGAGGGCATGGTGCACCGGCACCATATCATTCATGGGCGAGGGAAGCGGAAGCAGCAGGAAACGCCGTACAGCGTGATCCCTCTGTGCCCGGCGTGCCACAGCCAAGTACACGGCAAAAAAGGGCACGCCATGGATGCATGGCTTAAGCAGCGCCTGCAGGCGCTGTACTTTGCGGAGGGATATACAGAAGAGGAAGTGCGGCGGCTGATGGGCGGCAAGCTTATCTTGAAAGACGGGGACGTGTGCAGGCAATGACGGAGATCCGATTCAACGGCGCCCGGATACAATACACGGACGAGGGCGTATGGCTCGAGCTTCATATCAAGGAGGAAAGCCGCCAAAAAGCAGCGGCGCTGGCGCTGAATCTGGCGCACGAAGCGCAGACGTATACCGCACAGATCCAACGAGCGCGCAAAAAGCGAAGCCTGGACGCCAACGCATACTTTTGGGTGCTGTGCGACCGCCTGGCAGAGCAAACGGGGCTGCCGAAGGAAGAGATCTACCGGCACAGCATCCGGGAGATCGGGGGCGTATCCGAAACCTACTGTGGGAAGAAAGAAGCGGTAGAGCGGCTATGCCGGGCCTGGGAAGGCAACGGGCTGGGCTGGCAGACAGAGACATATCCCAGCAAGCTGGAGGGGTGCCTGAACGCAACGCTGTATTATGGGAGCAGTACCTATGATGCAAAGCAAATGGGGCGCTTGATAGACAACATTGTACAGGATTGCAGGGCGGTTGGGATAGAAACGATGGAGCCGGCCGAGCTGTCGGCCCTGATGGATAGGTGGGAGGCAACATGAACAGAGCAACGCTGATCGGAAACCTGACCAAAGACCCGGACATGCGGCAGACACAAAGCAGCGTACCGGTGTGTACGTTTACCCTTGCGGTGCAGCGGCGGTACGCAGACCAAAGCGGGGCAAAGCAGGCGGACTTTTTCAACGTCGTATGCTGGCGGGGCTTGGCGGACAACTGCGCAAAGTACCTGACAAAGGGCAGCAAGGCAGGGGTACACGGCAGCCTTCAGAACCGCAGCTATGAGGACAAGCAGGGGCACAAGCGCACGGTGACGGAGATCATCGCGGACGAGGTGGAGTTTTTGAGCCGCAAGGTAGAAACCCAAGCCCCGGCATATGAAGAGATAACGGACAACGAGCTGCCGTTCTAAGGGGGAGAAGATGGGAAAGAGCGGAATCCCTTACTTTCCGCTGGATGTCGAGTTAGACGAAAAAATGGAATTGATAGAGGCCGAGTACGGGCTGATAGGGTACGCCGTCATCCTCAAGCTGCTGCAGCGCATTTACGGAGGGCACGGGTACTACATACATTGGACATACGAGGTTGCGCTTTTGTTCGCCAAGAGGCTTGGAGTGGGTGGGAGCGTCGTTTCGGAAATCATAGAGGCCGCTGTCAAACGAGGTGTGTTTCACAAAAAAATCTTTGAAAAGTATAAGGTGCTGACCTCAGAGGGGATACAAAAACGGTACTTTACAGCCATAGCCCGGCGCAAAGAAATTGAAGTGGATGACAACATACTTCTGGTTCAAGTCAGCCATTTTTGCAGAAATGCAAGCATTCTTCATAAAAATGCAAGCAAAACTGCCGAAAATGCAGACATGCCAGCACAAAGGAAAGAAAAGGAGAGAAAAGAAGAGAAGAGAAAAGAAGAAAGGATGTCCGGCGCCGGGGCCCCAACGCCGGACCGCCCGCCATTTATCGCCATCGTTTTGAACGATGGCACGGAATACCCGGTATACCAGGACATGATGACGGTATACAGGGGATTGTACCCGGCGGTAGACATAGAGCAGGCTTTGCGGGATATGGCGGGATGGTGCCTGGCAAATCCAACGCGGAGAAAAACAAGGACAGGCATCAACCGCTTTATCAACGGATGGCTGGCAAGAGAACAAAACAGGGGCGGGACTAAAAAGGAAAGCAAACCACAAGGCGGCAGATGGGACGGCGCGGTTACATGACGGTACGAGAATTTGCAGACAAATACCTGGCCCCGTACAAGCTGAAGGGCGATGAGGTCATCCCAGAGCGCTGCCCGTTTTGTCACGGCGGCGAGCATGGGGATAAATATACCTTTGCCATGAACGCGGAAACAGGCGTATATAACTGCAAACGCGGCACTTGCGGCGCATCCGGCGGGTTTGCAGAGCTTTTAAGGCGATATGGGGAGCAAGCGCCGAGAGAGGGCAGGCAGAGAATGCCGGGACAGAAGAAATATAAAAGACCGCCCGCTGTCATGGATGCAGGGATCCCCGTGCTGAATTACCTAAAAAGCCGCGGCATTTCGCAGAAAACGGCCGGAGTGTACCGCGTAGGGCAAGACGGAAAAGGGAATATTGTGTTTCGGTTTTTAGATGAACAGGGTACACATGTATTTTCCAAATACCGCCCGGCCCGAGACGTAAAGCCAGGCGAGCGCAAAAGCTGGCGGGATAAGGACACAAAGCCGATCTTATACGGGATGCAGCTTTGCGATCCTGAATATCCGTTGTGTATTTTTGAAGGCGAAATCGACGCGATGAGCGGGTATGAAGCGGGTTTGCTAAATTGTGTGAGCGTGCCAAGCGGCGCGCAGGATTTTACCTGGATTGATACGTGCTGGGATTTTCTGGAGCGCTTCAAACATATCTACCTGTTCGGGGACAACGACGAGCCGGGGCAGCAAATGCAGCAGACGGTAATAGATAAGCTGGTTGGCTGGAATCTCTTTACCGTCATACACGAATGTAAAGACGCAAACGAGCTTTTGGTAACAAAGGGAGCGGGTTCCCTTCTGACAGCCTACGCGGCGGCCAAGGAAGCGCCCGTTTATGGACTGCTGGATTTAGGGGAAATAGAGCCGTATGACCCGGCCAAGGCAAAGCGGGTATTGAGCGGCATCCCCACGCTGGATCATGCCTTAGGCGGGTTCCAATACGGGGATTTGACGGTATGGACGGGCAGACGGGGCGAGGGGAAAAGCACGATGATGAATCAGATCGCGCTGGAGGCTTTGGACCGCGGCGAAAAGGTTTGTATATATTCAGGGGAATTAAACGCGCAAAGGGTCCAGTATTGGCTGGATCTGCAGGCAGCGGGCCCTGAGTACATAAAAACAAAAACGGATAAAAGCACAGGGAAAGAGATGGCGTATGTAGTCCAGCCGCAGAAAAGCTATATCCATGACTGGTACAAGGGAAGGCTGTTTGTCTATGACAATACGATTTCCGGAGCGGGGGAAGAAAAGTCTATCTTAAGGGCTTTTAATGCCGCAGTGTCCCGGAAGAATTGCAGCGTGTTCATTGTAGACAACCTCATGACCGCGCGGCTGGCAAAGTCAAGGGACGGTTTTTTTCAGGCGCAATCCGCGTTTGTTGGCAGGCTTGTGGATTTTGCGGCCAAAAGGAATGTGGTGGTTCACCTGGTGGCGCACCCGAGAAAGGGAAGCGAAACCATCAAAGGGGATGATATTGCCGGTACAGGGGACATCGCGAACAGGGCCGCCAACGTCATATCGATGGGGAAAACGTCGGAAAACGAAGCGTATGAGTTTGACGTGGGCCTGAGCGTATTGAAAAACAGATGGGAAGGGATCACTTGTACGGTGGGACTCAACTATGACAAGGTATCCAGAAGACTGTTTGCACCGAGCTGCGGCAACACGAGAAGGTATAGCTGGGGGCCAACACAGGAAGCGTGGCCGATGGAGGATCTGCCATTTGAGGAGTAAAGGGATGCAGACAAAACAGATGGTGCGGCAAATGCAGAAAAACAAAGCGCTGCCGCCACAGACAAGGCGGTTTATAGAAAGAGCGGACTTGCGGGATCTGTGCTGTGCAAAAGCCATAGAGCAGCTTTACAGAAAGTATGTAACACAGGACTATATTGAGGGAGAGCATGACAAAGCAAAGCGAAGGGAAAAACGACAAAAAGCAGGTGGCAATGCTGCTGCAAAAAACGCATGGCGGGCA
>CAJLPK010000089.1 GCA_905208455.1 uncultured Bacillota bacterium
CCCGATCAGTGGTGCAGCCGGGGACCAGCAGGCCGCCTTATTCGGCCAGACCTGTTTTGAAGCGGGGGATGTGAAAAATACCTATGGCACCGGCTGCTTTTTATTGATGAATACCGGCGAAACCCCGCTGCTGTCCAAGCAGGGGCTCATCACCACCATGGCCGCTACCCGAGAAGGGGAGCCCTTCCAGTATGTCGTGGAGGGCAGTATCTTTGTGGCGGGCGCGGCTGTGCAGTGGCTGCGCGACGAGCTGCACCTCATCGACAGCGCCGCCCAAACCGAAGCGCTGGCCCTGTCCGTGCCGGACAGCGGCGGGGTGGTGCTGGTGCCTGCGTTTACCGGGCTGGGCGCGCCCTATTGGGATATGTATGCGCGCGGTACGCTGCTCGGCATTACGCGCGGCACCGGCCGGGCGCACATCGCCAGGGCCACGCTGGAATCCATCGCCCTGCAAACCTACGACGTGCTCGACGTGATGCAAAAGGAAACGGGCATCGAGCTGTCCTCCCTGCGGGTGGACGGCGGCGCCTCTGCCAACGGCTTTTTGATGCAAACACAGGCCGACCTGCTCGATAAGAGCGTCATCCGCCCCAAGGTGCTGGAAACCACTGCGCTGGGCGCCGCCTACCTGGCCGGCCTGGCCGCCGGCATTTGGAAAAGCACCGACGAGCTGCGCGAGTTCTGGGAGCTGGACGATACCTTTGTGCCGCAGATTTCCGAACAGGCACGCGCCCGCCAGATCCATCTTTGGCGCCGCGCCGTGGACCGTGCGCGCAGCTGGGCCGAGGATTGACCTTCCTGCCAAACCGGGCCGCAGAAAGCAAAAAAGACAGCCAAGCGCTGTCTTTTTTTATGCCTGCACTTTCAGCGGCGGCCCGGCCAGATGCAGGATATGCGCGCCCATATACCGTGCGTCTTGCTCGTCATGCGTCACCATCACGATCAGCCGCCCCTCGGCATACCCGCGCAGCGCGTCCATTGCCTGGTGCTTGCTGTCCGTATCCAGGCCCTTGAAGGCTTCGTCCATCAGCCAAGCATCCCCGCCAAAGCATACCATCCTTGCCAGGGCCACCCGCCTTCGCATGCCGCCGGACAACGCGCTCGGGCGCTTTCCAAACGCTTGTTTTGGCAGCCCCATGGCCCGCAGTGCTTCCGCCGCCTGTGCCTTTTCCCCTTTTGGCAGCACTGCCTCCACATTGCCCAAGGCCGTCAGCCAAGGCAGCAGGCGGTCCTCCTGAAACAGATACGCAAGCCTTTCCGGCCGCTCCACCGTGCCGCTCTGCGGGGTTTCCAGCCCCATCATCACGCGCAGCAGCGTCGTCTTGCCCACGCCGGACGGGCCCATCAGCGCCACAACCCCGCTTTGCGGCAGGCACAGCGAAAAATGCGACAGCACCGTCTGCGTGCCAAAGCATACCGTAACGTCATTGACCTTCATGCGCTTGCTCCCCTTCCGCCGCCCACCGGCGCGTACACCATACCATCAGCCGTTCCATGCATAGGCTCAGCACCACCACCGTTACCGTAACGGCAAACAGGTCCGGCGTTTCAAAATATATTTTCGCATAATACAGGTCGCGGCCCAGGCCGGCTGCCGGCACACACAGCACCTCCGCCGCCACGCCGCTTTTCCATGCCATGCCAATGCCGGAAGAAAGCGCCGCCTGGAAATACGGCAGCACGGAGGGCATATATACCAGCTTGATCCGCTTCCATCTGGAAAAGCCGTAGCAGCGTGCCATCTCCAAAAGCGCGCGGTCCGTCTGGCGGATGCCCTGCTCTACATTGCTCCACACCATCGGCAGCACCATCACAAAGGAGCAGAACACCGGCACAGCGCCGGTATTCATCCACAGCAGAGCCAGCAGGATAAAGCTGGCCACCGGTACGGCCTTGACCGTGCTGAGCAGCGGTTGGCACAGTATGGCTGCCAAACGCCAGCGCACCGTGGCCGCTGCAAGGAGAATGCCTGCCGCCACCGCCAGCAGGAACCCCAGCACGATACGCCCGATGGAAACCGCCACCGCCAGCCAAAACTCCGCCGTACCGCCAAGCGCCGCCAAACGCTGCAAAACGCGCAAAGGCGATGCCAGCAGAAACTCCTGCTGCATCGCCATCGCCGCGATCTGCCATACCGCCAGCCAAAAGCATACGGCCAGCAGGGTTTGTACAGCGCGTTTATTTTTCATAGTAGAATGCGTCGTCCGGCAGATTGCCGCCTACGCTCTTTGCGTTTGCCTCATACAGCACCTGGAAATAGCCCTCGATGGCCGGCTTCATCTCCGCGCCCGTGATGCACACGATGTTGCATTTCGGAATGGCGGATTTCGCTACCTCCGCACTCGGCAGGATCTCGTATTTGGCCACCAGCTCCGCCGCTTGGTCTACGTTGGCGTTTACATAATCCACCGATTCCTTATATTCCTTCAAGAAGGTATCCACGGCGTCCTTGTTCTGCTCCAAAAACTCCGTGCGTACCACCAGGCAGCCCATCACCAGCTCGCTGCCGCCGGCAGACTGCTTCCACGCCTCGTTCAGATCCACAGCCACGCGCACCTCGGGGTCCTTGGCCATGACATTGGTCACGTACGGCTCCGGCAGCACAGCCAGCGTATTCTGCCCGCTCAAAAGCGCAGAGGCCACCTCTGCATGCTCGGACTTGTATTCCACTGTTGCCTGCACATTGTTCTGCTTAAACAGATAATCCAGCGTATACTGCGGCGTGCTGCCCTGCCCGGCGCTTACCACGGTCTTCCCGTTCAGGTCCTGGATGCCGTTCACCGTATCCCCCTTTTCCACCACATACATCGTACCCAGGGTATTCAGCGCGATCAGCGTTACCTGGCCCTGCGTTTTTTGGTACAGCGTCGCCGCCAAATTGGTAGGCAGCGCTGCAATGTCCACCTCTCCGCTGGTAATTTTGCCCGTCAATTCATCCGGCGCCCCGGCCAGCGTGAAGGTATAGTCCTCATCCGCCTTGCCCTGGTCCATATCGTCCATCAGCTGTACCATCCCGATCCCCGTCGGGCCGTTGAGCGCCGCCACGTTCACCTTGGTCTTTTCCTTGGCCCCGCAGCCCGTCAAAAGCGACGCGCTCAATACCACTGCCATCAGCGCCGCCAGCCATTTTGTCCGTTTCATGTCGTTTCGTCCTCCCTTATCCCCTGCATGCCGTTCTCGTGCAGCAGGCCGTTTGGTTTGAGAATCGCAATGCATTTTCCTTCCCGCGCTATAAGCCCCTTTTTTTCCAGCGTTTCCATCGCCCGGTACAGCGAGGCGCGCCCGATGCCCAAAAGCTCCGCCAGCTTGTTCATGCCAAAGGGCAGCGTTACCGTGGGCGGCGCACCGTCCTGCTGGTTATCCAGCAGGTACATCGCCAGCCTGCACTCGGCGCTGCCGCCGGTATAGGCGTCGATCCTGCGGTTGAGATAAAAGATCCGCCCCGTCAAAAACGACAGGTAGTTGGCCAGGGCACGCTGGCTCTGCCCAAACAGCTGCATCAGCGCGTCCTGCGGCAAAAACAGCACGCTGCTGCGCTTTCCGGCGCGGATATCCGTTACATAAAAATCGTACTCTTGAAACATGGAGGCCGCCCCAAAGCACTGGCCCGGCCCCAGCACATTCATCAGCACCGTGCCCGCCCGGCCCTGCGGCTTGGTCACCTCCACCTCCCCGGAGAGCACCAGCCCCAGGCTGCGTTTGGTATGCGTGCGGTCGTAGATTGCCTCGCCCTTTTCATAGCGCACCGTCTCTACGCCCGGCGCTTTGAGCAAGGCCTCCAGCGCCTTTGCTTCTACGCCCTGCCCCAAAAAGGATTTTTGCAGCAAAGGATGGATCAGTTGCATTCTCTCCCCTCAAAAGTGTTTCATTTGATACACTTTTCAAGTCATTTCCATTATAAAAACCCCCCGCCGAATGTCAACCCCTGCCCGCAGAAAAAACAAAAAAAGAGGCGTTTGCCTCTTTTTTGCCCCGGTCTCCCGCTTTACTGCGCAAACAAATCGGTGGAAAAGTATTTTTCCCCGCCATCCGGCAGCAGCACCACACAAATCTTGCCCTGGTTCTCCGCCCGCTTGGCCCACTGCAGCCCCACGTACAGCGCCGCGCCGCCGGAAATGCCCGCCAGGATGCCCTCGGTTTTGGCCAGGGCGCGCGCCGTCTGCTTGGCCTGCTCTCCCGTGACCTGGGCGATCTCATCGAGCAGGGAAACATCCAAGATCTCCGGCACAAACCCCGCGCCAATGCCCTGCAGCGGATGCGGCCCTGCCTGCCCGCCGCTCAATACCGGCGCATCCGCCGGCTCCACCGCTAAAATGTGTGCACGCCGGTTCTGCTCTTTCAGATAGCGGCCTGTGCCCGTGATGGTGCCGCCCGTGCCCACGCCCGCTGCAAAGCAGTCGATGTGCCCGCCGGTCTGCTGCCACAGCTCCGGGCCTGTCGTCTCATAATGCGCTTTTACATTGGCAGGGTTTACAAACTGCCCGGCCAGCACAGCGCCCGGGATGGCTTTTACCAGCGCATCCGCCTTGTCGATGGCGCCCTGCATGCCCGCTTCGGCCGGCGTCAGCACCAGCTCTGCGCCCAGCGCAGCCAGCAGCATGCGCCGCTCTTGGCTCATCGAGGCCGGCATGGTAAGCACCACGCGGTAGCCGCGGCACGCCCCGATGGCGGCCAGGCCCACGCCGGTGTTGCCGCTGGTGGGCTCCACGATACACCCTCCGGGCGCCAAACGCCCTGCCTGCTCCAGCTCACGGATGATATACAGCGCCGCGCGGTCCTTTACGCTGCCAAACGGATTGTTCTTTTCCAGCTTCACCAGCACACTGGCCCGCGCGCCTTCCTCTTCACACAAATGGGGGATGGCAATCAGCGGCGTATGGCCGATACATTCTATGGATGTCGGTTGTTTCATGCTCCCTCGCTCCTTCTTTATTTCATAGTAATCCCATCCCATCCTCCCGTCAAGCAGGCGCTGTATTCCCTGCCGATTCTTGCACAAAACCGAGAAATCGGCTAAGATATAATATGTTATTGTGTAACCTTCCCGAGGAGGTATGTGGATTGAAAAAGAGATTTGAGAAGATTTTAGTTGCGAACCGGGGAGAGATCGCGATCCGCGTGTTTCGGGCCTGTTATGACCTGGGCCTGAAAACCGTTGCGATTTATTCCAAAGAAGATATCAACAGTTTGCATCGTACCCGCGCGGATGAGGCCTATATGGTAGGCATGCGGAAATCGCCGCTGGCCGGGTATTTGGATATTGACCGAATCATCCAAATTGCATTGGATCACGACGTGGACGCCATTCATCCCGGCTACGGGTTTTTAAGCGAAAACGCCGACCTGGCCCGCGCCTGCGAGGAAAACGGCATTGCCTTCATCGGCCCGCCGAGCCATATTCTGGCCCAGATGGGCGATAAGCTGGCCGCCAAGCGCATTGCTGCGCGTGCCGGCGTGCGCACCATTCCCGGCACGCCCGACCCCATTTCCGATTTGGATCAGGCGGCAAGGACCGCGGCGGAATTTGGCTATCCCGTCATCCTAAAGGCGGCGGCAGGCGGCGGCGGGCGCGGCATGCGCAAAATCCAAAACGAGCAGGAGCTGCGCGATAATTTCCCGCTGGTGCAGAGCGAAGCGCTCAAGGCCTTTGGCAACGGCGATATTTTCCTAGAAAAATACATCGAAGAGCCCAAGCACATCGAAGTGCAGGTTTTGGGCGATACGCATGGAAACATCGTGCATCTGTATGAACGCGACTGCTCCGTACAGCGTCGCTACCAAAAGGTCGTAGAATACGCGCCTGCCTTTACCGTGCCGCAGGAAACGCGCAGCCGTTTGTATGAGGACGCGCTGAAAATCGCCCGCGAGGTTGGCTATGTCAATGCCGGCACCATCGAGTTTTTGGTGGATAAGCACGGCGAGCATTTCTTCATTGAAATGAACCCGCGCATCCAGGTAGAGCATACCGTGACCGAGCAGACCACCGGCGTGGACCTCGTGC
>CAJLPK010000090.1 GCA_905208455.1 uncultured Bacillota bacterium
CGCATGGGAAGGGCGGGCATCCCTGAGGCAGACGACGGGCCGACAGCAAAAGCCGGGGCTGAGCAGGGGCTGACTGCTAGGTGGAAGGAAAGAGAGGGGAAAAACAAAGACCCTGCCTTGGGGCACAGGGCAAGCCTGGCGCAAGGGAAGGGCCGGAGGGTGCCGCCTGCTAGGCGGGGGGAAAGGCCGCATGGGAAGGGCGGGCATCCCTGAGGCAGACGACGGGCCGACAGCAAAAGCCGAGGTGGGCAAGGGAGTGCCTGCCGGGGGGAAAGCAGGGAGAATGACAAAACAAAGGCCCTGCCCTGGGGCGCAGGGCAAGCCTGGCGCAAGGGAAGGGCCGGATGGGGGCGCCTGCTAGGCAAGCAGGGCGTTGAGCGCATCCAAAAACGCTTTGGCGTCTTTTGCGGCGCGGCCTTTGTATTGCACGATGTTTTCATTCGTGGTATGCCCCAGCAGGATATCACCGCCCGCCGGGCACCCCGGATAGAGAAACTTGATCATGCCGGTGCCATGGCCATAGCCGAAATCCTGAAACTTATGCTCGGCTTTTTCCAGGGTGGATACGGGCAAAACGGTTTCAGCCGGCAGCGCCATGAGGACGTTGGGGTCGCGTTGGATGGTGACGGTTTGCTGGTCGGTATCCAGCGTGAGCGTGGCGCCGACGCAGGAAACGGAATAAGTTGCCATGGGAAATGCCTCCAATTCAAAAGGGGATTTTTCTGCATTGTACCATTTTTGGAGGCACACCACAAGGAAAACCCCTGCGCAAAGCCGGAAGAAACGGGCTTTGCGGGGGCTGGAAAATGGATACCCCATGATACGGGGCCTACCCATAGAATACAGGAGAACAAGCGGACAAGGAGGGGACAAGGGCATGGACGGAACCGAGACGCTGCTGTTGTTTGCGGTGATGCTGTCGCTGTACGCTTCGGCCTGGGCGGCAGGGCTGGCCCAGGGGCTGAAACGAAATGGCGGCGCGGCGGGCACAGCCGAAAAACCGAGCCGCCCTTCCCGAGAAGGGAAGGCCGGGCGGAAAAGAGACACACAGGAACAGGCCGGGAGCCCGCAGGCAAAGCCGCTGGCTGCAGCGCTGGACAATTTGGCGGCCTATGGGACGGGACAGCAGCAGACAGAGGTAGAGGACAGGCACGAAGCCTGGGAAGGATGACCTTGGCCGGCAGGAGAAGGCGGCCCGCGGAACAGGGAGAAGGCAGGCATAAAGGCCCCCTTGGAGAGAAGGAGGGGCAGAGCCTGCGGCGAAAAGGCATATCCCCGGGGCAGGAGGCTTGGCCTGGCGGGAACTAGGGCCGGGCAAGGAAGCGCCCACTGGGCGGGAACTGAGAGGGGCTGCGGCGAAAAGGCGTATCCCCGGGGCACAAAGCATTGCCTGGCGGGAACTAGGGCCGGGCAAGGAAGCGCCCACTGGGCCAAGGGAGAGATGGCCGAGGACAGCAGACAATCCCCGGGGCACAAAGCATGGCCTGGCAGGAACGTAGGGCCGGCAGAGGAAGCGCCCACTGGGCCAAGGGAGAGATGGCCGAGGACAGCGGACAATCCCCGGGGCACAAAGCATGGCCTGGCAGGAACTAGGGCCGGCAGAGGAAGCGCCCACTGGGCGGGAAGGGAAGAGAGATGTTTACAGGAAACGGGACAAACCAGCGTGCCACGGGCGACGCAACCACAGAGACATGGCGGCGGTACGAACGCGGCGTAGCCTATCATGAGCGCAGCAACCTATATGCGCAGACCGACAAAAACCACCGGTATTTTGCAGGCGACCAATGGCGCGGCGCGTATTTGGGCAGCATTTCGCCGGTGCGGTTCAACTTTATCAAGCCGACGGTGCTGTACAAGGTATCCACCGTGGCGCAGAACACGATGAGCCTGCACTACGAGCCCAACGCGTTTTCCATGCTGGCAGGGCAGGAAAACGGGCCGGCGGCCCGGCTATTTTTGCAGGCGGCAGAGAAGATCTGCCAGAAGCTGAACGGACACGCCTCCCGCATGTGGGAAAAAAACAAGATGGACACGGCGCTGTGGGACTGTGTGCTGGAGGCCGCGATTGCCGGCGACGCCTTTTTATACTTTTACGAAGAGGACGGCGAGGTGGTGTGTGAGCAGGTGGACACCACCAACGTGTACTTCGGCAACGAGAACGAGCGCGACCTGCAAAAGCAGCCGTATATCTTGATCGCATTCCGCCAGACGGTAGAGCAGGTGCGGCGCGAGGCCAAGCAAAACGGCGTGCCCGAGGATCTATTGCGCCAGATTACCCCGGACAGCGATACCACGACCCAGGCGGGCGACGGCGCCAAGACAGAGGTGGAGACCGACGAGGACGGCGGCAAGTGCATGGTGGTGCTGGAACTTTCCAGAAAAACGCATAAGGACGGGCGCAGCTGTGTGGTTTCGCGCAAGAGCACGCGGTATGTGGAAATCCAGCCTGAACGCGACCAGGGGCATGCGATGTACCCGATGGCGCATATGGCATGGGAGCCCATCAAGGGATGCTGCCGCGGATACGGCGAGGTACGCTTTTTGATCGACAACCAGATCGAGGAGAACAAAAACCTGGCCAGGCGCGCGGTGGCGGTGATGCAGAGCGCATACCCCAAGATGATTTACCGCACCGACGCCATCGGCGACCCGGAGGCGCTGTATAAGACGGGCGCGTCCATCGGGGTGAACGACATGAACGCCCAGGACGTGCAGAACTATGTGCGGTATTTGAGCCCGGCCAGCACATCGCCGGACGCGCACACGCTGACCCAAGAGCTGCGGGAGGTGACGCGCAACCTGGCGGGCGCCAGCGAGGCGGCGTTGGGCGACATTGACCCGGAAAACGCCAGCGGCAAGGCCATTTTGGCGGTGCGTGACGCGGCGGCGGCCCCGCTGAGCCGGCAGGTCGCGGCGTACCGGCAGTTTGTAGAGGACATCGGGCGCGTTTGGTTTGATATGTGGGCGGCCTACAGCCCGGAGGGCAAGGCGGTACTGGTGACGACAAGGGACGAGTGGGGACACGAGATACAGGCGGTGGAAATCATCCCGTATGAGGCGATGCAACGGCTGAAGGTGCATGTGAACGTCGACGTTTCGCCCAGCGATGCGTACAGCAAATACGCCGTGGAACAGAGCCTGGAAAACTGCCTGGCCAACGGCTTTATCACATTTGAAGAATACGTGGAGGCATTGCCGGCGGACAGCGCGGCCCCCAAGGGCAAGCTGGCGGAAATTTTGCAAAAGCGAAGGATGGCACAGCAGCCGGCCCTGACAGGCGGGGAGGGCATGGGCTATGAAATGTAGGCATTGCCAGCTGGTAGAAATGGCGAGGACACGGCGCGAGGGCGAGGTGGATGTATACCAATGCCCCAAATGCGGCGCAGTGCAGAGGATGACCTATCCGCAAAGGCTGCAGGCGCGCGCCGGGCAGGCCCCTGGTACGGCGCAGAAGGATGACGGGGCAAAGTATGCGCGGGGCGCTGAGACATGACGGGCCAAATAGGAGGAAGGAAAGGCTTTGTTCGGGGGCGGAAGAAAGGGCAGCTCCCTGGGGAAAGCGCCGAACAGCGCGGCCCTGCTGCGGGGAAAAGGAGAACCGGCTTGCTCCGGGGCAGAGGAAACGGCAAGGCGCGGATGGAAGAGTTGGCAGAAACAACGGCCAGATAGGATGAAAGCGCGCGGCCTGGACGTGCCGGGGCAGAGGGAATGGCCAGGCGCGGATGGAAGAAACGGATGAAGCGGCGTGCACTGCGTGCGGGAAAATGGCAGAGCAGAGAGCCCGGGGCAGAAAAACGACGGAACAGGGAAGCGGCTACCAGGCAGGAGAAGGATGGCAGGGTACAGCAGCCTATCCCCGGGGCAGAGAGAATGGCTGGGCATGGAAGGATTGGCCGGACAGGGAAGCGGGCACAGCCCAAAACCAAGGGGTGCTGTTGCCTGTGGCCCTTTCCCGGGGTAGGGAGAATGGCTGGACACGAAACGAAGGGCCGGACAAGGAAGCGCCTACTAGGCGCCCCCGACGGGGGTAAAACGGGCCCGACAGGGTAAGGAGGAGCATCATGATGCAGGAACAAACCGTATGGAACAACGGAGAAGGACAGGCAGCGCCTGCGGAGCGCGGCGGAGAACCCGCGCGGCAAGGGGGAGCCTCCCCACAACGGAACACTGGCCGAGCACAAAATGCAGGGGCAGGCGGGAGAACGTTCGCTGGACATGGGAGGGCCGGGCAAAACGCAGCGGCCCATCCCCAGGGCAGGGAGAACGGCCGAGCGCAGAACGCAGGGCCGGGCATGGAACCGTCCACGGGACGGTACAGCCAAGAGGAGCTGCAAAGAGAGCTGGACCGCGTAGCGAAAAAGGAACGCGAGCGCGGACGGCGGCAGGCGCTCAAAGAACAGCAGGCCGCTGTACACGCACAAGGCGAAGCAGAGGGTGCGGCAGAGGCGCTTTCCCAAGAGGGCCAGGCGCGGCAGGACAGCGGGGACGCCCGGCTTGGCAGCCCACAGCTTGATGGCACGGAGATAGGCGGCCCGGACAGCGGGGGCGGCGCACAGGATGACCCGGCCGACCGTTTGGACGCCGAGCAGCAGCGCATGCTGGGGCACGCCATGGCGGACAAGGCCATTTTGGAGGGCGATGAGGCGGTGCAAAGGGGCATAGAACAGCTTTTGCTAAAGCAAGGGCCCTTAACGCCCCGGGAGGACGAGACGCTGTTTTGGCTGTTTAACCACGCATCGCTCAAGGCCTGTACGGAGGAGCTGACAAAGCGCGGCGTGGACGGGGAACGCATTGTCAAAGACAAGGACTTTATCGCCTTTGCGGAGATGATGCGCAGCGATGTGCCGCTGCTGAAGGTATACGAGCAATACGCCCGCACCCGAGGGCAGAAGGCAAAGCCGGCCTCCACCGGCTCGGTGCAGGGCCAGGGGCCGGCAGGTGCGCCGTACTTTAGCCAAGACCAGGTACGGCACATGACGAGAAAGCAAGTCAAAAAACACTACGACGAGATTGAAAAGAGCCGCCGCTTTTGGAGATAGCGCGCGGCGCAAGCAAAAAGGAGAGAGACAACCATGGCATATACCAATTTTATCCCGGAGCTCTGGGCGGAGAAGATCCAGCGCGAAAACGAAAAGATGCTGGTGCTGGCCAAGCTTTGCAACCGCCAATGGGAGGGCGAACTGAAGAAAAAGGGGGACACGGTGCACATCCTGGGCATCGGCGCCCCCACCATCGGGGATTATGACGGCACCTCCATCGAGGCGCCGGAAACGCTGAAGGATACCTCCATCCCGCTGGTCATCGACAAGGCGAAATACTTCAACGTGCTGGTGGACGATGTGGACCGCCGCCAGGCCGCGGGCGACATCATGGAGTATATTTTGCAGGAAGCCAGCGAGGCGCTGGCCGTGCAGGAGGACAGCGACATTGCGGCCTGCATTTCCGCGGGCGTAAAGAGCGAAAACAAAATCGCGGCCGCCAGCGTGACGGCCACCGGCGATACCAGCGCCCGCCGCTATCTGCAAAAGGCCAAGACCATGCTGTATAAAAACGGCGTGAAGAAAAACAGCGAGATCGTGGCGGTGGTAAGCCCGGACTTTTTGGAGCGCGTGGAGATCGAGGTGGAAAACCTGGAGACGGACAACACCAAGACCGCGACCAACGGCTTTGTCGGCAAGACCAGCGGCATTTCGCTGTATCTTTCCAACAACATCCACACCGAGAGCGAAAAAGAGCATATCTATGTGATGACGCGGCGCGCGGTGGCGCATGCCAGCCAGATCAACGAGGTAAAGGCCTATTCGCCGGAGGACCTGTTTGCAGATGCGGTCAAGGGGCTGAACACCTACGGCACCAAGGTCGTGCGCCCCGGCGAGCTGGTGGTGCTGGAAGTGGCGGCGTATGCGTAAGCGGCGCGCACTGGGGGACGAGGGGCGCAGGGGG
>CAJLPK010000091.1 GCA_905208455.1 uncultured Bacillota bacterium
TCGACGCGGGCAGCCGTATGGTGGCCAGCGGCTACGAGGCGGAAAAAAGCGCGGACGACGTGGTGGCGGACGCGCACGACGCCGTGTATGCGCTTGCCATGCGCAACCGCACCGATTCGCTGAAGCCCTTAAAGGAGGGGGTGGCGGAGGCGCTGGTCCGCGTGGCCGAGGCTGCGCAGCGCGGCGGCGGCATCGTGGGCACGCCCAGCGGCTTTGCCGACCTGGACCGCCTCACCGCCGGGTTCGAGGCCGGGCAGCTCGTCATTCTGGCGGCGCGCCCCGGCATGGGCAAAACCAGCTTTGCGCTCAACCTGGCGCACAACGCCGGCGTGAAAAACCGCCTGCCGGTGGCGATTTTCAGCCTGGAAATGCCGCAGAGCGATCTGGCGCTCAGGATGATTTGCGCCGAGGCCAGGGTCAGCCTGGGCAAGGCCAGGGCCGGCACGCTGGATGATGAGGAGTTCGGCCAGTTTGTGCGGGCGTCCACGGAATTTAACGACGTGCCCATCTACATCGACGACAGCGGCAGCGCCACCGTGCCGGAGATCCGGGCGCGGTGCATGCGCTTTTCCGGCAAGGAAAAGAAAAACCTGGGCCTGGTCATCATCGACTACCTGCAGCTCATGAGCGCGACCCAGCAGTCCCGGGCGGGCAGCCGTACCCAGGAAATCTCAGAGCTGACGCGCCAGCTAAAGCTGCTGGCCCGCGACCTAAAGGCCCCCATTTTGCTGTTAAGCCAGCTCAACCGCGACATCGAGCGCCGCCAAAACAAAACCCCTATGATGGCGGACCTGCGCGAATCCGGCTCCATCGAGCAGGATGCGGACATCATCCTGTTTTTGGCCAGCCAGCAGGATGTGGACGGCGCAGGCGACGAATACGATTACGACGAGGAGGAAGCCCAGAGCGCCCAGGCGCAAAACGGGGTGTATGTCATCCTTGCGAAAAACAGGAACGGCCCGGCCGGCGAAAATGTGCTGCTGTATTGGAACGGGGAATACACCAAATTTTCCAGCCCGTCGGACCGGGAGGAAATGTAGAATTGCATTTCTTTGCCAAATAGGATACAATCTAGGCATCTTGAATGGGCCGAAGGGCCATACAGAAAGTAGGTGTTGTGCCTGTGGAAGAAGAACTGATGGATATTGTCGTGTTTGAAGATGAAAACGGAAACGAGATCGAATTTGAAATCCAGTTTTCCTTTGAACATAAGGGCGAGGAATACGCGGTTTTGACGGAAGTATCCGAAATGGAAGCCATGACGGAGGACGACGCGCCGGATCTGTACATCCTGCGCATCGTGAAAAACGGCGACGAGGAGGAGTTCGTAGCCGTGGATGAGGATATGATGGAAGAGCTTATCGACGTCGTAGAGCGCATCTTTGAGGATGAGCTGGAAGGCGAGGAGGAATAAGCGGAAGTTCCGCCCAAAGAAAAGCCCGGCTATGCCGGGCTTTTTGTATGCGCTCCGTTCGGGCAGGCGTTTAGGACAGCGGCGCTTTGGGCTTTTTGCGCAAAGGCACATAAGCGCCTGTTTCATCCTGTACGAGTATTTGCTCCAGGTTCTCTGCCAGGCTTTTTTTCATAGCATCGATGTATTTTCTGCGCAGCTTCTGCTGTTCGGCGGCTTCCTCTGCTGTCAAGGGACGTTGCTTTTTCAGCCGCGCCAGCTCATTGATTCGGGCAATTTCGATTTCTGTCATTGATTCCACCTCACGGGTAGTGTATCATAGAATACGGAACGCAGAAAACCCCTAAATGTAGTGGGCCTTGTGTTTTTCAAAGAATCTTGATTTCTGGAGGGGAATTTTATGCTATATGCAAAATGGATCCATGGCTCGGACGACATTTCTCCGGCCAAGGCGGTGCGTGAGCAGGTGTTCGTCAGCGAGCAGGGCTTTGCGCCGGAAGAGGAGTTCGATACGTTTGACAATGGCGCTTGGCATGTCGTTGCCATGGAGGATGAAACGCCCATCGGCACCGGCCGGCTGTATATCGATGAGGGAAAATTTACCATCGGCCGCTTGTGCGTGCTGCCGGAATACCGCAATATGGGCATCGGCGACGCGCTGATGCGCCTTTTGATGGACCGCGGCCTGGAGGTCGGCGCGCCGGCGCTGTATATCTCGGCCCAGGAGTCGCTCTGCAGCATGTACGAAAAGTATGGATTTGCTAAAATTGGCGAACCATACCAGGAAGGAAACATCCCGCATGTGACGATGACGGTCAAGGCGGAGGAAGTGCAGTTCCCCGGCGGCTGCGGCGGCAGTTGCGGCGGCGGCTGCAGCGGCTGTGCGGGCTGCGGCGGCTGAGAATAGCGCCGGCAAAGGGGCGTGCGAATCGCTAACGCCCCTTTTTTATGCCCAAAAGGCCGGAAAAAAAGAAAAGCAGCTTGCATTTTCAGGCTGCCTTTGCTATAATACTAACCGTCTCTTGCTGATGTGGCACAGGTGGTAGCGCACATCCTTGGTAAGGATGAGGTCACGAGTTCGAGTCTCGTCATCAGCTCCAATGAAAAGCCCGGTTTCTCGGGCTTTTTTCTTTTGCCGTGACCAGCGGTACACACCAAGGTACACATTCTGCGATGGAACAAAAAAAGTATTGGAAATATTTTCCAATTTTTACTATAGCAAAAAGTACGAATTTTGCAAGGGGAAATATGAAAAAAGCCGCCCGAAGGGCGGATGGCAGGGGCATTAGAGGATCTGGGCAAAGGTATGGTCCAGGATGCTGGCCAGGCGCTGCATCTCGCCGTCCACCGTGTGCCCGTATACGCTGAAGGTGTCCATGCTGCCGCTGTGCCCCACGGCGCGCTTTAGCAGCGTCTCGGGTGCGTCGGCCTGGGCCAGCGAGATGAAGGTGTGCCTAAGCTCATGCAGGCTGCAGGAAAGGCCGTGCAGCGTCCTGTAATCATCCCATCGGTTATACAGCGCGTTGGGATTCAGCCTGTCCCCGTCCGGATCGGGGAAGGCCCAGGGGCTTACAATGCCATGCGCGCGAAGGTGCGCTTGCTGCGCATGCCATACCGTGACGGCAGCCTGGCTCAGCACGAATTGGCGGCGGGCGTTTTTGGTCTTGCCTTCTGTCAGCTCGCCAAAGCGGTTGACTGCGCGGCGGATAGAGATCATCGGCTCTTGAATATCCGCAGCCTTGAGCCCGCACAGTTCTCCGCGCCGAAGCCCTGTTAACACCAGGAAGCGATACGCATAGATATAGAAATCCGGCTGGCGGCAGCGCCGGTACAATGTATCCGCCTGCGTAAACAGCGTCCTGATATTGTCCGGCTGTAAAATATGCCGCTCCCCCACGGCTGCGTTTTTGGGGATGATGAGTTCATCCGGCGGGCAGAGCGCAATGCCCTGGCGGCGCACAAAGCGGGCAAAATCCGTCATGGCGCCGCGGATGTTGGAAAGCGTCTTTTTGCTGCGGCCCGCCTTGTAAGCGGCGTTGATGCAGTCCTGCCAGTTTTGGCCCGTGATGCGCCCGATCTTTTTGCGCCCAAGGCAGGGAAGCAGCCAGATGCGCCCGATCTGCTCTTTTTGCACATAATTGCTGTGGCTGCTCAGCAGTTCGATCTGTTCTAAGTAGCGGCGGTAGAGCTTGTCAAAACGCACGCTGCTGTCCAGGGCCTGCCCGGCCAGCCAGGCGTCTGCCTTTTTCTCCGCCTGTATTTTCCCTTTTACGCCCGCCGTGGTGCTCGTAAAGGTGCGCCGTACGCCTTCCTTTTGTACATTGATTTGCCAGCGCCGGCGGCTCTCGATCCATTTTGCCTCATTCTTCCGCAGCATCGCATGTCACCTCTTGCTGTCATTAAACCACGAAGAATCTGCAAAGACCACGACAGAAACTGGCGGATAAAAAAGAAGCGCTCATAAAAAAGCGCTTCTTAAAGGATGATAACGCCTGTTATTCTTCCCCGGCACGCCATTGATGGCCGCAGTTTAGACAGGTAATGGTTACTTTCCCAGAACCAATGCCCCCTGCCAGCAAACCGATCCCGCCGGTAAGGACAGCACCAGTAAGTGCCTTGCCCGCGCTGAATCCTTTTTTATTTGCCGAAAGATGGGTGGACCCGCATTTCGGGCAGCGAACCACAGGCTCTGAGGGACCCAGGTTGTTCTCGGCAGCTTGGTTTATCTGCGCGATCATAGCAGCGGTCAAAAGCCCTTCATAGAGAGGGCTCTGCGACAAGGCAGCGTCTAAGGCCCTTATAAAATCCGCATTTTGGGGAACATTCAAACACTCAATCAAACACAAAGCATTGGTTGGCGTATGACAAGTCGTTGGATATTTTTTACGCGGAGAAAGAAGCCCGGTCTTAAATTCATCCGCCGGTTTTTCATAAGACGCGATAGCAAAATATCCGGGATTATCGATTTGGGGAGATGGATAATACAGGATCTTTGTAATCTCCCGCAGATCGAAAGAAAGCCCTGTTTCAGCAGGCTGCCCTAATGGCTTTCCCTCCGCATCAGTCATGGATCCCATTGAATTGCTGTATCCAAGCGTAAGGAAGCCATCCTTTGTCCACTGTATCGTTTGCCCGGCTACGCCTTTGAACTGCATGGGCTTATCCGGCGCGATAGGCGCCATTTCTTTGGCTTGGTGTAAAGTAATCTCTTGCTTTTGACGAACGACCTCTTCGCTTTGCAAAAGGGCGCCGCACATAGAACAATACTTGCCATAGGCACGTTCATAGCCGCATTGAGAGCATGTCGTAACCAGCTTTTCACCGCATTGATAGCAGTAGTTCCCGTCTGCATCAGCATTTCCGCAATTTTGACAAATCATTTTTTTTCCCTCCTATAAATATCTAATCCAAATTTAAGATAAAAGTCATCTTTTTCGCTTTCAATCGCCTATTCCCGAGAGGATTCGCGCGAATTTGACAAAATTAGACAAAAAGGGGAAGCCGGGGATTTTAGCAAGAAGGAGAAAATGCAGAATTATAACAAAATAGAAAGAATATTTGCGTATTTTTACGACGATTCTGGTGGAATAATAGCGAAAAATTTGCAAACGATCAGAGAAGCGCCTACCTTAAAAAAGGGGTACGTCTCCCGGCATCAATGAAACCATAGGGCTTGTAGGCAAAGTGCTATCGCAAGTTTTGGAATCCGCGGACTCCTGAATAAACAAAACAAAAGGAGACTTTCAAATGAAAAAAGTCATTATTTATGTCTGCTTTTCTGAAGGAGACCCGTGGATGCAAAGCCTAGAGACCTTTATCATCAAAGGAAAGCAATTTCGGAATTGTTCCAAGGCTTGCCCGTACCTGCGGTTTGAAAAATGCGATCCCAGATGCCCTGCCTATTCCAACCGGCTGCCAAAAGACTGGAGGGAGAGAGTCAATCAAAAAAATTCGGCCCGGTGATCCCCACGGCCTCCATGAGCTTGATAAGCTGTTCCGCCTCTTTGGCGGACAGCTTTTTTTTCTTGCCGTTTATGATCACGCAGTTTTCGGCCGAAAGCGTTGCACAGTCGCCGGCAGGGCGAGGGTCCTCCGTTTGGCCTAAGAGGTAATCGACGGGTACATTCAGGTACGTTGCAATTCTATCAATATATTTTATATAAGACTTTGAACGGCCGGCCTTCCAGTCGCTTACAACTTGTGCCTTCACCCCAATGGCATCAGAAAAAGCGCCCTGTTTAATCCCTTTTTTGGATAGAAGGTCAAAAATAAGTTTCATGGTATCCATAGAATACACTCCAAAAAATCAATAAAACACGTAAATATATATTGATTTTACGTGAAATACGTAGTATTATATAACCATGTTAAGGGTAACACCTACAGAATAACACAA
>CAJLPK010000092.1 GCA_905208455.1 uncultured Bacillota bacterium
CCTTTTGGTATGTTTCCACGGCATTTTTTGTTTTCGTCCCGAAGATGCCGTCTGCTGTGCCGCAGGCATATCCCTTTTCATTCAGCATCAACTGCACCAGCTCTACGGCTTCTCCTCTGCTCCCGCTTTTGATTTGCTGCATTGTGTTTCCTCCTTACAGCTCCTCTGCGCCTTCCAATATGCTTACGTCTGCCCCCAGCCTGTCATACAAGCCCTTTCGCACATCCTCCTCTATCCACAGCGTCACCTTGGTATCAGGCCCTATGTTCTTGGGCTCCGGCACGAACGCTTCCAGTTGCTGCAGGCTCATCCCCGCCAGCTCTGCGCGCTCCTCCTCTGTCAGGCTCTCTTTTCCGGACAGTTCCCGGTATCGCGCGATTTTTTCCTGGTTTGCCGCAGTCTCCGCCTTTTCCTGTTCCCGGTACTGCTTGTCCGCGTAATGCGCAATGTAGATGTGGCATTGCCCCAGGTCATAGTCGTACACCACTGTACGGATGCGGTGGTACTGTCCTACATACGCTCCGTTGTCTCCCGTGATTTGTTTTCCTAACGCCATCTGTATCCCCTCCTAATATTTGATGATGTAATGCTGGGCTATGTACGGCTGCATCAACGAGCCTGCGTCCGTGTGCCCGCCCAGCGGCGTGCCGTATTGGAACGTGCCGGATGGGCTTTCCAGTTCTCCGCCGTGGAAAAAGCGGGCTTCCGTTTCCGGCTCAGGCTTGCTGACATAAAAAGCGCCGAATATGCCCGGCTCTATGCCGCCTGTGATGGCGATTTTGGCGTACGCCTCCTCCGACAGCGCAAACTGTCCGTCTGCTGCGCCGCCCTTGCCTGCCAGCGGATAGGTACCGTTGGCTCCTACCGGCACGCGGCCCGTTACATCCGGCACGTTGAACGTTGTGCTGCCGTCCCCCTGCCCGTAGGTTGTGCCCAGCACAGAAAACAGGTTTGCATACGTAGTGCGGCTCACCGCCTGCCCGTTGCACAAAAGCCAGCCATCCGGCGGTGTATTTCCGGGCCAGATCTCTATGATTCCCGGCGTATTATAATAGTCATTTTTTTGTGAGATCCTGTATGATACCTGATGAATGTCTGAAATTGCGAGCTCCCCACACACATATGTTGCCATCGCAAACTCATAGATCAAGCCATCCTCGTTTATATCCTCTTGTACAAGAGCCGGCAATGGATCCCCGACTTGTGTCGTAAAATATGCCGGCGTTTCCGTGTTTGCCATATCGATCCTTAAGATCAGTCTTCCTTGTTTGTCGCCTGATGTGCTAAGATTTGCCGTTACAGTTTCGTCATCTATCGCAACCTCTCTTCCGCAAATGACGATCCTGCCGGTCGCTATCCTAATTTGATTTGCCCCGATTATTGTACATTCCGCCCCTTGAATAACAGCGGATACGCCCATGAACGCATTGTATAAAACGGCGTCATCCGTTGGCTGTACCGCGCTCTTGTCGTACTGTTTTAGCGTTACCATGTTTTCCCTCTTCTCTGAAATTGCAATATGCTCGTTAAGTCCGTTCTTGCATATCCAAATGTAAGCGTTTTTACATCGTTTACTATGGAAACACTTGTAAGCCTCGATTTGTATGTTTTCCCTTCATGCAAAATTTGTGCATATCCTCCAATATCCGTGATCCCCATTTTTACCAAGCTGTCGCTATCTGAAACAGATATGGATATTTCCCGGCTATCAGCATTTGGCTTTAGCACCTCTTTTGCTTTTTCCATCCATACGCTATCGCTTGGGTACTTGTCTGTTGTGTTGTATCCCGTGCCAATATCGCTGTAAGTCATCATCAATGGAGGCTTTACATGTGATAGGTTATAGTTTGGCGGCGTTGTTTCTGCAATGCTCCCGTCATCATTTAACGCATACCACCTTGTCACAATCTCTTCGTTTTCATCCTTAAAAAACAGCTTGACAACGTTATATTGTTCTCCGTCCCCGTCAAGGTTGAATGTCTTGGATATGATATTGGGCAAGTCTGCTTCGATTGTTTTTCCCTCTTTGTTATTTTTTCCAATGACAAAAGAAAGAGCTTTTGCCTGCGGATCAAACTCGCAAGACACTACAATTCCGTTTGACTGCATGGCCGATATTGCGTAATCATACATTCCCATTGTCTGCGGCATTTCAGGATCTCTTGTTTCCCCGATTGGCGTTTCTGAGGTCGTCCTTATCTCTATGCCTGAATAGCTTGGGGGGATGCTTTCGTCCCCCTGGTATGAAGTTGCAAGGAAATATGCCAGCCACCCCTCTATTGTGTCATATTCCGTTATGTACCCTTGCGTTGTAAATGTTCTGTCCATCAAGGACAATAAGGGCTTTACGGTGATTTGCAATAAAGCGTTCTTTTCTTGCAAAAAGCCATACAATATGCCTTGGAAAGCTACGTTCCCGGCATTGTCTGTTATGTGTACAAGCTGATACTGCTTTAGTCCGCCAATGCTTTGCAAGCAAGTGATTGTTGAGCTGTTTAGCGATAGATAATCAAAGGAAATGTCCGGCGGCGTTATGGAAGAATGCCCAATCAGGTTGAATTGATTATCAAAAATTTCCGCTTTATACAGTTTTTGCACTTTGTCTTACCTCCACAAACGCATTGACCTCGGAGATCCCGGCGTTCAATACCCTGAGGATCGAAGACCCGGGCGGTATCATGATGAATCTGGCCGTGGAGAAATTACTATATTGATACAAATCCCTAACATATACGTTGTTTGTCGTGTACTCTGCTATTTCTAAGCTTGCCGGGTCGCTGTCTATGACGATTTTTCTGCCCTCCGGAATGTCCACGGATACTGCTCCATCCGCTACAATTTCTCCGTTTTGAATCAGCGCCCATCTGGGATTGGATACCGGCCCGAAAATATGGATGACACAGCTTGACTGTACCGTTCCTATGTTTTGGATCGACATATCCCCGGCTGTTGCCTCCGCGTATGTGTATGGGTATGTATACGGGTATACCTTGCCGTCTCCAACGCTGGGATTGGATTTGATAAATGTTCTATCGCTGTGCCAAAGAGACTTTCGATAAAAAGACACGGTACAAACAAGCTGCCCGCTTGTATTCTCAAGCTCACCCTTTGTCATTGACTGTAGGATGCAATCCGTTTCATACCATGTTTCCAACGGAGAATACATCAGAACTAAGTCGTCTGTTATGAACCGGATAAACTCTTTGTATTGTTGGTACCCGGCAAACCTCATTTCACCGCTTACAACCATCTGTGCTGCATAATGATACGTATCGACGTATTGGTCGCCCATCCGGGCAAATTCTATGGTTTCCTCAAAGCCCAGGCCGTCCGGCACGCTGAAAAAAGCGTCCCGGCGCATTAAGTCGAACGCTTCTCCGCGGCTGTTCATCAGCTTGAATTTTCTCATCTGTACACCATCCCCAGCTCCCTGTTTACCATACGGGCCACGCGCTTTGCATCCGCCGCGGTGAACTGCCCGTTGTTGATGGTGATGCCCACATGGACCGTGTTTCCGCCGCTGCCCTGCACCGCCTGCCTTTGCCTTGTCGTCATCGGGATGACGGTGGCCCGCCCGCTCTGTACGCTCAGCCATTCCGGCCCCTCCTCGCCTACCACGGCAAGCCCGTTTCTCAGCGTGCCGCCGTCTGCAAAGCCTTGGATCGAAATGCCCGGAAGGCCCAGGTTTTTCATTGTCGTATTGACGGGACCCAACAATTTATCCAACGCCGTTTGAACAGGCCCCCGCTTATGATCCAGGCTTGTTTTCAAGTTGTCTCCAAAGCCTGTCCCGGCATCCGTCCCCGCTCCCTTTGCATCTTCTTCAAACTCCGTAAGAGAGCTTTTATAGCTGTCCTCTTCGCCGTTTAACGCGCTGTCAAAATCTTCTTGTCCATCTTCTACGGCTGTCGTGGCGTCTGTGGCCGCTGTGCCCACTGCGCCGAACCCGTTTGTTGATGCCCCCGAAATTTTTGAAGAATCCACACCTATACTGTCCGCTGTTGAATTGAACTCCGCTCCAAAATCATCGACTTGCTTTTGGGCCTCTTCTACCGCGTCCTCCGTTGCGGAGACCGCCTGCTGCTGTGTCCCGAATGCCAGCGTGAGCTTTAGGGCCTCGTCTCTTACTTCCGGCGACAGCATGTTTAAGTTTCCATACTGCCCATACAGCTTTTGCAGTTCTTCAACGTCTTTCCCTGTCAGCTCAAGGGCACGTGCACGGATTTTGTTTTCTTCAGCCTGTGCCGCTGCATGGTCATCCTTTGCTTTTTTCAAGTCCTGTTCCGCTTTTACCAGCGCCTCAGCCTTTGCCGTCAGCAAATCATAGCTTGCCTGCGCCAAAGCCATATCCTTTAGTTCCTTGATATAGTCCTCCAGGCTTTGTGCGCTGTCCTTTGTCAGCCTGCCATTTTCCCCGATTTTTAAGTTCAAATCCGGATACTTGCTATTCAGCTGATCCACCAAGCCGGCCAGCGTTTCTTTTTTCTCTGCATTTAGGTCTTCAGCATTGTTCAGATCCAATACCTTTTGCAGGATCACGGCTTGCGCATTTGCATTGTTGATAGTGCTTTCTGCATCCTCTTGTGCAACTGCAATCGCCTCTCTAGACTTCTCCGCTGATTCCTGTACGGCTCGCACATATTTGTTTGTTGTCTTTTCCGCGTTTAACAGACCGACTACAAGCCCTGTTAGCGCCACAGTAATGCCGGCAATAGTACCAATCATCCCCCCGCCAGGAACTCCACTCAGCGTCGACATTGCTTTGCTTAAAAAGCCGGTGTTGGATGCCGCGTCCACAGCCGGCTTTATCATCTTGGAAATGCCCTTTGCTGCGGAGGAGACCCCCTTTGTCACGCTTGACGCCACCTTGGCCACCGGGGAAAGCGCCGCCGAAAACGCCAGCACCTTGACCGTCGTTTCCTTTACCTCCGGCGATAAATCATTGAACCAGTCCACCATGTCCGATACCGCGTCCACAATATCCGTCATGATAGGCTGTACGGTGTCCGCCAGCTTTGCCATGGACTTTTGCAGCTCCAGGTTGGCCTTTTTGCCCTCCACCAGCTCGCTGTTCGTGTCCCTCCAGCCGTTGTAGGTATCCGCCAGGCCCGCCTTGGCCAGCGTTTCCAGCACATAGTTTTGCTTGTCCGCTTCCGTTGTGCATGCGGACAGGCCCTTTGAGAAGCTTTCCGCGCCGATGCCCAGCCTGTCCAGCAGCTCCCCGAACTGGCCCGTTGCTTCTCCCGTGGCCAGCGTTTCCTGCAAGCTGTCCGCCAGGCTTTCTATTTTCATCGTATCCGGGAACCTGAGATACGCGCCCGTTAGGTTTTCCACGGCTTTTTGCAGGTTGCTTTCGGTAAACCCTGCCTGCAGGAGGTTGGCGGTCGCCTCCACGGCGCTGTCCGTCTCGTCGCTGGCAATGGCAAAATCCTCCCATGCCTGCCGGGCCGTGTCCACGGATACCTTGTGCTCCTTGGCGTTTTGGTCCAATTTGGATAAATCAGAGCGCAATTCCTCGGTGCTGTCCACCGTGCTCAGCGCCGCCGTGCCCAGGCCCAATATGCCCGCTGTCACGGGGGCCAGCTTGCTGCTCAC
>CAJLPK010000093.1 GCA_905208455.1 uncultured Bacillota bacterium
CAATGGGCTTTGTGACGCCGGCTACCTTCATAAACTTACGGACAGCGGATTCGTCCTCATACAGCCCCAAAGCCATGCCGCCCAGCACGGCGGCGCCTACGGTGGCCGCTTCGTCCATATATTCATAGGTGATGAGCTCAACATTCATGATGTCAGCAAAAATCTGCTTTACAATCTCGCTTTTGCCCAGCCCGCCTACGATAGGCATACGGTTCACAACATACCCCCTGTCCCGCGCTTCCTGCAAAATCAAATTGATATTCAAGCCAATGCCCTCAATGACGCTGCGCATAATATCCTGGCGGGTGGTTGTCAGCGTAATGCCGACAAACGAGCCTTTGGCGCGCGGGTTGTTGCGGGGCTTACGCTCGCCGGCCAGGTAGGGATGGAACATCACCCCATGAGAGCCGATGGGTGCCTCTGCCAACTCCTCATCAATGATGTCATAGGCGCTTCGCCCTTCGCTTTTTGCCAAAAACTGCTCATATTGGCAGATGGTATTGCGGAGCCAGCGGAAGGAAGAGCCGGAAGACGCAGTCTGGCCGCCTGTGTTGGTATCCCCGGGCCTGCGTTTGAAGACGATGCCCGCAGAGGTGCCGCCGTTCATATAGCAGTCGCCCGGCTGCGAGATCCCGGCGCCGATGGAGGTGCAGGCAGAATCATCTGAGCCGACGACCAGCTTGGTGCCTACTGCCAGGCCGCATTGCTCGGCAAACTCGGCTGTTACTTCGCCGGCAATGGTGGTACGGTCACAAAGCGCAGGCAAAATATCGCGTGTGATGCCGGCTGCCTGTAAAATTTCATCTGCATAATCGGACTGGTCCATCGTTAACATAGCCGTCCCTTTCCCAACAGAATAATCGCAGCAGGCTACGCCTGTCATCCGAAAAATGATATAGTTGGAAACGCACGGCAGCACCATGGCGGTCTTAGCGAAGATCTCCGGCTGGTTCTCCTTGATCCAGAGCAGCTTTGGCAGGGTACGGTCGGTCTGCATCACATGGTTGGCGCGGTCGGCCGTGTATTTCGCCGGGATTTTTTTCGTGATCTCCTCCGCTTGCTTATAGGCGCGCGTATCCTGCCAAATCATAGCGCGGTGCAGCGGTTTTCCGTTCTTATCCACGCATAGGCAGTTGGGATAGGTGCCGTCAAAGCTGACACACAGCACATCCTCTTTGGGCACGCCCTGCATCAATTCTTTTGTTGTCTGGCAGAAAGCAGCCCACCAATCCTCCGGATCCTGCTCTACCCAGCTTTGATTGGTATAATAAGTGGGGTATTCGGCTGTTGTGGTTTTGATGAATGCTCCCTCTGTGGTAAACAGCGACGCTTTGTTGGCGCTGGTACCGAAATCATGGGCAATGATGTATTTTGCCATATTAAAACCTCCACAAAAAAATTACAAAGAAAATGGTCTGTTCATATCCTACGGTCGATACCAAAGGCGTAAAAACCAAAACAGGCCGCAGAAAATCACATAGATACGGCGGGGAAAAGGATTCTTCAAATTTTTATCATTATACCATACCCCTTATGTGTTTTGGGTACTTTTTTGTTAGTAATTCATGAAAATTCTCTAAAGATTGTGTAAAAATGATACATACAATACGTCGGCCCTTATGAAATGGGAGGATGCTCGAAAGCAAAACAGTATTATTTTTTTCGCATTAGAAAAAAACCAATCAGGGCTCCAGTGAAAAGGATAGGCGCGACCCTCACGAATCCCCATTCAAATATATGAAACCCCACCCCTAAAACAGCGGCTTCAGCATCACGGGAATCCCAGTTGATATAAGGGCTGTTCCATAGGACCAGAGCTACTGAAATGATTGCCAGAATGGCACACAAAGCAATGCACAGGCCCTGGATGATTTTTCGCCTTGCCCTGGATTTTTGCGCGAGCTGTAAATGGATTGTCTCTAGTTTTTGTGAAATCGCTTTTATGTCCTCTTCCTTTGTTTCAACGGTCGTTTCTCCAAGCAGCGTGCTGACGGGAGCTTCCAAAGCCTCTGAGATAGCAATGAGCATATCCGAGTCAGGAACGGACAGCCCTTTTTCCCATTTCGAGACTGTTTGCCGGACCACATTCAATTTGACAGCCAGCTCTTGCTGGGAGAGCCCTTTTGATTTTCTGATTTCTTTTATATTTTCGCTTAGCATAGCGCCGCCTCCTTTTGCTTTTCTGACAATATTGTAGGGGGAATGTCCCGTTGCTACAAGCAACGTATATGAACATAGGGCCATAATGCGAATATTTATTTTTCAGATATACCTCGACAGATGAGGTATATTGGTGTATAGTATAGACAGGAAGAAGGTGATTGCATGTCCATCGCTTCGGATGCGATCCGAGGTTATACGGAGGCCATCATCCTGCGAAGGCTCATGGAGAAGGATAGTTATGGCTATGAGATCAACAAAACAATACAGGAAAAGACCAATGGGGCGTATGAGCTAAAGGAGGCTACCCTTTATACGGCCTTTCGCCGGCTGGAGCAGGGGGGGTATATCCTCTCCTATTGGGGCGATGAAAAAACAGGCGCCAGACGTAGATACTACGCCATCACAAGAGAAGGGAAGGCGTATTACCAAAGATGCCTGGCGCAGTGGACTGAGACCAAAGCATTGATAGAGCAGCTGATTTTATAAGGAGGAAAAAGCCATGGTAAATAAGATCCGCGCGTATATCGAGCATGAATTTGCAGATGTGCCGGAAAGCAAAAAGGTAATAGAATTGAAAGAGGAATTGATTGCAAACCTTATTGAAAAATACAATGAGCAGCTTTTACACGGCAAAACGGAGGAAGAGGCATACAATGCCGTGATTGCAGGGCTGGGCGATCTTTCCGAGCTGGTAGACAGTGTGCGCCCGCGCGACGTACAGGGAGAAAGCGAGCAGGAACGCAGAAAAAGCGCGCTGCTGACGGCGCTGGCTGTTATGCTGTATATTTTCAGCCCTGTGATGATCATTCTCTTTGAAAGCATAGGGCTGGAGGTCTTGGGGCTTGTGTTGTTTTTCGGCTTTATCGCAGGCGCGACGGGCATGCTGATCTACAATCATATGACAAAGCCGTCTTATGAAAAACAGGAGGAAAACCTTGTAGAGGATTTCAAGGAATGGCGCACAAAAACCAACCACCAGAAAAAGGCGTTTCAGGCTTTTCACAGCGCATATTGGTCTCTGGTTGTTGTCGTTTATTTCCTATACAGCTTTTTGTGTGCCGGATGGGGCTACTCTTGGATCATATTCATTGCAGCTGCGGCGGTGGAGAATATTGTCAAAGGCATTATGCAGATGAAGGAGGATGAAAATTGAGCTATCGGAGCGGAAGAAGGCGCGTAGTGATTTGGAGCATTGTTTTGGTATTCGCTCTTTGCGCGCTGATGGCGGGGATAACTTACGGCCCCAGGCTTCACTGGGGGATCAGCAATCGAGCAAGCTTTACCACTGTAAAGCAGCAGGAGCTTGCCGGCAGCGTATCAGAGCTTAGGATAGACTGGCTTTTGGGGGATATTGTTTTTACGCAGAGCCAGGACCAGGCGTTTCATATTTTACAAAAGTCGGAAGAGCATCAAGACATGATTTATTTTTCTGTGCAGGAGGTAGGGGATGCCTGGGAGATCTTCACGGAAAGAAATGTTCGCTGGTGGGATTTTTTCCTGGGAAACGCGCACCTGTCGGATCTGGAAATACAGATCCCCGCGGATTACCAAGGCCAGCTTTCTGTTGATACACAAGGCGGCGATATTAGGATAGAGTCGCTGAAGGCTGAGCATTTAGCCATCGACAGCGGCGCGGGAGATATCGAGTTTTCCGGCACAGTACAAAATGTTCAGCTTAAAAGCACGAGCGGTGACATTGAGGTGAAAAGCGGCTGCACAGCAACGCAGATGAGCCTGCAGACCAGCAGCGGCGATATAGAGATCCAGCAGGGAGAGGTGGGTCAGCTGACAGTCAAGACCAGCAGCGGTGACATTGAAGGAAAGCAGTTGGCCGTACAGCAGGCCCAGCTAGAGACAACATCAGGGGATATGGAGCTATATGGGGCTTCTGAGCAGATACAGGCAAACAGCACCAGCGGAGAAATAGAACTGGACCTCACAGCGCAGCCGGAAGCGCTGGCCCTGGAAACGACATCGGGAGATATAAAGGTGCGTTTGCCGAAAGACAGTCGGTTCGTTCTTGCCTTTGATACAGGCAGCGGAGATCTGAAAAACGACTTTGCGGGCCAAAACACCGACCAAACAAGCCCCCTCTATACCATTCAGACCAGCAGCGGCGACTGCCGGATCGAATCATAAAAAAGGAACCTAGCCGTTCCTTTTTTTATGGGATGCATCGAAAAAGGGAGAAAGAAAGGGAAGCTATATAAAAGGCGGCGAAATAGGCCGAACAGCGTTGCTGCCGAGCGCTAGGGCAAGTATACTCCAACCATGCCAAAAATAGAGGAGGTAACAACGATGTATAAAAAAAAGACAAGCTTCCTTGCTGCGGTGCTGATGCTGGGGATGCTATGCCTGGCAGGATGCGGCAGCGCAGATAACCAAGCGTATGTAGGAAAATGGAATATGACGGGCGGCAAGGCCAACGGCGTTATGGTGACGCAGGAGGAGATCCAGGAAATGATGCCCTCCATGAACCTTTCTGTGGAATTTAAGCAAGACAACACCTGTGAAATGGTTGTAATGGGGCAGTCATATAGCGGAACTTACGAGATTACAGAAACAGGCGTCATCATTAAAGACGATGTTTCAGAGCAAGCAATGACAAAGCAAGGGGATCAGCTGGTGCTGCCCCAGGGGAATGTGGAGATCTATCTAACCAAGGAAGGATAAGGGCTCCCAGCCCAAAAAGGAACAGCCGGGCTCATGCAGTGATGTCCCGGCTGTTTTCTGTGTATAAGGGATACAGCAGCTGAAAGCAAGCGCGTTGCCGTTATCTGTGGAAAAGAAACCGGTCGCTTGGCTGCTTTTGTGCCAGATCCTTCCAGTACGCGATGCCTTGGCGGGCCGCGTGAGCCGCTAAAAACAGATCCTTACGCTCCAAAGCCTCCAGCAGCAATCTGTGTATGACCAGCGTGGACTCAATGGCCTTTCCGCTTTGCGTATCCTCCAGGATCAGCGGGGAAATAATGTCAAAGGTAAACTGATACATATCCTCCAGCATTTTATTCTGCGTTGTGTGGGCAATGGTTCGATGAAATTCATTATCCAGCTGCACAAGCCCTTCCATATTTCCCGGCTCATATTGACAGATCCATCGCGTTTTTTCGAGATTTTGTGAAAGAGCGGAGAGGTCTTGCTGGCTTATATGCAAAAAGGCACAGCGAAGGATGCTAAATTCCATCTGTTCTCGAAAGGCCAGAACCTCCTGCCAGGTCGTGCCTTCCAGGAGCATTTTGAATTTCCATGGCGTGTAAAAGGAAATATCCTGAGGGCGGGCAATATAAGTGCCGTCGCCGCGCCGTACTTGAATGATCGTCATGGACTCCAAGATCTTGACCGCCTCCCGTACAGAGGTCCGGCTGACGCCAAGCAGCGTACATAGCTCGGTTTCGGTA
>CAJLPK010000094.1 GCA_905208455.1 uncultured Bacillota bacterium
AAATAATTGTGCGCGTATCGAAACTCGTCCATGGCATGGTTATACATGTCCACCGGGTGCCCGTGCGCGTCCACGCAATACATGCCGATTTCCCGCAAAAAGTCCTCGTGTCCAAATCCATTGTTCTCCACGCAAAAAAAGCGCCCGTCTGCCAGGCTGCTTTGCGCGTATTCTATGCCCACTTCAATGCCCTTTCGGTTTCCCTTTATGTCCTTGCCGTTGTTGTCCGCCTTGTCGGTATACAATCCCAAAAGCTCCAGCTCTGCGCGCAGCGCTTTGCAGGCCGGGTCTATCTTGATGCAGGATTCCTGCATGCCTGTTTTCTGCCTGCAATCCGGGAAAAAGCTGCCCGCAATCTCCCGCGCCTGTACGCTCATCGCCTTTACTGCGCCGGTGTCCGCCCCCGCATAATACCAGCCCGCTACACGGTACAGCTTGAACATATCCTGCCTTGGCTTTTCTTCCCTTGTCACCACATAACACCCGATACTGGTGGCGTCCGTCAATCCGCCGTCTCCTGCAAAGAACATCTCCAGCTTTCTTTCCCTGGCCGGAATCGACGGTACAATATGCTTGTCATGGTCGAACATGGCATAGATCACGCCCTGCGGCATACATCGCTCGCCGTACCAGTCGCGTTTCAATAGGTACGGGTTTTTGCAAAGCGTTGCATAAAGCTCACGCTTGCGCTGTTCTGTGATGATGGGGTTATCGTCCACTGTCCAATGCGTCCAGTATGTGTCCTGCACCTCAAACACATCCTTGATGACCGGGTGATGAGGGGCAGGCGGGTTTAAGTCCGCCAGATGCCATCTTGTTTGGGCGGCATAGGTACGACGAAAGCATTCCTGAATCATATTGATATGCAAGATGTCTATTTCGCAAAAATATACCCCGCCCAGCGAAAGGCCGCGGATGCCTTTGTCGCTGTCCGCCTTGGCCCCGCCCTTGTAATATATCTTTTTTGTTCCTGTCGCCGTTACGGCTTCCAGGTGGTCTCCGTGGTCGTCATGCTTGATCTGCGCTGCGCTTCCGAACAGATGCAAAAGGCCGTTGCCATCGCCGTCCATGACAAGGCGGAACGCCTGCTGCTGCGTAGAAGCTACCACCAAAAAATTGGTATCGGCGCTCGCGTTCAGAAAACAAAAAAAGCGCAGGATGCACGCCGTTGTTTTGCCGCTTCTCGGCGTCCCCTCCGCTACGTCCAGCGTATGGCGAAAGGGCTGCAAGATGAATTGTTCTTGTTTGTCGGATAACATCAACATTTCTCCTTCATAGCCTCGGCTATATCCTTGAGTAGTGGATGCACCTCCTGCTGTGTGCGCAAGGTCATGAATTTATCCGTCACCACCCCAAACGCAGTGGCGATCTGGCTGATGGTGGATTTCCCTATGATCTCATCGTTGCTCATCGCCCGCAGCAGCTTGTCCAGCACATCGCACGCCGTATTCTTCCGCGCGTCCATCCACGCCAGCACGTCCCGCATGTTCTCTTCCTTTTTTTGTTCGCACTTTTTCATGGTATCCGGGTCGCTTTCCACCACCTGCTTGATTGTCGTCCATGACCGCTTATGCTTTTTCGCTACGGCGTTGCAGCTCCCCATTTCCGCATAATCCGCAATGATCCTCTTTTTCTCCCTGTCCGTCAAATGCCGCGCCACAACACCACCCCTCTTTTACAGCGTCCCTATGCTTTCCAGGTACCGCACCAGCGCCAGCGCCTTCATGTCCGGCGGCACATGCTTTTTCGTCACCTTGATTTTCTTTTCCTTGCCGTCCCTGCTCGCAATGATCTCTTTTTCCTCATATTCATACCCATACGCCCGTTTCAATAGGGCTTCCCTGGTCTTGTCAATTTCTCCCATTGATTTTCCCCCTGTTTCGTCCTACAATGGACGGGATAGCATTGCTATCCGTGCCAGAGGGTATTTCTGGCGCGGGCGGCGCGGTAACCTTCGCAATTCTGCCGTGCCGCCACTCTACTGTCAAAGCCGTGTCAGGCTTCTTTTTTTGCCTTTTGGCCTGTCAATCGTTCCCATCTGTCTATGATCACATCTACATACCGCGGGTCAAGCTCCATGCAATAGGCATTTCTTCCGTTTTGTTCTGCCGCGATTGCCGTCGTGCCGCTGCCTGCAAACAGATCCAGCACTATGTCACCCGCCTTTGTGCTGTTTTGCATCACATAGTCGAACAAACGCACCGGCTTCATCGTCGGATGTTCTTTTGATTTTACAGGCCTGTCAAAGTGCAGCACCGTGCTTTGTTTTCGGTCGGAGTACCAGGCATGCGATCCGTCGTTCCATCCGTACAGGCACGGCTCGTGTATCCATTGATAATCCTGCCTTCCCATCACAAAGCTTTGCTTTTCCCATATCAGCGTCTGCCGGATCTGAAAACCCGCGTCCATCGCAGCGCCCCGGAAGGTATACCCTTCTCCGTCCGCATGCCAGATATAGAAACAAGCCCCTGCCTTCATCTCTTCCTTGGCATGCTTGAACACTGTGCTAAGGAAAATGCGAAAGTCTCCATCCTCCATATTGTCGTTCAAAAGCGTCTTGCCATCTTTCCGTTTTCGGCATATCGTCTTTGTCCGCTTTGATTCCCCTTGCCCCAGCCCCACATTGTAGGGTGGATCTGTCAGCAATAAATCTGCCTTCTGCCCATTCATCAGGCGTTTAACGTCCTCTTTGTCGGTACTGTCCCCGCACATCAGCCTGTGGCGGCCCAGCAGATAGATTTCCCCCGGCTTTGCTTTGGGCTGCTCCGGCACGGCCTCCTCATAGCTGTCCTCTATGGGGTCATCCTCCATTTCTTCCGGCAGCCCCCAGTCAAAGTCAAGCGCTCCAAAATCCAAACCATCCAGCTCTTCTGCCAGCAAGGCAAAATCCCATTCTGCCAGCTCTGCTGTTTTGTTGTCCAAAAGCCTGTATTTCCTTTTCTGTTCCTCTGTCAGTCCTTTGGCTTCTATCACAGGGATTTTGTCATAGCCCAGCTTTTCCAACGCCTTGAGTCTGGTATGCCCCGCTAAAATCACATTGTTTTCATCCACGATGACAGGCGCGATATACCCGCACTGCCGGATGCTTTCCGCCACAGCATCCACTGCCTTATCATTTTTCCTTGGGTTGTTCTCGTACGGCATGATCTCCCGCAAATACAACGTCTTGGTTTGCATTGTTTCCCCCTTTACACCGCCAAGCCCCCGCCCCCGGCTTCCTTTCCGCAGTGTACATTTTCCCAAAAGAAAAAGGCCGTTGTATACCGGCCCTTCCTTTTTCCCTCAGTCTATATTATTTCACAGTCATAGGTGCAAAAAGGTGCAAACTTTATCTTTGAAGCGACTTTTTTGCATTTTTACTGATTGTCAAAGCAGCACGTTTAGAATAATGCGTCAGCTTTTGTACTTGTCTCCACGTCTTTCCATCTATGTACCGCAAGCGGATCACGTTTCTTTGGTATGGTTTCAGCGTCTCGATCCATGCTTCTACCTCGCGGATCTCCGTTTCCCGTTGCTGTGTCCTGTCAACCAGCTGCTCTTCCAGCTCCATCAGCTTTACTGTCAGTTCTTCTAACCGGCTTTGACCGTTGTTTTTTCCGCTTGGCATGCCGGTGATGGTTTGCGTCATTCGTTCACGGTCGCTCTTGATTCGCTCAATCCGTTCCCGCAGCGATTCAATCTCCCCTTTTGCAGCGCGGCAATTTTCCAACTGTTCTATCGTCAATGGGAATCCCCCCAGCGTTTTTTCTTCCTTCTCTCCGCTTTCTTTTTCCTATCGCATGCCTCTGTGCTGCATCCCCGCGCGTGCCCCTCTATCAGGATGTATGCGCAAAACTTCTCCCCGCTTTCTGCCCCCAGGTTTCGGCGGTAGAAGCATCCTTTACAATGCTTTGGCAGCGGCATGTCGCTTTCCCCTCCTTCTCTTCATCCCCATAGTCCCGCAATCATCAAGGCGCTCACCAGCCCGATCAAAAGCCCGCATACCGCCCTGCGCGCTGGCTTGTGCCTAATCTCCCTGGCCACGGCGTACAGCGCCACAAAGCACACCAGCCCCGTGACTATGATCCACATCCTTGCCCACATTGGCCTTTAGCCCCCTCATCTCTCTCCATCTCTGCAAACTTTGTCATCAAACCTTTTCACTTCTTTACGCGGTACGTATGTTTCTGTTACAATCCCTACCACACTTTTCAACGGAAGGTATGCATCAGCCCCCAGCACGAGACTTTGCAGCGTTGTTTCTGGAACCATGAAACTGTCCCCCACACATTGCCCATATGCTTTCCCCTTGCTCGTTTGGCATAGCACCTCTGTCCCTGTTTTTAATTTCTGACACGAATCAACCGAAAACAAAAATGCTTTCTTTTTGTCGCTGTGCCTAACAAAAACGCAATGGATATATTTCGTCATTGTCATAAACCCTCTTTCCCGGCTCTTTTTTCCATCGATTGCCCCGCTTCCCATTCGGTATATACTTTCATCCAATCGTCAAATTCCATCGTCACCAGGATCGCCGCGTTGTTTTTCTTGTGGAACACGGCCGGGAGGTTTCCCGTTCCCGCCGCGTCTCGTTTGGCCTGCGCCATCCAGTCATACAGCTGCATGCGTTCCTGGTGCTTGGCTTCCACATGGAGGCCCGGCAGTCCCACAACGTCTGAGGCTTCCCCCGTGTTCCCGCAATACTGCGCCGTGCGCCTGGCCTTGTATCCGTATTCGCGAAACCGAGAGGCAAGAAGCCGCTCAAACCGCGCGCCCTTTTGCTTGCTGTTCATCCCGTTCCCTCATTTTTCGTTTCAGTTCCCATACTTCCTCCGGCTCCAAGCCTGTATCCTCATACGCTGACAGCTTAAAGATTGCCTTGTTCCGCATTTTGACAGAGCCTCGTTTTCTGTGCTGCAAGTAATATGGCGGATAGCTGTCTTTTCTTGTGATTCTGTTCATGCCACTCTCCTTGATTTTTTCTTTCCGTGCCTGTAAAATTAATAGGTGAATGCGAAAGGAGTTGATGTTTTATGTCACAATTTTTGCATTTACTACGCTCCTTACGGATGGGATAAGTTTTATAAGTTTGCTTGTCATGACAAGTATTCTTGTAATCCCCCAGATCGTATTGCCGATGAGCATAGGGCCACGGTTCTATGTAATCCGCACTGTGGCAATGCGCGAGTTATGCGAACATCTCACAGAAATACGCGCTGGTAAGCGTATAACCCTTTGGCCAATGGGTTTGCCGGATGTGTAAGGTAAAAATTGCCTCCAGAGAGCGATCGTGTACCAGCACGGTCGCTTCTTTGCTTGCTGTTCATCCCATCACCCTTTCCAAGATACGGTCAAACAGCTCCTTT
>CAJLPK010000095.1 GCA_905208455.1 uncultured Bacillota bacterium
GGCCCCACCGGCCCAATCGGTGGCACTGGCCCTATTGGAGCGACCGGCCCGACCGGTATCGGCGTCACCGGCGTGACTGGCCCCACAGGACCCACGGGGGCCTCAGAAATTCCCAATTCATTTGCACAATTTGTAGCGTCGCCCAAGGCTTATCAGCATGGAGAATCTCTTTCCTTTTCTCTATACCTGATCCGGGGAGACGAAATCTCTCTCTCGCCTTCTGATGATACGGCAATCCTGCTAAAGCCCGCATACCTGTATACCTTCTCTTATGATATACAGTGCGTCTCAGCGCCTGCCAATGTATTCATGGGCATCATCCCCTATATCGCCACCTCCGCCGAGCTTCTGTATGCCAACTTTTCGCAAAGCTCCCTGGCAAATGCACCGCTTTCCTGCAGCGGCTCTTTTTCCTTTTATTTCTCCTTTGCTTCCAGCTTCTCTCTGCAGTTCCGCTGTTCGGAGCCACTGACCGTCACCGGCTCACTTACCATCCATCCCACTGCCAAGTAGCCCCTTTTCGTTTTTGTCTAAAATATGATATAGTTGCAGGGAAAGTTTGTATTATGTATGATGGAGGAGAATTCCATGAGTTTTGAAATGCCCATTTATACCGCGCCTGATTTTTCCCAGCAAGCTTATAAGGATATGCCCAATGCCTGCTGGAATCCTGCCCCTGCCAATGGGGTGGCGCCGGATCATTATCATGCCACCACCATTTTCCCTGAATATTTCAAAATCAACGGCTCCTGGCAGCTGGCCCGGGAAAGCCGGATGGACTGCGTAGCAGTGCTCAGCGGCGGTACAATCGAAGTAAAAGAATTTCGCCGTTTGAAAAAAGGCGATCTTGTAGCCGTGGGCCGCAGCGAGGACGGCAGCGACGGAATCTATGTGCATGCCACGGCCTTTTCCCAGCCGCAAAATCCGGATGAGGAAGCCTTTGCTTTCCGCCAAGGCCGCTCCCGCGAAACTGCCTACGCCATGGACTATGATTCTATCTACGATCTTTTGCGCTATGAAAAAGAGCATGGCGGCCATATCACCTGGGTGCTGGGGCCTGCCTGCTGCTTTGACTGGGATGCCCGCCATGCGTTTGCCAAGCTGGTGCAGGGCGGCTATGTGCAGGCAGTGCTGGCCGGCAACGCCCTGGCTACCCACGATCTGGAAGCAGGTTATCGCTCCACAGCGCTGGGACAAGACATCTATACGCAGATTTCCCAGCCGGGCGGCCATTACAACCACATTGATACCATCAACCAGGTTCGCAGAGCCGGCTCTATCGAAAAGTTTGTTGCCGAGCAAAACATCCAGGACGGCATCATGGCTGCCTGTGTACAGTGCAAAGTGCCGTATGTGCTCACCGGCTCTATCCGTGACGACGGGCCGCTGCCCGAGGTGTACGCCGATGTCTATGAAGGGCAAAATGCCATGCGTGCACAGGTGAAAAAATCCACCACTGTGATTTGCCTGGCCACTACGCTGCATTCTATTGCCACGGGCAACATGACCCCTTCCTACCGCGTTTTGGAGGACGGCACGGTGCGCCCCGTGTATTTTTACAGCGTGGATGTTTCCGAGTTTGCTGTGAATAAGCTCAGGGACAGAGGCAGCCTTGCCGTAAAAACCATCGTAACGAACGTGCAGGATTTCATCGTCAACGTACAGCGCGGCCTATCGTTATAACCAATCAAAAAAGCGGGCGTATCTACGCCCGTTTTTTGCTTTACAGCGCTGTATATTCCCCCAGCACCTTGATGGTGTATGTACGCATCAGCGCATGGATCGTGCTTTGCAGCACGGAACGCTGCGCTTGGTCTATGCTGACCTCCAGATAAAAATTATAGGCGCCCATCCCTTTTTTGGTAGGGCGGCTCATCAACGCCGCCAGGTTGATCTGGTGCTCGGCAAACTGGCGCAGTATATCAAACAATGTGCCAGGCTTGTCCGCCGCCTCCAGCACATACAGCGCCATTTTTCGTTTTTCGCCGGTACCGGGCTTTTGGCCGGCAGGCGCTGCCTCCAGCACAAAAAAACGGGTATCGTTGTTCGCTGCGTCCGTTACGTTTTTCCGCTTATAACGGCAGGCGCTTTCCGCACACATATGCTGCGGAACAATCGCCGCTTCACCCTCACAGCCCCTCTCTGCCTTTTGATAGGATTCCATATTGCTCTCTGTAAGCATCAGCGGCACATCGCCCAGCGCTTCAATGGCCTTTTGGCACTGCCCCTTGGCCTTGAACTGCACATACAGGCGCTGTATATCCTCGGGCTCATCCACATGGCCCACCAGCGCAAACTGCACCGGCACATACAGCTCTCCCGTGATGCATGCCCGCGTTTCCAGCAGCCCGTCCAAGCTGACCTGCACATAGCCATCCAGCGTATTTTCAATGGGCACTATGGCCCGCGGGCAGCCCTCCGCTACCGCATGGAATACCCCCTCAATGGAGGCGCAGTACAGCGCTTGGTCTGCGCAGCCTGTTTTGGCCCTATACTGAGCCAGCGCTTGGTCGCAAAATGTGCCGGCTGGCCCTAACACCGCTATCGTTCCCTGCTCTTTCATGTCGCTTGCCCCTCTTCTCCGTCTTTGGGCGCTTCCACGGCGTCGTATGCGTTTTGCGCCATCGTTTTCAGCATTTGCTCTGCCCGGCCCACCTCATCCGCCGCTAAGCCCCGGATCAGCGTTTCATGCCATTGCCAGCGCACGCGATACAGCGTTTGGATCACCGGCTCCGCCTGCTCCGTCGTGTATAGGCGCCGGATCCGTTTATCCCGTTCATCCGTTTGAATGGATACATAGCCCTGCTCCTCCAGCTTTTGTACCGCTTTTGTCACTGTTCCCTTGTCAAAATGGCCCAGCCGGGCCAGCTCATACATGCTTAACCCCTGGTTTTCATAGATGCGCGGCAGATAAAACTGCTGCCCATAGCCAATGTTATACTTGGCAAGCTCTCTGTCATAATACCGGTTGCCCTGGCGGTACAGGATGGAGATATATTTTGTAAAATACGTTTGTTCCAAGCACCGTCCTCCTTCATCATGTCCCTAATAAATTAGTATATCATATCCTAACGCCGCGCTGCTTTACGATCTGGCAGCATAGGGTTTCCATTTTCTTTGCTTTGTACAAAAAACTTTGTTTTGCAGGGTGCATTATTCCATCCAAGTATGCTAATATTAGGAAGGAAAATCCCGATACAGCCGTTGGGCCGTTCGGCCCCGTTGTATACAAGAAATTATATCTGTAAAGGAGCATTGCTATGGAACTTGTAACCATTTCCCCAAGCATCCAGTATATTGGCGTGGATGACAAAACCATTGATTTGTTTGAAAGCCAATATGTAGTGCCGCACGGCATCTCGTATAACTCCTATGTCATTTTAGACGAAAAAATCGCCGTTATGGATACCGTAGATGCGCGCGCCACAGGCCCGTGGCTGAAAAACCTTGCCTCTGTGCTCGGCGATAAGAAACCGGATTATCTCATCGTTTCCCATATGGAGCCGGATCATGCCTCCAACATTCAAACATTGGCTGAAAAGTATCCGGAGATGAAAATCGTTGCCAGCGCCAAAGCGCTTTCGATGATCCCGCAGTTTTTCACCTTTGACATCAGCGACCGTTCCATTGTAGCGAAGGAAGGCGAAACGCTGCCGCTCGGCGAGCATACGCTGCAGTTTTTTATGGCGCCCATGGTGCACTGGCCGGAAGTGATGGTAACGTACGAGCAGCATGAAAAGATCCTGTTTTCCGCGGACGGCTTTGGCAAGTTCGGCACGCTGGATACCGAGGAGGACTGGGACTGTGAAGCCCGGCGCTATTACTTCAACATCGTCGGTAAATACGGCATGCAGGTACAAGCCCTGCTGAAAAAGGCCGCCACGCTGGATATTCAGACCATTTGCCCGCTGCACGGCCCCATTCTAAAGGAAAACCTGGGACACTACATCGGCAAATACGATGTGTGGAGCAGCTACCAGCCGGAGGATGAAGGCATATTCATCGCCTATGCCTCCATTCACGGCCATACCGCGCAGGCCGCGAAAAGGCTGGCACAGATTTTGGAGGAAAAGGGAGCCAAAAAAGTGGTGCTGGCGGATCTTTCGCGCAGCGATCTGGCAGAGTGCGTAGAGGATGCCTTCCGGTACAGCCACCTTGTTCTGGCAGCAGCCAGCTATGACGCAGGCCTGTTCCCGCCCATGGAAAGCTTTTTGCACAAGCTGCGCGCCAAAGCCTATCAAAACCGGGTCGTGGCGTTGGTAGAAAACGGTTCCTGGGCGCCTTCTGCCGGCAAGTGCATGAAAGCCATCCTGGAGCCGATGAAAAATCTTCGTATGGTAGAGCCTTTGGTCTCGATCCGCTCCAGCCTAAAGCCGGAAACAGAGGCACAACTGGCAGCGCTGGCAGACAACCTGCTTTCCGCCAAATAATCCATAGAAGGCAAAGAGCGCCCAAGGGCGCTCTTTTTATTGCCCGCGTGTTTCGGGCGGCGCTTTCTCCTATCCCACCCCTCAGCGGCCTGCTTTGTATCCATCCCCGTTCTGCGCCGGAGGCCCGCCGCAAAATGCTCTGGCGCTGTGCGCTGCTGTATACTCCTATTTCCTCTGTTTTATGGTTTCGGTTCGCAATGGCGCGCCGGCGTGGCAGGCTCAAGCCTGTCGCTGATCCCGAAAAACTGCGCACACCGGAAAGGTCCCCCTGCCCCCTCTATAAAACCAATGAAAAAACAGCGCCAAAGCGCTGTTTTTTTATTGCTTCATACAACGCAGCCCACCTTATGGTTCAAGTACCGTACGAACATCACTTGGCTGGCCGGCGTTTTATAAAACTGCGTGCAAAATGATTCAAACTGTTGGGGGGTAATGCCAATATCTTCAGTAAACAGCTCATCGCACCACAGGCTTTGCCGCAGAAAATGCCCTACCTCCAGCGTATTGAAAAAAGGGCGTATATGCAGCACAGTGCCCTCATCGGATATAGCGCACCCCAGTCTTTGGCAAAAAGCGGGCAGCGCCCTGTACAGCGCTTCCGGCGAGAGCGCCCATAGCTTATCGGCCGCCCGCAGCAGCGCCGCCATCTGCCTGGCCTGCGGATGCCCGGAAGCAAGCAAATCGCGCACGAGTTCCCGCTGGCTCTGGATGGGGATATATAGGCGCTGTGCCTCCGGGTGCGTTAAAAAGCGAAAGACCATCGGTAAAAATATATATTGTATAAACCCCAGTACCGACGGCGGATTCGGATAGCAGGCCCAATTAT
>CAJLPK010000096.1 GCA_905208455.1 uncultured Bacillota bacterium
ATTACGACGGCGCAATGGGCGTCCCCATCACCTTTCTCGACAAGTATTGCCCTGATCAGTTTGAAATTATTGGCATTAGTTTGGAGCTTGCAGATGATATGAAAAAACACGCCAAAAAGGGCGAATACATGGCTGGAGGCAAAAGATTTTATTTGGCGGAGACAAACGGAAAGTATAAGTATCGCCGTATGTACGACCGAATTGTGATTAAGAGAAAGCCCTGATGCCAAGGTGAAGAACCAATTGGCAATCGAGCAAATCTGCAAGGGCTTTGTGTGCAATGTGCTAGAGGGCAGGCGATAGCCATAGTCTCATCCGCAGAAAGCAGCCCTGCTAAAACGCCGTCCGCTGCCGGCTTTTCCCGGCAAACAAAAAAGGCCCCTTTGGGGCCTTTCTCATTTTTTCTTGTGAAAGATTTTGCCAAAGCCGTTTTCCCTGGGCTCCCTGCCCTCCAGCGAATCCTCAAAATCCAGCAGCATCTGGCGCTGCTTTTCCGATAGTTTTTTCGGCACTTCGATGTTGAGCGCCACATACAAATCGCCCCGGCCGACGCCGCGCAGCCGCGGCATGCCCTGCCCTTTCAGGCGGAAAATCGCGCCGGGCTGGGTGCCCTCCGGTACATGGTATTTTACCGGCTGGTCGATGGTGGGCACGATGATGTCTCCGCCCAGGGCCGCGCGGACAAAGGAAATATCCATCTTCATAGATAGGTCCGGGCCGCTGCGCTCAAAGATCTCGTGCGGGCGGACGGACACCACGACGTTGATGTCACCGGGCGGGCCGCCCTGCGTGCCTGCCTCGCCCTCGCCGGACATGGTGATGATCTGCCCGTCGTCGATGCCGGCGGGGATATTCACCTTAATCTTGCGCTTTTTATACTGCACGCCCTTGCCGCCGCAGTCCGGGCAGGGGTCCTTGATGACCTTGCCTGTACCGCCGCAGACCGGGCAGGTCGTTACATTCATCATCTGGCCCAGCGGGGTGCGCTGCACGGTCTGCACCTGCCCCGTGCCGCCGCAATGCGTACAGGTTTCGGGATGGGTGCCCTTTTTCGCGCCCGTGCCGCCGCAGGAGGCGCATGCTTCGTTGCGCCCGATGTTTACCTGCTTTGTCACCCCTTTGTACGCCTGCTCCAAATCAATGGCGATGTCCACCCTCAGGCTGCGCCCGCGCCGGGGGCCGGAACGGCGCGCCGTCTGCCCGCCGAAGCCGCCGAAAATCGAGCCGAAAATATCCTCGAACCCGCCAAAGCCGCCGCCGAAACCGCCGCCAAACCCGCCGAAGCCGCCCGGGCCGGGGCCCGCGCCGCTGGCTGCCTGGGTAAAGGCGTCGTGGCCCATGGCATCGTACTGGCGGCGCTTTTCCGCATCGCTCAATACGCTGTACGCCTCATTGACCTCTTTGAACTTTTCCTCCGCCTCGGCCGCTTTGTCCCCCTTGTTCATATCGGGGTGATATTTTTTTGCCATTTGGCGATACGCTTTTTTGATGTCTGCCTCTGTTGCGTTGCGCTGTACGCCCAGGACCTCATAATAACTGCGTGCCAAAGCCATTCCTCCCTACACCCAAACGCTGCCGCAATATGCGGCAGCGAGAGAGCATTTGCCAGTTTTGTTTATTTGTCGTCGTCCACGACCTCATAGTCCGCGTCGACCACGTCGTCGTTTCCGCCCTGCGCCTGGCCGCCAGCCGCCTGCTGGCCGCCCATGTCCGGGCCGGCCTGCTGCTGCTGTGCGCCGGCGTTTACATCCGGGCCGGCCTGCTGGTACACCTTGCTGAATACCTCGGAGGACTTATTCTTGAGGTTCTCCGTCTCCTGCTTCAGCGCTGCGGTATCGCCGCCGCCCATCTTGGCGCGCACAGCGGACACGGCCGCTTCCAGCGCCTTTTTATCATCGTCGGAAATCTTATCCGCCAAATCCTTCATGGATTTTTCCACCTGGTAGCAGATGCTGTCCGCGTCGTTTTGCGCGTCCACCTCTTCGCGGCGCTTTTTATCCTCCTCGGCATACTGGGCCGCTTCGTCCATCGCCTTTTTAATCTCGTCCTCGCTGAGCTTGGTGGAGGCGGTGATGGTGACCTTCTGCTCCTTGCCGGTGCCCATATCTTTGGCGGATACGTTGACGATGCCGTTGGCGTCGATGTCAAAGGTAACCTCGATCTGCGGCACGCCGCGCGGCGCCGGCGCAATGCCGGAAAGCTGGAACCTTCCCAGCGTCTTGTTATACTGCGCCATCTCGCGCTCGCCCTGGAGGACGTGCACGTCTACCGCCGTCTGGTTATCCGCCGCGGTGGAGAAGATCTGGCTCTTTTTCGTCGGGATGGTGGTGTTCTTTTCAATGAGCTTGGTGAATACGCCGCCCATCGTCTCGATGCCCAGCGACAGTGGGGTAACATCCAGCAGCAGCACGTCGGTGACAGAGCCGCTGAGCACGCCGCCCTGGATGGCTGCGCCGATGGCCACACATTCGTCCGGGTTGATGCCCTTGAACGGGTCCTTGCCGGTGATGCGCTTGACGGCGTCCTGCACGGCCGGGATACGGGTGGAGCCGCCGACGAGGATGACCTTGCCGATGTCATTGGTGGACAGGCCGGCGTCCTTGATGGCCTGCAGGGTGGGGCCTACGGTCTGCTCTACCAGGTCGGCCGTCAGTTCGTTGAACTTGGCGCGGGTCAGCGTCATATCCATATGGCGCGGGCCGGAGGCGTCCGCCGTGATAAACGGCAGGTTGATGTTGGTTTCCGCCGTGGTGGACAATTCGATTTTCGCCTTTTCCGCCGCTTCCTTCAAGCGCTGCATCGCCATGTTGTCCTTGGACAGGTCGATGCCGTCGGTGCGCTGGAATTCGGAGACCATGAAGTCCATGATGCGCTTGTCAAAGTCGTCGCCGCCCAAGCGGTTGTTGCCGTTGGTGGCCAATACCTCAAACACGCCGTCACCGATTTCCATCAGCGAAACGTCGAATGTGCCGCCGCCCAGGTCATACACCAAAATTTTGCCGGTGCCCTCTTTGTCCAGGCCATAGGCCAGGGCCGCGGCCGTCGGCTCGTTGATGATGCGCAGCACCTCCAGGCCCGCGATGGCGCCTGCGTCCTTGGTGGCCTGGCGCTGTGCGTCGGAGAAGTACGCCGGCACGGTGATGACCGCCTGGGTCACGCTGCCGCCGAGGTACGCTTCGGCGTCCGCCTTGAGCTTTTGCAGGATCATCGCGCTGATCTCCTGCGGGGTATAGCTCTTGCCGTCGATGGTCACCTTTCTGTCGGTGCCCATGTCGCGCTTGATGGACGCGATGGTACGGTCCGGGTTGGTGATGGCCTGGCGCTTTGCAATCTGGCCGACCAAGCGTTCCCCGGTTTTGGAGAAGGCCACGACGGACGGGGTGGTCCTGGCGCCTTCTGTGTTTGCGATAACGGCGGGCTCGCCGCCCTCCATGACAGCCACGCAGCTATTGGTGGTGCCAAGGTCGATTCCGATGATTTTAGACATGATACAAATACCTCCTAGCGAGAAAAGTTTTCAATTGATCAGCTGTATACCTTTACCGTGGCGTAGCGGATGACCTTGCCCTTGTAAAGGTATCCGTTTTGCAGGACCTGGGCGACGGTATCCTTTTTCTCTTCGTCGTCGGTTTCCTCCTGCAGGATGGCGTGGTGGAAGTTGGGGTCAAAGGCCCTGCCCTCCGCCTCGATTCTTTCCAGGCCCTTTTTGCCGAAGGTCTGGAAAAATTGATCCAGACACATCTGCACGCCTTTGACGATGGGATCGTCTGCCGCGCCGCCCACGCTGACAACGGCGCGCTCCAAATTATCTATGACAGGTAAGAGCGCTGTCAGCGTCAGGCTTTCGCCCTGCTCCACAGCCGCGTCTTTTTCTGCGGCGCTGCGTTTTCTGAAATTGTCAAACTCCGCCTGCAGCCGCAATGCCTGGTCTTGCCATTGCTCGGCCTTCTGCTCCGCCTCCTTGGCGCTTTTCAGCGCCTCGTCCGCGGTTTTCAGGGCCTCCATCATCTGCTGGGCCGCGGCCTTGGCCGCCGCTTCCAGCGTTTCTTCCTTTGTCTGTGTGCCTTCGCCGGCTGTTTGCTCCTCCGGGGGCGTCTCTGCCTGCCCCTCTGCCGCCGCGGCGGTTTGTGCGGGATTCACTTGCTTTTCTTCCGGCGCTTGCTTTTTCTCTTTTTTCATAATGGGAAATGCCAGCCTCCTTTATGCGCTTTGCTATTCTCTATCGTTGGAATCGCCCAGCATTTGGTCCATGCACTGGGTCAGGTAATTCATGATGGCCAAAACGCGCGCGTAATTCATGCGCGTCGGCCCGATGACGCCGAACGACCCGCACTGCTGCCCGCCGACGGAATACGTAGCGGTCACGATGGAGGAATCCTTCAGCGATTCGTCCTCATTTTCGCTGCCGATGGAGATATGGATCTGCATCTGCTGGGCCTGGCTGAGCATATCGTAAAACAATTCGCGGGTGTCCATGGCGGCCAAAAAGCTCTGCGCACGCTCCAGGTTATTGTATTCCTGGTGCTTGAACAGGTTTTTCGTGCCGTCAAAGACGATGCTGCGCATCTTTTGCGATTGGTTTTCGTGGCGGATGGAATCGATGAGCGAGCGGAACACGCCCTCGCCGTTTTTCACCTGGCCGCGCAGCCGCTCCACCACCTGCGGCAAATCGCGGATGGTCTTGCCGCGCATCTGCTCTGTCAGCGCGTTGGAAACGGTCTCCAAGTATCTTTCATCCATCTCCTCCGGGATGGGGATGAGCACGTCCTTGACCAAGCCGCCATCCGTGACAAACACCGCCAGCGCGCGCCCCCGCGTTACGGGGATCAGGCGAATCTGCTGGTAGCGGATGTTTCTGGTCTGCGGCGGCAGCACCATCGCCACATAGTCCGTCGCTTCGGACAAGACGCGGGCGGTGGTGGTGATGACGTCGTCCATGTGCCCCAGGGAGGACTGCAGATAGCTGCGGATCTTTTCCGCTTCCTCGCCGCT
>CAJLPK010000097.1 GCA_905208455.1 uncultured Bacillota bacterium
CGATACGCCGACAGCCTCTGCCGCCTGCTCCTGCGTAAAGCCGTGCAGACGGCGCAGCCGGGATAAATTCGTACTTATCATATTTTCCCTACCTCCAAATCTCATTGTAGCGCGGGGCGGCAAAAACGCCACCAACCATATTTGACGCCTATGTTCGTTTTGGTTGCATAAAAAGAGGAAGGCCATAAGCCTTCCCCCCTCGGCGACCGCTAGCAAAGACAGCGCAATCGATTCTTCAAATAAAAGTAATGGACCACCGCCAACCCGGCCACGATGAGTATGATCACCGCCCACAGCGCCGCATAATCCGGATCCCCGAAAACCAGGCCGAACAGGCATTCCAGCAGCTGGAGCCCGAAATTGGCCATCACCATCGGAAACAGTCGTTTTTTGAAATTCATATTGTCGTAAATGCCCAGCACCGAAACCACGCCCAGCCCTATGCCGCAAAGCATGGTAAGCACGGCAAAGGTAACATCGTAGCCGCCCAGGCCCTCGATGCCGGCGGCCAGGGCCATAAGGCCCAGCAGGCCGGTAAAGCCCAGATAGAGAATCAACCCGATATACCACATCATGCCAACCTCATAGCTGCGCACGCGCGCCCAGTAGGGGTCGTTGCGCAGGCCGTCAAAATAGCTCGGCTTTGCAGGCTGCGGCTGCACGGGGGCGGCCTGCGGCGGGGCCTGCTGCCCGGGAACCGCCTGCTGCTCCGCCCCGCAGGCAGGGCAGAACCGCGCATGCTCCGGCAGGCGCTGCCCGCAATGGATACAATAATTCATGATCGCTCTTCCTTTCTGTGAAAAAAAGGCGGACGGGCCGCCTTTTTCGCTGTCTGGTCAAGAAAACAACTGCTTGCGCTTGCCAAAATACACAACATTGATGGCCAGCATCACAGCACCAATGAGGATGGAAAGGATGATAGAGACGACCTCCATCCCGAAATCCAGGTAAGCAAACAGCACAATGATATTCGCCAATATCTGCAGGGCATACAGCGCATAGACGCACAGGTAGCCCGCCTTTTTCCGGCGCACCAGCAGGATGATGGAAACCACAGCCAGCACGATGAGCGCGATGGTCGCAAAAAACGCGACGGCAAACGCCGGCCCGATGGTGGGCAGCGAAAACGCGAAGCCCAGCGGAATGCCATCCAGCGTATCCATCAGGCTGATGATGGAAATGAGGTTGAACACAGCGCCTATGCCCAGAAGAATGGGCAGCACGGTCAGCCATTTGGTGCCCAACTGCATAGGCTGCGGCGAAGCGACGGTCTGATAAGCCCCGGCCTGCGGCGGCGTTTGCGCAGCAGGCTGAGTCTGCGCGTAGGAAGCTCCGCCCTGCGGCGGTGCAGGCTGTGGCTGCGGTTCCGCGGCTGGTGCTTGTGCCTGTGCCGGTTCAGTCTGCGGTTCCGTAGCTGGCGCTTGTGCCTGCGCCGGCTCGACCTGCGGTTCCGTGGCTGGCGTTTGTGCCTGTGCCGGTTCAGCCTGCGGTTCCGTGGCTGGCGCTTGTGCCTGCGCCGGCTCGGCCTGCGGCTCTGCATCTGGCGCTTGTGCCTGCGCCGGTTCGGCCTGCGGCTTTGCAGCAGGCGCTTGTGCCTGTGCCGGTTCGGCCTGCGGCTTTTCAGCAGGCGCCGGTGTCGGCTCGGCGGCCTGGACGGGCTGGCTCTCTATGGGCTGGCTTTGGCCGCAGGCCGGGCAAAACTTTGCCCCTTCCGGCAGCGACTGCCCACAACGAAAACAAAACATGTGCAGTTCCCCCTATCTTTTGGACAACAAGACGGCAAAGCGCCGGCTTTTAGCTAAAGAGATGCTTGCGCTTGTTGAAATATGTCACATTGACGCCCAGCATCACGCCGCCAATGATGATCGCAATGACCGTAGCGGTCAAGTCTACGCCGTAGTAGCCCATCATGGATAAGAATACGATGGCATTCAAAACGACCTGGCAGCCATACAGCGCGTACACGCACAGGTACCCGATTTTCTTTCGCCGCACCAGCTGCACGATGGCCACCACAGCCAGCGCCGTCAGCGCGATGGCGCCGAAAAAGGACAGCGCAAAGATCGGCCCTGCCGTGGGCACGGAGAAAAGATCCCCCAGCGAAACGCCGGAGCCCAGGATCTTTATGACGTTGACAAAATTCATAATCGCGCCGATGCCAAGCAAAAACGGAAGCACGGTCAGCCATTTGGTGCCCAGCTGCATGGGCTGCGGCGAAGGCGTCGTCTGATAAACGGGCGCACTCTGCGGCTTCGCCTGCACAGGTTCCGACTGCGGCGGCGTTTGCGGCGCGGGCTGTGCCTGTACCGGCTCCGCCTTTGGTTCATTCTGCGGCGTCTGTGCCTGGGGCGTGCTCTGCGCCTGCCCCGCTACCTGTGCCCCACAAGACATACAAAACTTTGCATCGTCGTTGAGCTCTTTTCCACAATTACTGCAAAACATTCTGAAAACTCCCCCTACATGATATCTTCTAAGAATTATGTTTATTTTACCGCATTTTTCGACAAAAACCAACCGCTGCGCTGCAATTTCATACAACAGGGCTGTTCTGCGCTCAAAACGCCGGGGGCCTTTTGGGCAGCTTGCGCAAAATGGTTTTGGTTTTTCCCGGCGGGTACGGCGCATCCTCCGGCTGGCAGTACGTCACCTCCGTCACAACGCCCCTTTTTTCTTCCCGGCTATTCCCAACGGGTACGATTACGCGGTCGCCGGCCCGGATGCTGTCGTCTGTGGTCAAATAATAGTATGTTCTCCCAAACGCCTGAAACGCCACGCGGCAGAAAATCAAATCGCTTTTCCGCCGCCGGGCCGATTGGTACAGGGAGGGCTCCAACGCGCCGCCCAGCTCATACAGCTCTAAAAACCACAGGATCTCCTCCGCCAGCCATTGATAAAAGGGCGGCAGGCCGTAGCGGTCAAAGCAGCCGGCACATGGTATGTATGCAGTACGCGGGCCTCCCCCATCGTCTGCTCCTGTTCCAAAACGCCGGCGGCGCGGTCGATGCAGATTCGCTCCCGGTACGCTGCGGGCGCAGGTTCCGCACCGTTTGCCTGTGCTTCGGGCGTTTCATCCGTGCAGCAGAGTTCCAGGGAGATGCGTTCTATCCGGCCCGGCCCCTCCCTTCCGTCCTCTATATCCTCCGCCCAGTCTTCCAGCGGCTCATGCTCCTTCCATGGGAACAGCGCCCGCCTTTGCGCCAAAAGCGACTGAATCGCCTGCTTTGCCATTTTCCTTCCCCCCATCCGCTGCCGCTGAAGCGCCGGCCGCTAAAACAAAAGGCTGCCGGAAATTTCCAACAGCCATTGTGCTCAATATTTGCGCTTTTTCGCAGCTTCTGCTTTTTTCTTGCGACGTACGCTTGGTTTTTCATAGTGCTCGTGCTTACGGGCTTCCTGCATGATGCCTGCACGGGCGGTCTTACGTTTGAAGCGCTTCAGGGCGCTTTCGAGGGATTCGCCTTCCCCAACGCGGATTTCGGACATTCGGTTTCCCTCCCTCCATGATCGACATTCCTTGGTTTTTATTATTATACTGCCAATCGCGTATGCTGTCAACCAAAACGGCAGGGGTTTTTCCCACGGGGCGGCAAAACAAAAAGGGGCTGTCTTAAAGCCAGCCCCTTTGCATGGAATTCTCATGGAAGCAAGTTTCAAGTCTCTTGTTTCGAGCATCCCTTGTATTCACTTTTCTCTGCTCGCAGTCCTTCTATTCTGAACAATCAGCCTGGCGGCCACGCGAGGTTTCGGCCTGCCAACAGATGCATATGCAGATGCCCCACAGTCTGTCCGCCCTGTGCGCCCGTATTGATCACGCAGCGGAAACCATTTTCCTCTAACCCAAGTTGCTTTGCAATTGCCTGCACAGCGGAAACCAGACTGCCCGCCCACGCAACGGCCCGCGGGTCCGTTACATCGGCCATATGCTCCTTAGGGACAATGAGCACATGCACCGGCGCTTTGGGATCGACATCGGAGAATGCGTATACCTTCTCATCCTCATAGATTTTTTCCGAAGGAATCTCTCCTTTGACGATCCGGCAAAATAGACACTCTTCCATTGGCGATGCACCCCCTTGCCCTTAGCGGTTTCTTTTTTGTTCCTTACTCTCTTTCTTCGCCTTCATTGTAGCACTGTGCCATTCACTTTGCAAGCCCTTTACACACATTTTTATCCGCTTTTTCGATGAAAACGCGCCGGACCTGCTGCATGGCCAGCCCCTTGCCTTTAACCAGCACCGGCGCATAGCCGCGGGTATGCCCTAAAAAGCCGTCCTTCTGCCGCGTTTCCAGCACGACCTCCTGCTCTGTGCCGACGAGCTGCTGCAAATACCGCTGTTCCAGCCGGCGGCCCAGCGCCGCCATCTCAGCCGCCCTTTGCTGCTTTACCGCCTGCGGCAGGTGCCCCGGCATGCGCGCGGCGGCCGTGCCCTCCCGCTTGGAATAGGGGAACACATGCAGCTTGTAAAAGCCGATGCTTTCGCAAAACGCCAGCGAGGCGCGGTGGTCCGCTTCGGTTTCGCCGACAAAGCCGCACATCACATCGGTGGTAAACACGGCGTCCGGCATGGCAGCGCGGATGCGGGCCACGGTATCGGCAAACTGCGCCGTGGTATAGCGGCGCGCCATGCGGTGCAGCGTATTGTCGCACCCGCTTTGCAGCGAGAGGTGGAACTGCCGGCAGAATTTTTCTTCCCCGGCGCAGGCATCGATGAGCGCCTGCGAGATCTCGTCCGGGTCCAGCGAGCCAAAGCGGATGCGCTGTACATCCGTCTCGGCGGCGGCCTTGAGCGCGTCTATCAGCGACAGCCCGCATTCGCGCCCGTAGCTGGCCAGGCGGATGCCGGTGAGCACGATCTCGGCATGCCCCGCTTCAGCGGCCCTTTGCGCTTCCGCCTGCAAGGCCGCTAAATCACGCGAGCGAATGGGGCCGCGTGCCTGGGGGAT
>CAJLPK010000098.1 GCA_905208455.1 uncultured Bacillota bacterium
TGCTTTGGCTGGAAACGCAAAGAACCTAGGGATTCTGCTGAATGCAAAGCATTATTATTTCGTGCCGTTTGGCCAAGATGGCGCAAAAACAAAATCCAATTCTATGCAGGCACATTTTGCGTCTATTGTCCCGACAATTGAAAAGGCTTTAGCCGGAAAGCAGATACAGCCAATGCTGCTGGGGGCAGGGGAATGCTTAAAAGATGAGTAAAAAACAGGCGTCTGGCATGAAAATACCAGGCGCCTGTTTCATTTGTTTTCTAGAGAAAAATTGTGTATAATATTTTGTAAGTATTTTATAAAAATAGGAGGCTCTGGCGCTGAATGTCACCAAGGAAGAAAAAAAGAAAAGTGCTTCGTGAGGAGATCATAGGGATTTGTCTATCCTCCTTAGCGCTGATCATGCTGATTGGGATGTTCAACTCCGGCGCCGGAATCATAGGGGATACCTATCGGCAAATCAGCCTGGGCATCTGGGGTATTTTTGCCTATGCGCTACCAGTGCTTTTGGTGGGGCTCGGTGTATATCTGATATTATATTCGGATAGAAAAGTCCGCAAGTTTCAGGTATGTATGTATGCCATGGCAGGTTTATCGCTGATTGGTATTTTGCATCTGGCTTTGGCTGGAGATATCAATATTTCACAGCTCAGCTATGGCGATTGTATTCAAGCCAGCTATGACCTGGGGCGATTGCATACGCAGGGATTGGGCGCATTTGCGGCCTTGTTTGTATATCCCGTCAAACAGCTGTTAGGCGTGGCAGGCTCATACGTATTGTTTGGCGCTCTTTTATTGATTTCCATTTTGTTTATTGCAAATGTATCTCTACGCCAAGTGCAGAGAAAAGCAAAGGCAAAGGCTGTAAAAGCACATCATGCACGCAAAGAAGAACAAAGGGAGAAAGCGCGCCTGAAGGCAGAGCGCCATCAACTGTCCTGGGAGGACTGGGAAGCAGAGGAAGATGAGCTCCCTATGATGGATGACGAGATACTGCCCCAGGAGGAAAACACCAAGCGCATTGCCAAAGAGCATGTGATGTATCGTGTAGGTGATGATTTTGAAGCCATCGTGAACCGCGAGGATGATATTCAGCTATTTCCTGGCGTAGGAAAAGAGGCCGTACGGCGCCATATACGCAGCACAGGTTCTGTGGATACGCTGCATGAGGCGGGGTTTGAAGATGAATTTTTGGGCGATGAGGAAATCGAAATAGATCTGACACAACCATGGCATCCAGACGCTGCGGAGACAGAAAATGATGCAGAAAGCCAAGCCTTTGCATCTACCTATATCGGAAAGGACGCAGCGGCCCAAGCACAAGAGATCGACGAGGACAAGCCTGCCGTAAAAAATGCCAGGGAGGATTTACTGCCTTGGGGAGCGCAGCATGAAAAAATGGAGCCGGTCGATCCGGAGGTAGCCAAAGACATCATCACGAAGGCACAAACTGCCAGTATTCCAAAGTCTGCCATTGAGAATGGATTGCAGGCTTATAAGGTTCCGCCCATTTCCATGCTGAGCAAGGCCTCTGGTAGCGATGTAAAGAGAACGCCCATTTCCCAGGTGGATACCCAGGCTGCAGCCAGACAGCTTGAACAAACCTTCACCAGCTTTGGTGTTTCTGCCAAGGTCGTGAATGTCAGAAGCGGGCCGGTGATCACACAGTATGAGGTGCAGCCGGCGCCTGGCGTACGTGTAAACCGTATCGCCAATTTGTCAGATGATATTGCTCTATCGCTGGCTGCGCCGGGCGTCAGGATCGAAGCGCCTATTCCCGGCAAAAATGCTATCGGCATCGAGGTCCCGAATAAAAAGCGTTCTTCTGTGATGCTCCGGGATGTACTGGAGAGCGGCGCTTTTCGGAACGCAAAGAGCAAGGTATCCGTTGCTCTCGGGAAAAACATTGCAGGCGATGATATCGTCATTGATTTAGCGTCTATGCCGCACTTGCTGATTGCGGGTACAACGGGTAGCGGAAAGAGCGTATGTGTGAACTCGCTGATTGTCAGTTTGTTGTTTAAGGCAACACCGGAGGAGGTCAAGCTCATCATGGTGGACCCTAAGGTGGTAGAGTTGTCCGGCTTTAACGGAATCCCCCACCTGATGGTGCCGGTCGTGACGGATCCCAAAAAGGCGGCAGGGGCGCTGCAGTGGGCCTTAGCAGAGATGCTTCGCCGTTACAACGCCTTTGCAGACCGCGGAGCCAAGGATATATCTCGTTATAATGACATTATGAAAATGACGGGAGAACCCATTTTGCCTTATTTGGTGGTAATCATTGATGAGTTGGCTGACTTGATGATGGCATCGCCTAGAGAAGTAGAGGATAGTATATGCCGTATTGCCCAGATGGGACGTGCCTGCGGCATACACTTAGTCGTAGCCACACAGCGTCCGAGTGTGGATGTCATTACAGGGCTTATCAAAGCAAATTTCCCTTCGAGGATTGCGTTTGCCGTATCCAGTCAAACGGATAGCCGTACAATCCTGGATCAGAGCGGTGCAGAAAAGCTATTGGGGAAAGGCGATATGCTTTTCCATACCAGCACAACGCCTAAGCCTGTCCGAATCCAAGGCGCTTTTGTTTCAGATCCGGAGGTGGAGGCTGTCATTGACTATGTGAAGGCTTCCGGGCAAGCGCCGGCATATAGCCATGAAGTGATTGAAGAGATGAACAAGAGCCTAGAGACAGAAAGCAAGACCGGCAAAGGAGGCCAAAACGGGGAAGATAAGAAGGATGATATGCTGGAACAAGCTGCCTTTACCTTTGTAGAAGCAGGCCAAGCATCTACTTCGTTGATCCAACGCCGGCTCCGACTGGGTTATGGCAGGGCTGCCAGAATCATAGATGAGTTGGAGGACCTCGGTATTGTAGGCCCGCCCAATGGTAGCAGGCCGCGCAAAGTGCTTGTAACAGAGGCAGAATGCCAGCAGATTTTTGGAGAGGACGAGGCGGCTCATGAGGAATAAATTATTGGGTGTGATCTCATTGGGTTGCAGCAAAAACCGCTTGGATACAGAAGGAATGCTGTATGCTTTGCTGCAAAATGGGTTTGAGATTACACAAGAGCTGGAAAAAGCTGATTTGCTGATTGTGAATACCTGTTCTTTTATACAGAGTGCAAAGGAAGAATCCATCGAAGCTATCTTACAAGCTGCGGAGATCAAGGCTGGAAAAAAGGGAAGCAAACTATTGGTTACCGGCTGTTTGCCGGAAAGATACCGGGAGGAATTGGTGCGTGAACTCCCAGAGGTAGATGCTTTTGTTGGTGTAAACCAGTATGGAAAAATTGTTGATATTGCGGATCGCATGTTTGAAGGAGAGCATATTACGGAATTTATAGAGCAAACAGCGCTTCCGTTAGGCCGAGTGCGGACAACGCCCAAGCACTTGGCCTATGTTCGTATTGCAGAGGGATGTGACCATGCCTGTGCTTATTGCGCAATCCCCTCGATCCGCGGCCCCTATAAGAGCAGGCCGATGGAAGAAATTGTCGAGGAATGTACAAAATTGATTGCAGAAGGGACAAAGGAAATTGTGCTAATTGCACAGGATACCTCGTATTATGGGAAAGATCTATACGGCAGCTTCTGCCTTTCAAAATTGTTGCAAAAAGTTGACGCATTGGGCGCACAGTGGGTTCGTATTCTATATGTGTATCCTGAGCGTATTACAGATGATTTATTGTCTACGATTGCCGAGAGCAAAAGCATTCTGCCATATTTAGATTTGCCGCTTCAGCATGTAAATGATGAGATTTTGCGCGCCATGGGCAGGCCTACCACGCAGGAAAAGCTGCGCGAGTTATTGACAAAAATCCACGGTACAGGGAAGGAATTTACTCTGCGTACGACCTTTATCACCGGATTTCCCGGAGAGACTAAGGAGCAGTTTGAAGAGCTGATTGGTTTTGTAAAGCAAGGATATTTTTCTCATGTAGGAGCGTTTGCGTATTCCAAAGAGGAAGGAACCCGCGCTGCAAAAATGAAAAATCAGATTCCTAAGCGCATCAAGGAAAGCAGAAGAGGGCAGCTATTAAAAGCGCAGCAGCCTATCTCCAGGTCATATATGCAAAAGGCAATAGGACAGACCAAGCAAGTAATCATAGAAGAATATGACGAGAATATTTGTATGTATGTAGGCAGAGCGGAAAGCCAAGCGCCGGAGGTAGACGGCGTTACTTATGTTTCCAGCCCAGTCCCTTTGGTATTGGGGCAAATTATCCCCTGTAAAATCATACAGGCAAATGAATATGATTGGATGGGAGAAGCAATCAATGACGTTAGCCAATAAGTTTACCATTGCCAGAATTATTCTGGCCCCTTTATTCGTTGTCATCGCGGCGATCGGTTTCCCGCACTGGAACCTTTGGGCGGCTGGTATTTTTATCATCGCTTCGTTGACAGATTGTATTGATGGGCAAATTGCCCGTCGGTATAACCAAGTATCGGATTTTGGAAAGCTGATCGATCCCATTGCCGATAAGCTGTTGACAACAGCCGCTATGGTCGTCATTGTTGCCTGGGGAAAAATGCCGTCTTGGGTCGCGATGATTTTAATTACCAGGGATGTGGTGGTAAACTCTCTGCGTGTCGTAGCTGCGGAGCGGGGCTTTATTCTAGCGGCCATGAACAGTGGGAAAATCAAAACTGTGCTTCAATTGCTGGCCTATGTATTGTATCTGTTTGAATGGCAGATCCCGGCTCATGTTGTCATGGCAGCTGCGTGCCTTACCACGTTGTGGAGCCTATTTGAGTATGTAGGCGCCAACCGGGCACTGTTTCGCAGCGATAGAAGCTGTACCAGATCGTTTATTGCCGGGTTTCTCGATAAGCTGATTTTAAGCTATTTGGTTTTTTACTTAACAGGGAACGGCGCTTTGTCTGCCATTTTGGCCATGTGTTTTATCGGCAGAGATCATGTGACAAGCGCGC
>CAJLPK010000099.1 GCA_905208455.1 uncultured Bacillota bacterium
GAGGGGTTGACTCTCGCTCTTTTTGCAAACAACCAAAAATCTACATAAATGTAGATTACGTGTGGCGCTTCGGAATCAAACGTACGCCATGACGGTATGTTTTTGGAAATATCCAAATAATGCCGATAAGTCGAGCCTTTTTCGCCGTATATCTCCTTGCATTTCGGAGGATAGCGGGGCTTTAGTATAAAAGTGCACTGATTGCATGTTTTGCATAAAGTACGTGTTTTACGTACTTTTTTAATGCGTGAATGTTTGATGGATCGCTGGAACAAGAAGAAAGACAAACCCACCCAAGAGTGATAAACACCTGGGTGGGTTTATTTCTACCACAAGGGCGAGGATTGCGGCAGGGGGCGTTATTCGCCATAATGCCCCTTGCACTGGATTACCTCTATATGATCCGCTGTGATTCTGTATACAAGCCTGTGCGCCCCGTCTATGCGCCTGCTCCATAGCCCGGAAAGGTTCCCCTTAAGCGGTTCTGGCTTTCCTATGCCGCTGTATCCGTTGCGGGCAATATCTTTGAGCAGCGCATTGATTCGTTTTAGTGTTTTTTTGTCTTGCGTCTGCCAAAAAAGGTACTCATCAAACGCTTGTTCAGTGAAAACGATGTTACTCATTTTCCATTGCCTCTAGCTCTGACAGGGTTTTGGTAATGGTTTTTCCATGGGCCAACTGATCCAGGCTATGGCTGATCGCCTGTGTATTGCGTGCCTCATAAAACGGATCATAGGCGACCTCGAACGGGATGCGCTTTTCACGCGCTACTTTTTTTATGAAGATGTTGCAGGCCGTGGACATATCGAGGCCCAACTCGTTGCAAGTTTCTGCAAAATTGTTTTTCAGTGCGTCATCAAGTCTTAGGGTGATCGTTGCCATTGTATAAACACATCTCCTTTCTGCTTATATTATATGGTATTTTGTCCCCAATGTCAATTATTATTCATACAAAAGAATGATAATAGAATGATAAGATAGATTATATATCCCCCCCTTTCAAAATGAAAAGAGGGCCGCTGGGAGACCGATGGGCGGGGTTAGAAAAAACCGGACAAGGGCCTACAAGGGGGGGTGGGAAAATGGGGCACCATTTGGGGCACCAGAGAGGTGTTGGAGCACTATATATTACAAAAAGTTAATAAATATACCCCTTAAAAAAGCCCGATTTGATGCGGGTTTCACGGTTTAGTATGCATTGTAAAATATATTTTTGGCGATTCGTAATCAGCAGGTCGCCGGTTCAAGTCCGGCCAGTAGCTCCATAAAAAACCCCCGAAAGTTATGCTTTCGGGGGTTTTTTATATCTATTGCTTTCCTGTAAATGTTCGCTAGAACGAGATAATGCACGGTGGGTATGGTGGAAAAAAGAAATGGGGCTACGGACACCCCATTTTAGATAAGCATCATTTCTTTTGTCCGTAATAGGCGTTGGCGCCATGCTTGCGGAGATAGTGTTTATCCAACAATTCTTGCTGCATCGGGGGCAACGCAGGAGATAAGGAGAGACTATGCCATGCCATAAAGGCGACCTCCTCTAAAACCACTGCATTGTGCACAGCTTCCATCGGATCTTTGCCCCAGGCAAAGGGCCCGTGGCTGTATACCAAACAAGCAGGAACGGCAGAAGCATCCAGATCAGCAAAGGTCTCGATGATGACATTGCCTGTTTCATACTCGTATGCGCCTTGGATTTCTTCCGGCGTCATTTTGCGCGTGCAGGGGATTTCACCATAAAAATAATCAGCATGGGTGGTGCCCAAGGCAGGAATGCCTTGCCCCATTTGCGCAAAGGTAGTGGCCCAGCGGCTGTGCGTATGCACTACGCCGCCCAGGCTTGGGAAGGCACGATAAAGCGCTGTATGCGTCGGCGTATCGCTGGAAGGATTGAGAGAGCCCTCCACGACATTTCCTTCCAGATCCACGACCACCATATCATTTGGCTTCATTTCCTCATAGGAAACGCCGGAGGGCTTGATAACAACCAGCCCCTTTTGCCGGTCTATCCCGGAAACATTCCCCCATGTAAAGGTGATGAGCCCATATTTTGGCAACAATTGATTGGCCTGAAAAACCTGTTCCTTCAACGATTCCAGCATCGTTTTCCTCCTTTTTGCCCTTAGCTTAAAGTGCCTCTACGGCAGATTTTTCAATGGATAAGCCTTTGGCGTAGCGATGCATAAACGCCTCAAATCCCTTTACATCGGATTCATCAGGCTGTATGGTCGTGCTTTCGCATGCCTGGAAAACACGGTTGCTGAGATAATCCTCCAGGACTTCGCCATCAGCGTGCTGCACCATATAGCATGCCAGCAGCGCCATCCCCCAAGGCCCGCCTTCGCCGGCCGTTTCCATACATGTGACAGGCGTACGCATAGCCGCGGCAACAATGCGCTGCCCTACCCCTTCGGTTTTAAATAGCCCGCCATGCCCGGTGATATTTTCCAACGATATTTTTTCTTCATTCATCAGAATATCCATGCCCGTTTTTAATGCCCCGAGCGAAGTGTAGAGATGTACGCGCATGAAGTTTGCCAGCGTAAAGCGGCTGTCAGGACGGCGTACAAACAATGGACGCCCTTCCTCAAACCCAGTGACATGCTCGCCGGAAAAATAATTATAGGCAAGCAGTCCGCCGCAGTCCGCATCCCCCTCCAGTGCTTTGCGGTACAGTGTGCCATAGAGCGCATTGCTGTCCGACGTTATGCCGAATGCTTGGAGCGTCTCTCCAAAGAGAGATACCCAGGCATTCAAATCAGAGGTGCAGTTATTACAGTGCACCATTGCAACCGGTGCACCGGAGGGTGTGGTAACCATATCAATTTCTGGATGCACACGCTGCAGCGAATGCTCCAGAACAGCCATAGCAAAGATACTGGTGCCAGCGCTGACATTGCCGGTCCGCTTGCGGACACAGTTGGTTGCAGCCATACCGGTGCCGGCGTCGCCTTCTGGCGGACAGAAAGGAATGCCAGCCTGTAAGGCGCCTGTGGGGTCTAACAGACGGGCGCCTTCCTCTGTCAAAGCACCGGCAGGCAGGCCGGCTGATAGTACAGTGGGAAGGATGTCCAATAATTTCCAGGGATAGCCATGACCTTGTATCGCTTCATCAAACTTGGAGCACATTTCAGCCTGGTAGGTGCCCGTCTGAGAATCAATGGGGAACATGCCGCTGGCTTCTCCGACCCCCACGACCTTTTGGCCGGTGAGCTTCCAATGCACGCATCCCGCCAGTGTGGTCAGATAGGAAATACGGGAAAGATGGGACTCCCCATTCAAAATAGCCTGGTACAAGTGCGCAACGCTCCAACGCTGGGGAATATTGAAGGAAAACATGGCGGTCAGATCCGCGGCCGCTTGGCCTGTGATGGTGTTGCGCCAGGTACGGAAGGGTACGAGCAAGGCGCCATTTTCATCAAAGGGCATATAACCATGCATCATTGCGGAAATGCCCATCGCGCCGACTTTGGTCAAGGGAACGCCGTAAGAACGCGCTACGTCCTTGACTAGATCTGCATAGCAGGCCTGAAGTCCATCCCAAATTTCTTGATAATGATACGTCCAAATGCCGTCTTCCAGGCGGTTTTCCCAGTCAAAACTGCCGGATGCAAGCGGTGTATGCTGCATATCGACCAAAACGGCCTTGATGCGCGTAGAGCCGAACTCAATGCCAAGGGCGGTTTCTCCAGAGCAAATGGCGGCTTTGGCAGCTTGTTTGTCCATAACACATACCTCCTGTATATATGCTTACCCATTTGAAAAAGCACTGTTTTGTAAAATGAAAGATACACACTTTATTGTAACTTGCAGTGCCATCAAAACGCAAGATGCTTTCGATGGATTACAGCAGAAAAAAGAAAAAGGACAAGGACGACTGCATGAAATTTTTTTCAAAATATGCTATACTTTTCTTGTGTTTTCATCGTTTTACAGATATTTGTGCTAGCTTGGTGACGAGAAAAGAAGCCTTATATATGCTGCGCTGCAGTCGATTGATGAGAGGGAAGGTCAAAGGAGAAAGAAGATGTTTGAGAAAGAGGATGTCATTTTGTATGGAGTGCACGGTGTTTGTAAAATCACGGAATTGGTAGAGCGTGAATACGGCGGCGTTCAAAAACAGTATTATGTGCTGAAGCCAATGTACAACGAGACCTCGATTTTGTATGTGCCGGTAGATAGCCAGGCCCTAACAAGCAAGATGAAGCGGGTTTTGTCGGCGGAAGAGGTTTATGCGTTGATTCGTTCCATGCGGAAGGAGGAAGCGCTTTGGATCGAGGATGAAAGAGAGCGCAAGACCAAATATAAAGAAATCTTGGAGCACGGGGACCGGCTGGAGCTGGTTGGAATGATAAAAGCGTTATACCAACATCAAAAAGAGCAAGAAAAGCGCGGCAGGCATTTGCATGTGGCAGATGAACGATTTTTTAAGACGGCGGAGAAGATATTATATGATGAATTTGCTTTGGTGCTGAAAATAGAACCCCAGCAAGTGCTGCCCTTTGTTTTGCAGCAAATTGAAATTGACAAGAAACTGGAAGCATAAAAAGCCTGCATTCGCAGGCTTTTTATATGCGGGCAGGATTGTGGTGCGCCGAACGAATGGATCCTGCTGGCCTGGCAATATAGATGACGGAAGAAAAAAACAAAGAAGCTTCATGCATATAGAAATAAATAGGACTGCAAGGGGCACACCCAAACGGGCAATGAAACGATAGGAATAAAAAATCGTCATGGATCAGTATGATCCACGACGATATGGTCGAGGTGACAGGATTTGAA
>CAJLPK010000100.1 GCA_905208455.1 uncultured Bacillota bacterium
TGCGCGATGGTTTCGCCCAAGGTAAACGCAAACGCATCGAACGACGCGCCCACAGCCCGGTCGCCCTCCATGGCAATGTCGCACAATTCCGCCATTTCCTCCGGGTCGCGGCCCATCTTCTGCCATTCCGCCACATACGGGCAGTAATGGAAATCCAAGTAAAAGCGGTCCTCATCCTGCGCCACGACCTCCATCTCGTAGATGTCGCGGTCCGCCCCGGCGCCGAAATACTGGGAAAACTCCAAAAGGTCGTCCGGGTTTTTCATCTTGCTTTTGACGGCCTGCCCGATGTCCTCGCCGTATTTGGTGATGGCTTCGCGGGCAAACGCCGCCCCGTCCTGTACGCCGTGCTCCTTGGCCTGCTGAATCATATAGCAGATGGTGCTGGCGCGCTTGGCGCACAGCCCGCGCAGGGCCAGGGTCGTTTCGTCGGTTTTGGTCGGTTTGTTGGTGATCTTCTTCATAGCTACCCCCTCCTTATAGGAACATGTCTGTGCCTTGTATACAGTATACACCTTTGGCCGCAAAAGGGGAGGGGCATTTTGCAAAGAAAAAAGCAGCCCCTTTATCAAAGGGCTGCTTTTGTGCGGTTTATTTGTTGGAACGCCGCCAAATATGGTTCTGCTCGGCCTGCTTTATCAGCTCGTCGCGGAAATCCAGGTGCGCTACGGAGATGATGGCTTCCGCCTTTTGCCAGGTGGAAAGGCCCTTTAGGTTTACCTTGCCGTATTCGGTGACCAGGTAATGGATGTTGGCGCGGGTGTCCGTGACGATGGAGCCGGGCGCCAGCGTGGGCACGATGCGGCTCTTCACTTCGCCGGATTTGGTGGTAAACGTCGACGAGCAGCAGATAAAGCTCTTGCCGCCCTTGGACAGGTACGCCCCCAGCACGAAATCCAACTGCCCGCCTGCGCCGCTGATGTGCTTGGTGCCGGCGGATTCAGCGTTGACCTGGCCGAACAGGTCCACATCCACCGCGTTGTTGATGGACATGAAGTTATCCAACTGGGCAATGGTGCGCGCGTCGTTGGTATAGTCCACCGGGCAGCTCATGCATTCCGGGTTGTCGTTTAGGAAATCATACAGCTTCTGCGTGCCGGCGGCAAAGGCATAGGTCTGGCGGAAGCGGTCGATATTCTTGCGCGCACCGGTGATCTTGCCGGCCTTGGCGATGTCGACAAACGCATCCACATACATCTCGGTATGCACGCCCAGGTCCTTCAAATCGCTCTGGGCAATCAGCGAGCCCACGGCGTTGGGCATGCCGCCGATGCCCAGCTGCAGGCAGGCGCCGTCCGGGATCTCCTCCACGATGAGCTTTGCCACCGCCTGGTCCACCTCGGTGGCCGCTCCGCCGCCGCCCATCTGGCCCATGGGCGGGTTGTCGCCCTCTACAATCATATCCACCTGGGAAATGTGGATGCTTTCCTCCTTGCCGCCCAGGCAGCGCGGCACGTTTTTGTTGACCTCTACGATGATGGTTTTGGCCTGCTCGCACATCGCCATCATGTGGCTGGCCGTGGGGCCGAAGTTAAAGTAGCCGTGCTCGTCCATCGGGGCCACCTGGAACATCGCCACATCCACGCGCTCCACATTTTCCCGGTAATAGCGCGGCAGCTCGGAATAGCGGATGGGCGCGTAATAGGCCATGCCCTGGGCAATCATCTTGCGCTCGATGCCGCTCATGTGCCACGAATTCCAGGTAAAGTGCTTTTCTGCCTCCGGCACCTCGGCAATCGCGGGCTTCCAAAGCGCAATGCCGCCGCGGATGTTTATATCCGTCAATTCATCGGCTCTGGCGGCCAGCGCACGGTCCAGGCTCACAGGATGGCATACGCACCAGCCGTAGTCCACCCAGTCGCCGGATTTTACGCAGCGTACCGCCTGCTCGGCAGTGGTCAGTTTCTGTTGGTATTGCTCTGCAAAACTCATCAAAGGGCCTCCTTCAAGATTTTCTCTATACAGTGCTTTTTGGGAACCATGAAAAAAGTTTGTGAATTCCTTATCATAGCTATTATAGCCGCTGGAAAGGGGCGGGTCAAGGAAAACAGCGCGGGCCGCGCGGCGGCAAAAAAGTATTTTTCCCTGCATCCTTTTCGGATATAGTATATAATGAAAGCAACATTTTATCCTTATGTAAGGGAGAGTATCCATGAACATTGCTTTAATCATCGCCGGCGGCTCCGGCCAAAGGATGCAGAGCGAGATCCCCAAGCAGTTTATCAACGTGTACGATAAGCCCGTGCTGATCTATACGCTGGAGGCCTTTCAAAAGCATCCGGAGATCGATGTCATCGGCCTTGTGTGTATCGACGGATGGCACGAAACGGTATGGGCATACGCCAGGCAGTATGGCATCACCAAGCTCAAGCACATCGTTTCCGGCGGGAAAACCGGGCAGGAATCCATTTGCAGCGGCATCACAGAGCTGGCAAAGCATTACGACGATAACGACCTGGTTTCCATCCACGACGCCATCCGCCCGATGGTCTCGGCGCATATCATCTCGGAAAACCTGGCGGTGTGCCGCCGGTACGGGGGCGCCATCACCGCCATCTCCTGCGCGGAAGCCATGTTTTTTACCGAAGACAAGAGCGTATCCACCCGGTCTGTGGACCGCGACAAGCTCATGCGCACCCAAACGCCGCAGTGCTATCCGCTGGGCAAGCTCATCTGGGCGCATCAGGAGGCGAAAAAGCGTGGCATTGCCAATTCCGTAGCCACCTGCACCCTGATGTGTGAGCTGGGAGAGGCCATCCATTTCTCCGCCGGCTCGGAGCGCAATGTAAAGCTGACCACGCAGGACGACCTGGATATTTTCAAGGCGCTGCTGACCAACGACAGGAGACAGGGGCAATGAGCCGGTACCGCCACCCGGCCTATCTGGCGCAGTTGGCCCCATGGCTCAGCGATCCCGGCCTGCCCTGGGCGGCGCTTGCGGGCAAGCGCGTGCTCATCACAGGGGCCACGGGCATGCTGGGCTCGTGTCTGGTGGATCTATTGATGGCGGCCAACCGGCAAAGGCAGGCGGTCGTGCATGTCCAGGCGCTGGGGCGTTCAGCCGTGCGCGGGCGGGCGCGCTTTGCCGATGTTTGGGACCATCCGCTGTTTGATTTTCTCGAACAGGACGTAAACGCTGATTTCAGCGCACCGCCCCAAAGGGCGGATTATATCGTCCATGCTGCCAGCAACGCCGACCCCGCTTCCTTTGCCAAATACCCGGTGGAAACGCTGAAGGCAAACTTTATGGGCACGGAGCGCCTCTTGTCCCTGGCAGGCCAATGGCACAGCCGGCTGCTGTTCGTCTCCTCCGGGGAAATGTACGGGCAAATGCCGGCGGATGCGCCGCCGTTTGTGGAAACGGACTGCGGCACGGTAGACCATAGCAGCCCGCGCGCCTGCTACCCGGCGGGCAAACGCGCCGCCGAGGTGCTCTGCCAGGCCTACCGCCAGGAATACGGGGTGGACAGCGTCATCGCCCGCCCCTGCCACCTCTACGGGCCGACGATGACAGGCAGCGACAGCCGGGCCATCGCCCAGTTTGTGCGCCATGCCGCGGCCCGGGCGCCCATCGTGCTGAAAAGCGAGGGCCTGCAGGACCGTACCTGGTGCTATGTAACGGACGCGGCTGCGGCGCTTTTGTATATCCTTTTGCGCGGCCAAAGCGGGGAAGCGTATAACGTGGCGGACCCGTGCAGCCGGGCCACCGTGCGCGCCATGGCGGAAAAGACAGCGGCGGCGGGCGGTACGCAGGTTGTTTTCGCCCCGCCGAATGCTGTGGAAAAGGCGGGCTTCACCCCCATCACCCATGCGGTGCTGAGTGCGGAAAAGCTCAAATCGCTGGGATGGTCGCCCGGCGTTTTGCTGGAAGAGGGCCTGCGCGCCACAGTTCGCATCCTGCGGGAAGATAAGGCCTGAGAAATGAAAAAGCAGCGCTGAAATCCAGCGCTGCTTTTTTGTGTGGTCAGGTAGCGTCGCCCAGCCGGAATACCGTCAGCGAAAGATCCGTCAAGGTATAGCCCGCATCGTTTGCCACGACGGTGAGGGTGGCAGGCGTGCTCGTGATGCTGATCGGCAGATTGAAGGACACTTCAGACTGCCCATCCGTAGCGGTAAAGGTGTGCCGCGAAACCGCCCCGGTCACCTGTGTGCCGTTCAAATACAAACGAACCAGCAGCGTGCCCGGAATCGTGGTGCCGGCAGAGATGGCCCCGGTTCCCTGGAAAGCGACCTGATAAATGCCGGGCTGGCTGATAACGACATCCGTTGTCCCCGCCTGGTGCGTGATGGCAGTGCCGGAAACAAGCGGCGTTTGGCTGAATGTCAGCGCGCCGCCCGCCGTGGTGGCCTGGGAGGTGCTGTCCACCGTGGCCAATACCTCCGGCGTGCCGCTGCCGCCTGCTTCGCCGCGCGGGATGACAAAGTCAAACACAGCCGCTTCGTCCGTGCCGGAATTGTTCACCTGTGCCTCCGTGCCGGGGTCACCCGTGGTGACGGTGCCGACAGTGACCGTTGCCGCTGCGCCCGTGGGGCCGGTAGGCCCTGTTGCGCCAGTCGGGCCGGTAACGCCTGTCGCGCCGGTTGCACCCATCGCACCTGTCACGCCGGTGGCCCCAGTCGCACCCGTTGCACCGCTGCCGGTCGGCCCAGTCGGGCCGGTAACGCCTGTCGCGCCGGTTGCACCCATCGCACCTGTCA
>CAJLPK010000101.1 GCA_905208455.1 uncultured Bacillota bacterium
TATTTTCAGGATGCTTCCCAGCTGATAGAGCTTAACAGCCCGGCAGATTTGCCGCAAAAGTTTACACCCTCCAGGCGTGCCAACGCGCTGGCGCGCCATGTAAACGCCAAAAATGCCTGCTCTGCCTGCTACGGAAGCCTTATCTTTGCCCTCAATCGTCTTGATGAGCTAGGGGCATTGCCCCGGGAAACGCTGCACATTGGGCAGGGATACCAAGGCCAACAGGCTGAGGGCATCGGCATTGGGCGCTGCTGTGCCGGCTTTTCCCGCTGCCTAAAGGGCTGCCCTCCGCAGGCCAAAGACATCGTAGATTTTTTTGCAGAGGCAGACCGATGAGCCGCATCAAGCAAAACCTCGCCCTCTTGTTTGCCGTTTGCTGCGTATCCTTTGCAGGGCCATTGATCAAAGCGGCCCTGCTGTTTGCCATGCCGCCCGTTGCCATAGCCTTTTACCGGCTGTTTTTCTCCACTGCCTTATTGTCCGCGCCCAATGCGCATCAGCATGGGTTTTCTCTCTATAAAACGCTGGGCAAGAAGCAAATTTGTCTCATGCTTGCATCCGGGCTTTGTTTGGCCTTGCATTTTTTCTGCTGGATCTCCTCCCTGTCTATCATCAGCACCTTTGCCTCCACCGTCATTGTGTGTACACAGCCTGTTTTTGTCATGGCCGGCGCTTATCTCTTTTTTCGGGAAAAGCCTTCTCCCCGGGCCTTGCCGGGCGTTGCCTTGTGTGTAGCGGGCACTGTCATCATCGCATTGGCAGGCGGCATGGACAGCGGTACGATCTGGGGCAGCCTTTTGGCCCTGCTGGGCGCGCTGTTTTCTTCCTGCTATTTTCTCTGCAATAAAGCGCTGCGGCATACGCTTCCCTTGACGCCGCATACCTTTGCTGTATACGGCATCTGCGCCATATGCCTATTGCTGCTCAGCTTCTTTCTGAAAAGTCCGCTTTTCTCTTTTCCCTGGCAGGGATATGCTCTTTGCTTTGCCTTGGCTGTTTTATGCACATTAGGCGGGCACAGCGTATTAAATTGGGCGCTCAAATACTTTAAGGCCGGCGTTGTTTCTGTTGCCATGCTTGGCGAGCCTTTGGGCGCGGCGCTTTGGGCCTTTTTGTTATTCGGAGAGCATCCGGGGGCTATCGTGCTGTTAGGCGGGCTTGTCATACTGGCTGGGGTCATCTGGTTTGCCGCCTTCGATCAGAAGGAACCCGTGTAGAAAGTTCGTTTGGAATATCAATGGATGTGAGCCGGATATAATAGAGGAAAACCAGATTTGCGCCTTTTTGTATGACACGCTATACTGCAAACAACCAATTTTGAAGGGAGGGCGGCTGTCTTTATGCAGGAACGTAAACGCATATTCGTCGACACCCCTTTTCTAAAGGCTGTGGAGTTGCCTTTATTGATGCTGGCCACTGGCATTATTGTAGTGCTTTGTTATCTTTTGGCTTCCTATGTGATGCCTTTGCTTTTGGCTGTTCTTATCTCCTCCGCTATGGAGCCCTTGATACGCGCATTGTCCGGCAGAAACAAAGCCGGCAAAAAGGTGCGCGGCGGCCTGCCCAGAAAAGCTTCTGTGCTTTTGGTGATGCTGATCGTATTTTCCCTGCTGATCACAGTGGGTTTTTTCATCATACAAGGGGTGGTGGCGGAGCTTGTGTCGCTGGCTGAATCTCTGCCCGCTAAAATCCCGCAGTGGATAGAAGGCCTAAATCAGCTTGGTTTGCAAATCTCTGCTAAATTTCCGATTATCTCCGCAGAAAATCTGGCGTCTATGGTACAAAGCCTCAGCGGGCATCTAACAGAAAGCATTACGGCAATCGCCGCTTCTGCCGTATCGTTTGTAGCACAGATGCCTGCCATTATGCTGTTTATCGTATTCACCATCATGTCCACATACTTTTTTTCGGTATCGCGCTTTCACATTCTGCAGAATCTAAAGCGCCAGCTCCCCCAAAGCTGGCAGGAAACGGCCCAGCATCTGTATGGTGCGCTGGCTAAGGCATTATTTGGCTGGCTCAAGGCGCAGTTCATCATCCTATGCTGTATGTTTTTGGTCATGCTTATTGGGTTTACGGTTTTGGATATCCATTATGCTTTATTGATCGCGCTTGGCATTGCGGTGATGGATGCGCTGCCTATCTTGGGGTCCGGGCTTGTTATGATTCCCTGGATCGGCTTCCAGCTGTTCTTTGGCTCCATGCCAATGGGGATAGGGTTGGCTGTCATCTATATATTGCTCATTTTCACCCGCCAAAGCATCGAGCCCCGTGTGGTGGGCGGGCAAATCGGGTTGCCGCCATTATGGACGATGTGCGCCATGTATGCAGGGTTTCGGCTGTTTGGGTTTATTGGGCTTTTCATCGGGCCGCTTACCCTGCTTCTGATGTATAATGTCGCAAAAATGTACCTGCAAAAACGCACCTACCGTGAGGTATTGGCAGATGTAGCGGCCCAGTGGTCTCCGCCGCCAGATCTATAAGGGCCGGTTCTCCGCCCATCCGTCTGTATGGACGGGCCCCTTATATAGTATAAAAAACTAGATTATATAATTTAATTTTCTAAAAATAGTGATTTTTTTGATTATTTCCTATATACTAAATGCAGAAGGAGTGTTTGGCATGATACAAAAGCAAAAAGCCTGTCTTTATTTTCAGCCGGAGAAGGGCTATAACTGTGCGCAAAGCGTATTTTTGCCCTTTGCAGAAAACCTGGGGATCCCCCTTGAGCAAGCGGCCAAGCTCTCTGCTGCTTTTGGCGGGGGCGTTGCCGTTGGGCAGATCTGCGGCGCGTTGTGTGGTGCTTCCATGGCATTATCCTACGCTCTTTCTTCAGACAACCCCAAGGATATACAGGCAAAGCAAGCATACCGTACCGCCATGCAACAGCTGGCACAGGATTTTGAGCAAGCCTTTGGCGCCTTGCAGTGCCATGCATTGAAGGCCATAGATGCGCAGAAAGCCCCAGTAGAAGAACGGCCGTGCATGAAGTATGTGGCTTTTTGCGCGGATAGGCTTGAAACGCTGCTTTGAAAGATTCAGGAAAGAAGGAACGCCGCATGCAGCTATCGCAAAACAAAGAAAAAAAGCCGGTTGAGAAGATCGGCTTAGGGTTTTATACGCTGGGGGAAGAGATCGCAAACTCTATTACGCATGGCCTGGGCGCGCTCATGGCGCTAGCCGGCGCCGTGTTCCTGATTGTGTTTGCCGCGCTCACCGGAGATCCGTGGAAAATCGTAAGCGTGTGCATCTACGGGTTCACTGTATTCTTTCTTTTTATGATGTCTACCCTATACCATGCCATCAATCATAAGGCAGCCAAGCGCGTCTTTCGTGTCTTTGACCACACTTCCATCTATCTATTGATTGCAGGCACCTATACGCCCTTCACGCTGGTCACGTTGCGCGGCGGGTGGGGATGGACGATTTTTGGCATAGTTTGGGGCGCTGCTATTTTGGGCATTGTACTCAGCGCCATCAATTTGGAGCGCTTCAAAGTGTTTGGGATGATTTGCTACATCGCCACCGGCTGGTGCATCGTCGTCGCGATGTTTCCGCTGATCAGGGCCTTGCCCATGCCTGCCATCATGCTCTTGGTGCTGGGCGGGATCATGTATACTGCCGGGATTGGCTTTTTTGCCAGCAAAAAGAAATATTTTCATTCTATCTGGCACCTCTTTGTATTGGCCGGCGCCATCCTGCATTATTTTTGCATCTTGCTCTATGTTCTCTAAAAATAGCGGCCAACCATATAAAGAAAAGCAAGGGGGCATACCCTTGCTTTTTTACATTTGGCCTGCCAGCTGCAAGCACATTTCCTGATATACAATGGATTCATATCCATGCTTGCGGTACAAGCGAATCGCGCCTTTATTCTGCGGCATTACCTCAAGCTGAATTTCCACCGCTTTGCCACGGTATTGTTCTTTGACAAAGGTAAGCGCCTGTGTACCGAGGCCCTGTCCTTGATATTCAGGACGAATGTACAATTCCTCCAGCAATACAATCATACCGCCTGCCTCGTTTCCATAGGTAAAACTCAACAGAATATAGCCGGCTGCATGGCCTTGGGCTTCGATCATCCATCCTTCCAAATAAGGATTTTTCCGTAAGATTTGTGTGAAGGTCTTGTTGAAGTTTTCTTCCGGCACAGCGTGGCTTACGCCGTCTCCTTGATAAAATTCTCGGCTCATCGCCAGGTACTGTGCTCTGTCTTTCTCTGTAAATTTTCGGTGCAAGCTATCATCCTTTCTGTCTTCACGTGCTTTAGTATACCAGGCGGCCCCCCAAAGAATCAAACGCGGCAAACTGTAATTTTTCCAAGCGCAAACGCCGCCTTTTCCTGCGACACAAAATGGGGCTTTGATTCCTCCGTTTTTCTCTGTTTTGTACCTAAACATCGCGGGTTTGCTCACGCATGCCGTCCACCTTCGGACTAAATAAAGATTTTTGGTGCGGTTTCTCCGTGGACGACATTGCGGTTTGTTTACAATATATGGTATAGTAATCTATCATGAGTAAAT
>CAJLPK010000102.1 GCA_905208455.1 uncultured Bacillota bacterium
GCCGCGGCCCTTGGTGTACGGAAAAATCAATCCAGCTGATCCAATGCGATGCTGTATTGGCTTTCGGAGGCGAGCTTGTGCTCGGCCTTGTTCATATACTGCTTTACGCTGGCCGAAGCCTTGGCGATGGGCTGCAGGGTGCCTGCGCCGGCTACGCAGCCGCCGGGGCATCCCATGCCCTCCAGCAGGTAGCCGTCGTATTTGCCGGCCTTGGCCAGCATGAGCATCCGCTTGCAGTCGTGCAGGCCCTGGGCGGATTGGACTTTGACCTCGCGGTCCGGGTCGATCTGCTTGATGCAGTCCGCCACAGCCTGGGCGACGCCGCCGCCCACAGCGAACCCGCGGCCCGCTGCGGTGGAGTCGGCAAACGGCTCGCCAGGCTCTACCTCGGCAAAGTTGATGCCCTTGGCCTGGAACATGCCCATCAATTCCTCAAAGGTCAGCACGAAGTCCACATCGCTGCGGATGGTGCGCCGGCTGGCCTCCAGCTTTTTGGCAGCGCACGGGCCGATGAAGGCCACGCGGCAGTTTTTATGCTCTTTTTTCATCAGGCGCGCCGTGAGCACCATGGGCGTTAAGGCCATGGAGATATACGGGGCCAGGGTGGGGAAGAGCTTTTTGGCCATCACGGACCAGGAAGGGCAGCAGGAAGTCGCCATAAAGGGCTGCTTTTCCGGCACCTTTTCCATAAAGTCGTGGGCCTCCTCAATGGTACACAGGTCTGCGCCGATGGCCACCTCCACCACATCGTCAAAGCCCAGCATCTTCATGGCGGGCTTCACCTTTTCCGGCGTCAACTCGGGGCCGAATTGGTTGACAAACGCCGGCGCTACGATGGCGATGACGCGGTCGCCGCGGTTGATGGAATGGATGAGCTGGAAGATCTGCCCTTTGTCGGCAATGGCGCCGAAGGGGCAGTTTACCAGGCACATGCCGCAGGATACGCACTTGTCGTAATCAATCTTGGCATAGCCGTTTTCATCCGAGCCGATGGAGTCCATGCCGCAGGCTTTGGCGCAGGGCCGCTCCATTTTCAAGATGGCGCCATAGGGGCACACATCCTTACAGCGGCCGCATTTGATGCATTTTTCCTGGTCGATCACGGATTTGCCGTTGACCAGGCTGATTGCCTTTTTGGGGCAAACCTCCACGCAGGGATGCGCCAGGCAGCCCTGGCACATATCTGAGACGTGAAAGGATTTTTCCGGACATTTGTTGCACGCGAACTTGATGATATTCACCAGCGGCGGGTCGTAGTATTTGTCCGCAATGGCGCTTTCCACAATGCCGTCGGAAACGGGGGCATGCTCGTCCAGCGGGCGCAGGGGCAGGCCGATGGCCAGGCGCAGCCGCTCGCCGACGATGGCGCGCTCCAAAAAGATGCTCTCACGGTGCATGGCGACCTCGCCGGGCACGATCTTGTACGGCAGCTCTTCGATACGGCTGTAATCGCCGCCTTCATAGGCCAGGCGGGCCACTTCGGTAAAGACCTTTCGACGTATATCCGTCACGGAAGAATAGATTCCTCTCATGGCAAAACTCCTTACATAGATTGATAAAATCGTTGCTTTCGCGCCTATTGTAGCATTGACATTGTGCTTTTTCAATCAAAGTTTGTTAAAAAGTTATCAAAACAGAAAAATTTTTTGGAAATTGTCTTAAGTGAGACATCCAAAGGGGGTAGGACACGGCATTTTGGGGCACAATGGAACAATAAGGAGGCGGAGCGGACATGAGGATTCCCAGGCATATCGGCATCATTCCAGACGGGAACAGGCGCTGGGCGGTACAGCACGGGCTGCAAAAGCAGGAAGGGTACGGCTACGGGCTGGCGCCCGGCTTGGCGCTGTTCAAGCAGGCGGCCGCCTACGGCATCGAGGAGATCAGCTATTATGGCTTTACAGCGGAAAACTGCAAGCGCCCCAAGGCGCAGCAGCAGGCCTTTCAGCAGGCCTGCATAGACGCGGTGGAGCTGCTGAAGGGGGAGGCGGCCGGCCTGCGGGTCATCGGCAATACGCAGTCGGACTGTTTTCCCAAAGAGCTGCTGCCGTATACCGAGCGCACCTGCCTGGGCGGCGGCAAGGGCACGCGGGTCAATTTTTTGGTGAATTACGGCTGGGAATGGGATTTGTTTGACGGCACGAAGGATCAACGGGCCTGGCATTCCCGGGACGTTTCGCGCATCGACCTTGTCATCCGCTGGGGCGGCATGCGGCGGCTGTCCGGCTTTTTGCCGGTCCAGTGCGTGTATGCGGATTTTTATGTGGTGGATGCGCTGTGGCCGGACTTTGCGCCGCAGCATTTGGAGCAGGCCCTGGCCTGGTACGATAGGCAGGATGTGACCCTGGGCGGATAATTGCGCATTGAAAACAGCGCGCAGGTATGATACGGTAACAATAAAGAAAACACAAAGACGCATGAGGGGGCCTTATGCGCCTTTGTGCTGTGAAAGGGAGTTTTGTTGGGGGTGGTCTTGTGAAGGAGAGAGAACAATTCAGTTCGCGGCTGGGCTTCATTTTGATTTCGGCGGGCTGTGCCATCGGGCTGGGCAATGTCTGGCGGTTTCCGTACATCGTAGGGCAAAACGGCGGCGCGGCGTTTATTTTGATCTATCTGTTTTTCCTGGTGATTCTGGGCATTCCCATCATGACGATGGAGTTTTCCGTGGGCCGGGCCAGCCGCAAGAGCGTAGCCAGCTCCTTCAAGGCGCTGGAGCCGCCGGGCACAAAATGGCATTGGTACAGCTATTTTGGCATGGCGGGCAATTATCTCTTGATGATGTTTTATACAGTGATCTCCGGCTGGATCTTAGCGTATATCTTCAAGATGATCCGCGGGGATTTCAACAGCCTGGCGGCCGAGGGCGTCAAGGCACAGTTTGACGGGCTTGTGGCCGACCCATGGGTGCAGGTGCTGTGCCTGGCAATCGTCATCCTGCTGGGCTTTGGCATCTGCTCGCTGGGCCTGAAAAACGGGGTAGAGCGCATCACGAAAAAGATGATGGTGCTGCTCATCGTGCTGATGGTGGTGCTGGCGGTACGCTCGGTTACGCTGGAAGGCGCGGGCGAGGGGCTTCGCTATTACCTGGTGCCGGATTTTGGCAAGATCGCAGAGCGCGGCGTTGGCACTGTGCTGTTCGAGGCCATGGGGCAGGCGTTTTTCACGCTGTCCATCGGCATGGGCAGCATGGCGATCTTTGGCAGCTATATGGATAAGGACCGGAAGATACTGGGCGAATCCATCAGCATTACGGCGCTGGATACCTTTGTGGCGGTGATGGCGGGGCTTATCATCCTGCCGGCCTGCTCTGCTACCGGCGTGCCGATGGATTCCGGCCCGTCGCTGATCTTTGTAACGCTGCCCAATATTTTCAACGCCATGCCGCTGGGGCAGGTCTGGGGCGCGCTGTTTTTCGTATTCATGCTGTTTGCGGCGCTGAGCACGCTGGTCGCGGTGTTTGAAAACATCCTCTCCTTTGCCATAGACCTATGGGGATGGAGCCGGAAAAAAGCGTGCGCGGTGAATATCGTACTCATCTTTGCGCTGTCGCTGCCGGCGCTTTTGGGCGGCAACCTTTGGCAGGCGTTACAGCCGCTGGGCATGGCGATCTCGGATTTTGAGGATTTCCTTGTCAGCAACAACATCCTGCCGCTGGGCTCTTTGGTCTATGTGATGTTTTGCGTATCCAAACGCGGCTGGGGCTGGAAAAGCTTTTTGCAGGAAGCCAATACGGGGAAGGGGCACAGCTTTTCCTCGCGCATCTACCTGTACGCCAAATATGTGATTCCCGTGATCGTGCTGTATATTTTCATTCAGGGATACATCGTAAAATTCTTCCTGCCGGCAGGCTGAGGATGAGGGGAAAAACCGGCCTTGAGGCCGGTTTTCTCTTTGCAAATCCGGCTATGCCCCGTATAATGGGGGCTATGGGAAAAGAGGTTTTGCCGATGAAGAGGAGGACAAGCGTGCTGAAAGCCGCGTTGGGATACACCGTCCCGGTGCTGGCGGGGTATTTGTGCCTGGGCGCGGCTTACGGGCTTTTGATGCAGGCCAAGGGCCTGGGGCTGGGCTGGACGCTGGCCATCAGCGTATGCACCTATGCAGGCAGCCTGCAATTTATCATGATCGGCCTTTTGACCAGTGTGTTTGAGCCGGTGCATGCGTTTTTGCTGGCGCTGATGGTCAATGCACGGCACCTGTTTTACGGCGTTTCGATGCTGGGCCGGTTTGAGGGGCTGGGCTGGAAAAAATGGCTGCTGGTATTTGGATTGACGGATGAAACCTTTTCCATCCACTGTGCCGCCAAGGCGCCAGAGGGCGTAGACAAGGGGCAGTTCATGCTATGCGTTTCGCTGATGGACCACAGCTACTGGGTGCTGGGGTCCGCCATCGGCTTTTTGGCAGGCGGGCTGGCCGCCTTTGATACCACGGGCCTTGATTTTGTGATGACAGCGCTGTTTGTCGTCATCTTTTTGGACCAATGGAAGCAGCAGAAA
>CAJLPK010000103.1 GCA_905208455.1 uncultured Bacillota bacterium
CCGCTTGTTTGGCGCAGCGCACCCCCGCCGTGATTGCCTGCTCCGGCGTAACGCCGCTGCCCGCCAGCTTGTGCGCGTTGGCGCCAAAGGTGTTGGCAAATACCACCCTGGCGCCCGCCTGCAAATATTGCCGGTGGATGTCCGTCACAATGTCCGGGTGCAAAAGGTTATACGTCTCCGGCAGCTGTCCCAACGGCAGCCCCGCGCTTTGCAGCATCGTGCCCATCGCGCCGTCCAGCACAATCGGCCCCTGTTGTAAGAATGCGTTAACGTCCACAGTGTGTCCCTGCCTTTCTCAACTGGCATGATGCGGCAAACGCGCACGTTTCGCAGCGCGCCTGCTTGGGCGCGGGCGGGTCCTTTGCCACGCCCAGCACCGCGGTCACGGATTTTTGCGGCGTCAGCAGCAGCGACGGCGTGCATGCCAGCCCGATTTTGCGCGGCGTGTCCAGCACGCGCACAAAGCCCGGCTGTAAGGACAGCGGCAAATCCCCGTACCCGCAGGAGTACCGCGCCGTCAGCCTTTCTCCCTCTGCCAGCCCGGCAGACAGCGTTTTCTCCGCCTCGTCGCATACACATTCGATCAGCGCCGTGGCCGCCGCATCGCACAATACCGCCTCCGCCATCGACTGCGCCTGCCTTTGGCGAATCAGCGCGTCCACCCCCGGCCCCAGCGTCGCCGCCAGCAAAAAGCACCGGCGGCTGTTCTGCAAAAGCCGGGCAATGTCGCGCCCGGTCAGCGTCAGCGTCGTGCCGCCCACCTTCAGCCCCTCCGCCGTTTTTTCCAAGACAAACGAGCCCGCGCAGTGCCGCGGCACAGCCGCCCGGCATACCCGGTCGATGCAGCGCTCCGCCAGCGCCGAAAATTCCTCCGTCAACGCCTGCCCGCGGTGCCCCAGGTAGCGCAGCACCTCTTTTAGCGGTGGCCGCAGCGCCGTCATGCCAACCCCTCCTGCATCAAGCGCACCACCAGCGCCGTCTTTCTCAGCGGCGTCATCAGGTAATACCCGTCGCAGTGCGGGGCCGCCTGCTTCATCAGCCCCGCCGCATACGGCGCCGTGATGTCCCACGCCTGCTGCTGGCTGGTGCCCTCCAGCCGCTTTACGATTTCCTGCGGGATCTCCACGCCCGATACCTCGTGGTTCAAAAACAATGCGTTTTTATAGCTTGCCACTGGCATAAAGCCCGCCATGATTTTGCCGTGCAGCGCCTGCCTGGCCCGCGCCAGATTGTCCAGCGCCCGTTCGGTGTAAATGGGCTGGGTCAGGAAAAACGACGCGCCGCACGCCTCCTTTTTGCGCGCGCGCTTGAGCTCGTTTTCAAAGTTCGGCGCGTTTACGTTGAGCGCCCCGCCCACGGCAAACGGCCTATCCTGAAAGACATCGCCGTTCAGCGACCCGATAAAAGAAATCAGCTCATATGAATTGAAATTGAACACCGCCGCACGCCTGGCAAACACCTCCTGCATGATGGGGTCGCCCGTCACCGCCAGCACCTGCCGGATGCCCTCGTAGCATGCGCCCAAAAGCTCGCCCTTGATGGCGATGTGGTTCTTGTCCCGGCAGGAAAGATGGGGCAGCACCTCCAGCCCCGTCTCCCTGCGCACAATGGCGGCGGATAAAATGCTGTTGGCGCGCGTCCTGGCCAGCGGCGAATCCGCAATCGTCAATAGATCCGCGCCCGCCGCCTGCACCGTCCGCGCCCCCTCCAAAAGCGGGGCAAAGTCCGCGTCCGTCGGCGGGTCCAGCTCCACAGCCACCCGCTTTTTCTCCCACGCCCCGTCAAAAAACGAAGCGGCTCTCTGCGCCTTTTTGTGCGCCTGCGGCGTCTCTGTGCCTTGGATGCGCACAGCCTGCCGCCGCGCCATCCAGGCCAGCGTCCGGCGGATGTGCTCCGGCGTGGTTCCGCAGCAGCCGCCCACCACCATCGGGCGCTCCGCCGCAAGCTGCGCTATCTTTTCCCCAAAGTACGCGGCGTTGTCCTGGAAAAATGTCCGCCCTCCTGCCTGCGACGGGTACCCCGCGTTGGGCAGGGCCATCAGCGGCTTGTCCGTTTCGGGCAGGCGGCGCATCAGGGCCGCCATGTGCACCGGGCCGCAGCCGCAGTTCAGCCCTGCCATCTGCACGCTGGGGCAGCCAAGCGCCTGCTCTATCAGCGTTTGGTAAAACAGCCCCTTTTGCGAATACCCGTCCTGCGAAACGGCAAACGACACCGCCACGAATGCCTCCGGGCAGGCCGCCGCAATTTCCTCTATCGCTTTGGCCAGCGGCGCAAAGTCCGCCTGCGTCTCAAAGAGAAAATGCGTGCCGCCCAGGCGCAAAAACGCCCGCGCCGCTTCCAGGTACGCTTCCTCGGCCTGCCCCGCTTCGCTCTCCTGCACCGGGCCAATATCGCAAAACACCTTGGCCCCGTACCGCGCCGCTTCCTCCGCCGCCAGGCCGTACCCCTCCCTGAGCAGCCGGACGCGCTCCCTTTCGTCCGGAAAACCCTGGGCGTTGACGGCAAACGTGTTGGTCTTGATTGCCTCTGCGCCTGCCTCCAGGTATTGGCGGTGGATGCGCCGCACCAGGCCGGGGTTGTCCACGTTGGCCCGCTCGCACGGCCCATCGTCGCCTGTCAGTTGAAAATAATAGGTGCCGAACGCGCCGTCAAACGCGCGAAACGGAAGGGACATACACACCGCCGCCTTTCTCCTCATCCTGTTCCAGGATGCATAAAATCAGTTTAGCATACAACGAAATGCGCCGCAAAGTCAACGGCCCGGGGCCCCTTCCCTTTACGCCAGCAGCCCCCGCGGCGCGCCGTCCTAAGCCAAGCCCGGCCACCTCCCCCTCTGCTTCTCTTCTGCCCCGACCTAGCTTTCTGCTTAGCCCCGCTTTGGTCCTTGACGTGCCCCCACTGGTAAATCCAGCCTGCCTCCCTTTCCGCTTCCTTCTCCCTACCCCGGGGCCTATCCTTCGCTTAGCCCGCCTATTTCTTGCACGCCCCGCAGGTAAACCCGGCCATCTCTCCTTCTGCTTCTTTCTCCCTACCCCGGGGCCTACCCCTTCGCTTAGCCCGCCTATTTCTTGCACGCCCTCGCAGGTAAACCCGCCCATCTCCCCCTATGCTTCCTTCTCCCTGTCCCGGCGTTGTGCATCACGCCCCACAACACCTCCCCGCCAAACAGCCACGCGCGCGCGTCTTTTGGCTCTATGTTTTCTTTTTGTTTTGTTTATATTTATATATTATATATAGATAGGGGGGCCCGGGTCGTGTATCGGTTTGTGTACCGGCCGTGTATCAGTTCGCGTACTGGTCGTGTATCGGTTTATGTACTGGTTGTGTATCGGTTTGTGTACTGGTTGTGTATCGGTTTGTGTATCGGGTTGTGTCTCTGTTTGTATGCAAATCTACGTCCGCTTGTTGTCATCCTGCATGGTTACCATGTAGATCGTTGCCATATACATGGGAATGGCCAATCTTTCCTTTCTGTCGTATGCTGTCCCCATAGAAAGGAGATGTTTTTATGGTAACCGCAAAACTATCCCGTCTCTTCGGTGTGGCAACAAGCAACAGCCAATCGGCAGAGGCCATTCACCAAACCTTGATCCAAACGCTCAGCAAAGAAGAGCGCCATCTGCTGCTGGCGCTGATCGACGAAAAGGATATGGAACGCGTCTATGTACAGGAGGAAAATTTCCGCCAAGGGCTCAAGCTGGGGCTCAGCCTAGGCTGGGAAGTGTTTCGCTGTGAGGATGAGCCGCATTGCTTTTAGGGGGATGGAAAGCGAGGAATAAAGCTAGGCCGAGAGTAAAATTCTGGGACACAGGCTGAGAGCAAATGCGGGGTACGGTGTGCGTTCAGGCCGCGGCGCATAGAGGGACGGTTTGTACTTTTGTGAGACAAAAGTACCAAAAACGTGGGGGCTTCCGAAATGCCCCCTCAACGTCCGAAGGGAGTGCCCTTCGTAAACCCCGAGCGAAGCAGGGGAACAGGTGCCTGGCGTATCCCCTGCCAAGCACCGCTCGCCGACGAACCCCGGCTCGCTGCCGTACAAGGTGCTTAGCCTGCGCACCTACAACAAAAGCCCGGCGCGGTGTAGGGCCGGGCGGGCCAAGCAGCAGCATCCTGCCAAAAACGTAAAACCCTTTTCTCCTCGGAGGCGTCCGGGGCGGGCAGTGCCCGCCTCCTTGTCCGGCCTGTAAGCCCTGCATGGCTGGGGGCAGTACCCCGGGGAGGGGCCGTAGGCAACAGCGGCCCTTGGCTTTGGGCTGTGCCCGCTGCCTTGTCCGGCCAATCTTTCTGTGCTGCTCACTCTACCATGCCCCGGGGCACGTCCCCTGCCTTTTCTCTTCTCCCCGGCCGGGACTGCCCGCAAGCCGCCCGGCTACGCACCTACAACAAAAGCCCGGCGCGGTATAGGGCCGGGCGGGCTAAGCAAAATATGTTGCCAAAAATGTAAACCCCTTCCCCCCTCGGAGGAGTCCGGGGAGAACCCTCCCCGGGCAGG
>CAJLPK010000104.1 GCA_905208455.1 uncultured Bacillota bacterium
CCACCGTGATGCCCTTTTGCTTTAGCACCCAGTTGATCGCCGCATGCACCGTCGGTTTGCCGTGGCTGGATGCAATCTCCTCCAGCGTATCAATCATCGCCTTGGTCTTAGGCCAGTTCTGCTCGTTGAAGAATTCATAGAATTCGCCGCGCTTGTCTCCATCCTCAAAGGTCGGGCGTTCCTTGAATTTCCCGGTCAATGCGCCCGCGCCGATAGAGCCATAGCTCAGCACGCCCATATCATGCTCGATGCAGTAGGGCAGTACATCCTTTTCAATTTCGCGCTTTAGCAGCGAATACGGTGGCTGTGCGCTGACGATGGGGCAGTACTTTGCCGCTTCGTCCATCTGCTCCGGGCTGAAGTTGGATACGCCGATATAACGAGCTTTGCCTTCTTCGCGCAGCTTGTTCAGCTCGGTAAAGGTTTCCTCAAACGGCGTGTCCAGATCCGGCCAATGCACCTGGTACAGGTCGATGTAGTCGGTGCCCAGGCGCTGCAGCGATTCCTCGATCTCCTCTCTGATCTTGGAAGCCTTGCTGTTGCGCGCATTGCCGTTGTAAATATCCAAGCCCACCTTGGTCGCCAGGATGATGTCCTCGCGCTTGCGGCCCTTGATGGCCTTGCCTACGACCTCTTCGGAATGGCCGCTGCCATAGCACGGCGCGGTATCAATGGTCGTGATGCCCGCATCCAGCGCTGCCTGGATGGTGGCAATGCTCTGCGCATCGTCTACCTTGCCCCAAAAATCGCCGCCCATGCCCCAGGTGCCCAGGGTGATGACAGACAGGTTCAGGTCACTTTTGCCCAATTTGCGGAAATACATAGATTTTCCTCCTCTATCTGCTATGCCTTTTCAGCATAAAATATGTAATTATTCAACGACAGAATCAAAGATCCTCTTCACATCGTCATAGTACAGCGGGATATGGTGCCCCACCGAGCCATCCTTTTTACAGGTATGGTCCAGCAGCTTCTGCATATCCTCTTTCTTCACGCCCAGTTCTTTGAAGGTCAGCGGCATGCCGATCTCCTTGAGCCACGCACGGAAGCGCTTTACGCCCTCCAGCGCCACGCCCTTGGGGTCCTGCATATCGTATTCTACGTCGAATACATTGGTCGCAAACTTCACAAACTGGTGGATATCCTCCTGCGTATCGATCATAAATTCCATCCATGCCGGCATGATGACTGCCAGGCCCGCGCCGTGCGCCGTATCAAACAGGCCGCTCACCTGGGTTTCCAGCCCATGGCAGCTGCCATCCATGCCCAAACGGCCGAGGCCGGTGGTATCGTTATGGCTGAAAGAGCCGGCCAGCATCAGCTCCGCATGCGCATCGTAGTTTTTCGGGTCCTTGATGGCAATGGGGGCATATTTGACCACAGAGCGCAGCAGTCCTTCGCAGAACTTATCGCCGAGATAGCAGTCGCCCTCTGCAAAATACCGCTCTACGGTATGCGCGAAAATGTCCGACGCGCCGGCCGCCGTCTGGTAAGCGGGCAGGGTCATCGTCCATTCCGGATTCATCAGCGCAAAGACCGGGCGGCAGGGCTCCAGCATAAAGCCGAACTTGTGCTGCGTATCCAGGTCGTCCTTGATGACGCTGGAACGGCTCGTCTCGCTGCCCGTGGCGGAGATGGTATGAATGGTGCCTACCGGCGCCATCTGGGTCGGCACCAGCTTTTTCTGGAAGATCTTCCAGAAATCATCCCCGTATACCATGCCCAGCGCAATGGCCTTGGCCGTATCGATGACGCTGCCGCCGCCCACGGCCAGGAAAAAGTCCGCGCCTTCCGCCTTTGCCTGCTCCAGGCCCTTTTTCACCAGCGACAAGCGCGGGTTGGGCTGCACGCCGCCCAGCTCGATAAACGGAAGTCCCGCATCGTTGAGCTCCGCCACCACAATATCATACAAGCCGGAACGCTTTACGCTGCCGCCGCCGTACACCAGCATAACCTTGGTGCCGCCATACTCTTTTACCTTCTTGGCAACCTGCTTTTCAGCCCCTTTGCCAAAGACAATGTCGGTATACATGTGGTACTGAAAGTTTTCCATCCAAAGACACCTCTCCTAATGATATATTGTTAAAACACAAATGTTTTAATCTCTTCTCCTGTAAAAAAATCGTTCATACCCAAACACAAAACAAAGCAAACCAATACAAGCACAAATATATAGTTTCATTGTAGGGAAGGGGGGTATGTTTGTCAAGAAATCCCTTCCTTTCTTTCCAGCCTTTTCCGCCTGCCTGTACTATGAAAGAAAAGAGCCCTGCAAGGCTCTGCTCTTCATAGGTTTTTCAAGCATATTTCCATCCGCTGCATGGCCTATTTTATCTTGCCCGGCCGCCAAAGGCCGTCAGCCGGAAACGCCCTGCCCCGCTGTGTCCAAGCCCGGCGCCCGAGCGCCAGTAAGGTCCCGCCAGCCATCATTTCGATGTTTTTGGGCGATGAGCCTGCTGAGCCTTTGGATGCTTTGGCAGCAGGGCATCCATACAGCGAAAGAAGCAAGCCGTTTTTGCTGCCCCATTTGACTTTTTAGGTTCTTGGCTCTATAATTTGTGCATATGCCCAATATAGGAGGTGATTTGGAATGCCCCGTACCAGCAAATGCCGCCGCGTCTGCGCGCTGCCGCCCAGCGTGGAGTTTACCCCGCAGCAAACGCCCTGCGCCTATGTGGTGCTTACCGTAGAGCAGGTAGAAGCCCTGCGCTTATGCGATCTGGAGGGCTTTGACCAGGATAAGGCCGCCGAGCAGATGATGATTTCCCGCGGCACCCTGCAGCGCATTCTATACAGCGCGCGCGGGCTCATGGCCGAGGCTCTGGTTCATGGCAAAGGCATCCGCATCCAAGGGGGGCATTACCAGCTGCACCGCCCGGGCTGCGCCTGCCAGGCCGCCTGCCAGCACTGCAGGCTGCCGCACGCCAACGAAAATCAAGAAAACGAGGGATCCCAACATGAGTGAAGAATGTAATCATGCCTGCGAAGGCTGTCCTTCCGCAGGCAGCTGCCAAAGCAATCCGCAAAACACAAAAGCGCAGTTCCGTGCCGATCTGAATCCCGCCAGCCGCGTGGATAAGGTCATCGGCGTCGTATCCGGCAAGGGGGGCGTGGGCAAATCCATGGTCACGTCGCTGCTGGCCATCGCCGCCAACAAGGCCGGCCATACCACCGCCATCCTGGACGCCGACATCACCGGCCCCTCCATCCCCCGCACCTTCGGGCTCAAGGAAAAAGCCGTGGGCACGGAAAACGCCATTTACCCCGTCACGACCAGCACCGGCATCCAGGTGATGAGCATCAACCTCTTGCTGGATAAGGAAAACGACCCCGTCGTTTGGCGCGGCCCCATCATCGGCGAAACCGTCAAGCAGTTCTGGTCGGATGTGCTGTGGAAGGATGTCAACGTCATGTTCATCGACATGCCGCCCGGCACCGGCGACGTGCCGCTGACCGTGTACCAGTCCCTGCCGCTGGACGGCATCATCATCGTCACCTCCCCGCAGGAATTGGTCTCCATGATCGTAGGCAAGGCCGTCAACATGGCCGCCCTGATGGAGGTGCCCATCCTCGGCATCGTGGAAAACATGAGCTATGTGGAATGTCCGGACTGCGGCCGGCAGATCCATCTCTTTGGCGAAAGCCATCTGGAGGAAACCGCCCTGCAGTATAACCTGCGCATCCTCGACCGCCTGCCCATCGACCCGCAGCTGGCCCGCGCCTGCGACCAGGGCACCCTGGAGCTGTACGGCGGCGATCTGTTGAAAAACGCGGTAGAAGCCGTGGAAAAGGTTTGAAAGGAGTCCTATCTATGAAACTTGCAGTTACCGCACAAAACGGCCAGGTGTTCCAGCACTTTGGCAAATGCCCGTCCTTTGCGGTGTTTACCGTGGAGGGCAAAGCCGCCTCAGCGCCCGTGCTGCTGGATGCCACCGGCAGCGGCCACGCCGCCATGGCCGGCTTTTTGAAGGACAACGGCGTGGATACCGTCATTTGCGGCGGCATCGGCGCGCCTGCCAAGCAAATGCTCCTGGATCAAGGCATCCAGGTCGTCTCAGGCGCTGCCGGCGATATTGACGCCGCCGTGCAGGCGTTTTTAGACGGTACTTTGAAAGACAGCGTGCTGCCCACCTGCACCCATCACCATGGCGAGCACGACCATGACCACGACTGCGATTGCGGCGGCCATGGTGAACACGGCCATGCGCACTGCGGCCATCACCAAAGCTGATCTTTCACCTCTAACCAAGGGCCTTTCGGCCCTTTTTTCTTTACAAAACCGGGAAACCGTTTTACTCTGTGGACAGGAGGAAGCCAGTATGAACCCCATCAATTACGATCAGCAGATGCAGGCGCAGATCGCAGCCCTGCCCCGCGGCGCCCGCCCGGCCCTGCTCCTGCACAGCTGCTGCGGCCCTTGCAGCTCCGCTGTGCTGGAGCGGCTGGCGCCGCATTTTGACATCACC
>CAJLPK010000105.1 GCA_905208455.1 uncultured Bacillota bacterium
GGTGGATAAGCGCTGCGACGTGTTGGCCGCCGCCATCCGCCACGGTTTGACCGCCGCCGACCTGGCAGAGCTGGAGCTCTGCTATGCCCCGCCCTATTCCTCCGCCAAGGATCCGGTCAACCTGGCCGGCTTTGCCATCGAAAACCTTTTGGACGGCAAGGTCAGGCAGGCGCACTGGCAAACAGCCCTCCCCCTGCCGGAAAACGCGCAGCTTTTGGATGTGCGCACCCAGGAGGAATATGACGAAGGGCACATTCCCGGTGCCCTGCACATTCCGCTGGATGCGCTGCGTACCCGCCTGGATGAGCTGGACCGTACCCGTCCCCTCTATGTGCATTGCCAAAGCGGGCTTCGCAGCTATGTAGCCTGCCGTATCCTCAGCCAGCACCGCTTTGACTGCGTCAACCTTTCCGGCGGCTACCGCTTGTACGCCCTGCTCTGCGGCGAGCAGCCAGACAACGCCCCCATCTATGCCTGCGGTGTAAAGATCCCCTCTTGATAAGGAGCTGTCCCATGGCATTTTGCCGCGCCCCGGGCCGCCAGATGCAAGCGGCGTGCTCCTGGCTGAAATCACGTTCCCTACGGCCGGCGATATCGTAGCTAACCTCAACCATACCTTTGTCCGCCCCGGCCTGCACGGGCAGGGGGCAGGCTGGTACGCGCCGCACGTCTTGAGGGCCAAAGGGGCTGTGCTTCCTGCTCCTAGGCCGCTTTTTGGCTCCGGCGCCATCCACAATACCGCGATGTGCTCTTCTAAGACACGCCGCCAAAAAAGCAGCCCTAGGGCTGCTTTTTTCCTGTGTCTCCGAATTTCCGTTTCAGCGCCCGCTCTGTCAACGGTACCGTCCCCAGCGTCAGCACGGCCTGCGCCAATATCATATAGATGACAGCCGCTTCCATCCGCCGGTACAGCACGATGCACAGCAATGCCGATACGCCCAGCATCGCCGCGCCTGCCGCCATCCACAGCCGCCCTGCCGTTTTCTGCGCAAAGGCCCACGCTTCCTCACTTTGCATCGCCCTCCGTGTGCGATAGCCAATCCATTGGTTTTGTGCGATGCGCGCCTGCCGCATCATCGCGCCCAGCAGCAGCACCAGCAGCGGGATACACAGCGCCAGCGCCGCCGAAAATGCGTTCATTGCCCCGCCCCCCTTTGGTTTTTTCTCCGTTATACATCTTTTGTACGCCGCATGCAAGCACGGCGCCGGGCCTCCAGCGCCTGCTGCTTGGCCTTTGCCTCATCCTCCCACCGCTTTTTGCGCTGCTCCTTTTTCACCATCTGCCGGTAATACACAGCACCGGCCAAGCCCAGCACCACCGAGCCTGCAAAGATCCATACCGCCATTTTATACTGCCCGCTGCCCAGCGCCGCGCCGCCGGAGGTGCTCATCAGCGCGCTGGGGATGCGCGCAACGGTAGAGATCGCCAAAAACGCCGGCAGCTTCATCTCCGTCAGCCCTACAAAATATGTGAGCACATCCTTGGGCACGCCGGGAATCCAAAACAACAGGAACACCAGCACATGCAGCCGCCGGTTGTTCTGTAAAAACCTGAGCTGGCGGAGCTTTTCCATCGGCACAAACACCTCAACCAGCCTGATCCCCAGCTTTTTGGTAAAAAGAAAGATGATGACGCTGCCGAGGGCCGCGCCCGCCAAACACAGCGCCAGCCCGCGCCATACCCCGAAGGCCACACCCGCCCCGATCTCGATGGGCTCTCCGGGCAGCACCGCCACGACGACCTGAAAGCACATCAGGCCGATTAGGCACAGCGGCGCCCACGGGCCGCAGCCGTCGATCCAGGCGCGGAATGCCTTCGGGCGGCGTGCCAGGCCAAGCAGCTGCCGCCCTGCCGTCAGCGATAGGAGCACCGCCGCGCCCAGAGCCAGTACGATGCCGCCCGCTGCCAATGCCTTTTTCTTGTTCGTAGCCTGCCTCCTCCTTTCCCGCCTATGAAAACGCGCCGGGCAGGGCCCTTGCTCCCGTTTGTTTTTTCACAAATGGACATGCCTGTTCCTTGGTAAAAAAAAGTTTGGTAAACACTCAATTTTATCTTGACTTTCCGCCCGTTCCGGGCGTATGTTAGTACTATCAATTTTTGCTAAATTCACTCTTTTTATCCGAGATTTTTTCATGGCTGTGCGCGGCCGGGATGGATGTTTTTTCTTTGACCCAAAACGGCGCTGTCCGTTTTCGTATTTTTTTTCTTGGGAGGGTCTCATCTTGCAACAGTCCAACAGTCTTGAACAAAGACAAACACAGCGCAGGGGCGTTTTTGTCGGATTTGCCTCTGTCATCTTCATGTATTGGGCCGCCATGGCGCCGCTGAGCTACAATACCCTGCTCCTGCAGAGCAGCGGATTTTCCAGCGCCGAGGTGGGCTCCATCATGGCTGCGTTTGCCGCCGTCGGCATCATCGCGCCGCCGATTTGGGGCTACATCGCCGACCGCATCGGCTCTGCCTCCAAAACCTTTATCCTCGTCTTTGGCATCCAGGCCGTCGTCATCGCCAGCCTGCCGTTGTTCGGCGGCATCAGGCTGGGCGGGTTCGTGCTATTGGCCATTGCCATGCCGATGTCCAATTTCGTGCGCAACTGCTCGCAAAACCTTTTGGACGCCTGGACCATGCAAAACACCACCCGCACCGGGGTGCCGTTCGGCTCGGTGCGCCTGTTCGGTTCGCTGGGGTGGATGGTCAGCTGCGTAGGCATGTCCGTTTTGGCCAGCAAAACAGACGTTTCCATCTGCTTTTACCTGGCCGGTATTTTCAGCGTCATCGTCTGCGCCATTGCCATGCGGCTCAACCGCAGGTACCCTTCAAAAAATACCGAAGATGTCATGGAAAAGGCGGTCAAGGCCGCTAAAAAAATCAACCCTTTCCGCCTGTTCAAAAATTATTATTTTGTCGTGCTGCTGGGGTATGTGCTGCTCAGTCAAATGATGTTCAACTGCACCACCACCTTCATGCCCTACCTTTTAGAGGATCTGGGCATCGACCCCAACTTTGTCGGCACGGTGATGGGGCTGCGCTGCATCCCGGAAGCATTGCTGCTGTTCGTTGGCAGCCGGATCCTGCGCTATGTCACCCTTCCCAAAATGATGGCGGGCATCGGCGTTCTGCTGGCTGCAGAGCAGATCTGCTATAACTTTGCCAGCACGCCCATCACCATCATCCTCATCTGCATGATCGGCGGCGTCGCCTCCGGCCTGTATTTCAGCACCACCATCGAGTATGCCTTCCGCCTGGCTCCGCCCAGCCTTGCCGCCTCCGCGCAGACCTTTTTGGGCATGGCCACCGCCATCGGCATGATCTGCAGCTCCCTGCTGGGCGGCTTTATGGTAGATGCCTTCGGTGTGCTTACCTTCTATACCACCGCCGGCCTCATCATTTTTACCGGCTTTGTGTTGTATGTGCTTTCCTTCCCCTTTGCCTCCAAGGTCCTCAAAAAGCCCATTCCGGCAGATCTGCTGCGCAAGGGATAAACGGCGCTGTCATGAGGGCGCGGCATGCTGCCGCGCTCTTTTTTTCTCAAAATCCCCAGGGCTCTTGCCCTATGCGAAGGCTTTTTGCCGTATGCCCATCTGATCGGTACAGAAAAGAGCCGGCCCGGCCAGTTCCCTCGTCCTGCCGGAAAGAAGGGCATCGCTATGCTGCCCAGGCGCGGCGCACCGTTCAAGCGACCGCCGCATCGTCCTTGTCGGCACGTTGGCAGCCTGGCTGTGCCTGTTTGCCGCGGTCGGCCCAAACGCTCCCTTTGCCCGGGCTGTATGGGCGTGGTGGAGTTTCCCCTTCCGCTTCCCGAAATCCAAGGCCTTCTTGCCGGCGATTCCCCTCTGCCTATGCGCTGATACGACATTTTGGCAGAGGCGCTTTGATGCGCAGAAAAGGCAGAGAGCGCAAGGAACAGGCCGAAATCCCGACCCTGCCGGGCCGCTGTGATACCGTGCATCTCGCCCTTTAGGATGGCGAGCGCCCCTGCGTTATGCCCTTGTCCTTCGGGTTGATGACGGGACGCTCCCGCCCTCTATTTCCACAGCGCCAGAGACTGCCCGCGACAGGCCCGCGCCTGCATCCAAGCGGATGCTTTTTACAAAGCGGAACCATGGCGCATGGGCATTCCCGCGCGCTATGAAAGCTCCCATCGGCGCCGCCGCCGAAGTACCGGAAAAGGCAAAGGAAGCGGGCCTGCGCGCCATTTTGGTGCATCATGTCATCCCCTGGCCGGCTTGCAGGGGCCTGCCCCATACGGCTGTGTATAAGGGGATTCTCCCTCCGCTGACGGGCAAGCGCAATTTGCCGGGGGCTTGCTCGTGCGCCCTACAAAAAAAGGACGGGGTCCCGTCCTTTTTTATA
>CAJLPK010000106.1 GCA_905208455.1 uncultured Bacillota bacterium
GGACCTATGCAAACCGTGACCCATTATTGTGCTGCCTCGCATGGCGCTACCCTCTATTACGAAGTGACCGGGCAGGGGACCCCGCTGGTCCTTTTGCACGGCAACGGCGAGGACAGTTCTTATTTCAAGCATCAGATGCCTGTGTTTTCAAAGCGTTATCAGGTCATTGCCATGGATACGCGCGCGCACGGCCGTTCTACGCGCGGTGATGCGCCGCTGGATTTTTATCTTTTTGCTGATGATGTTGTCGCTGTTTTAGAGGATCTCGGCATTCAAAAGGCACATATCCTGGGCTTTTCGGATGGAGGCAATACTGCGCTGCATGCCGCGTTAAAATATCCAGACCGAATCCTTAGCATCATCGTCGATGGCGCCAACCTGTATCCGGCCGGCTTGCAGCCAGAAATACAGGCGCATCAAAAAGAAAAATATGCTTATTTATGTGAAAAGGCCAAGACAGATGCCCATTATCAAAAAAAGGCCGAAATTTACGGTTTAATGATCCATCATCCCAACCTGACCTTTGAGATGTTGGCGCAAATCCATACACCTGCCCTGATATTGGCTGGTGAGCACGATATGATTGTCTCTGCGCATACCCAGGGTATCGCGGAAGCCATTGGCGGAGCGGAGCTTTTCATTGTTGCTGGAGGAGATCATTTCATCGCCGCCAAAATGCCAGAGGTATTCAACGCTTTGGTATTGGATTTTTTGCAGGCACAGGGAGCATAAACAACAAAAGCGTGCCCGGTTAACGGACACGCTTTTTCCATTGCTGCTTATTTAGAAGGTGCATACATTTTTCTCCGTTATAGCCGCTCTCCATAGATATGCCGGCAGCTCAGCCTGGCCCGGCGCTGCGTTAAGCTATTTTTGGGCTGTTTCATGGTCCTGCCTGATTAGCACAAGCACTTCTTCATCTGCTTTCGCAGAGGCTTCAGACGATCGCCTCCGCCCAAATACTGACTGGCTGCCGTTTCAAGCGCCATCATATCAACTCCCGGCTCATGCCAAAGCACATTCCCATGGCACGTACACGCTTTGCAACCTGCTCAATATCGCCGCTGGTGATTTTCCAAATGCCACTTTTCCCGCCGCTCGTCCTCCTGTATAGGCAATGCTCCTATCCATTGCCTGCTCCTTGGTTATCAACACATTTTCCTCTTCTTCTCCCTGCAAAGCATAGCCCAGCGTGCGGAGGTACGGGGCACAATGGGAAGCCTATGAGCTTTCAAATTTGCAGATACAGGCGCATGCCCGATTTCATGCGGGCAATGCTGCATTTTCTCTTTCATGGATGGCAGCGCTTTCGCTGATAGCCCGCGATGACTGCCCTTCCTGCTTTTTCTATATTCATCTTTTGTTGGATTCTTTTTGATATCATTTCTATAAGCTAGCTTATGTCAACACATTTTTATGCAGTTTTCGTTTTTGCCTATCTCGTTTCATGATTTTTGACCAATGCTGCATGTCTTGACACATTTTCTTTTACAATGCTAAGATAATTCGTTGTGCGTATTGCCGTTTGATTCGCTTATACAACGCTTCGTTTTGAAAAAACGGGGCTTTTTGTTTGTATATTTTTGCCATATAGGCGAAAGGAGCATTTTGATGCCAAGCGCTCGTACCAGTCTATATAAAGGCATGAAAGACGGCCTGCCTGTTGCTCTAGGCTATCTGTCCGTCTCTCTGGCTTTTGGTATGCTTTCTGTAAAAAAAGGGTTGCCCGCTTGGGTTCCCATCACGATTTCCTTGACCAATCTAACCGGCACAGGCCAGCTTGCCGGCATGGAGCTCATGGCCGTGCATGCCTCTTTGCTGGAAATTGCCTTTACTGTTTTAATCATCAACCTTCGGTATATCCTCATGTCTTTGAGCTGGTCTCAGCGGATCACACCGGATCTTTCCTTTGGCAAACGATGCCTAATCGCCTTTGGCAATACAGATGAGATTTTTGCTGTTTCCATGCAGCAAAAAGGCACTCTTTCTTTTCCTTATTTAATGGGCCTGATCCTTACGCCGTATATAAGCTGGGGCAGCGGCACAGCCTTGGGCGCACTGATCAGCAATAGCCTGCCCGAATCCATCCGCATTGCCCTTGGCATTGCATTATACGCGATGTTTATTGCCGTGATTGTGCCCCCCAGCCGTAAATCTAAACGGGTATTGGCTGTCGTCATCCTTTCCATACTCCTCAGCTGCCTGCTTCATTTTCTTCCGGCTGTACAGAATATGGGCAGCGGCTGGATCATCATCATTTGCGGTTTGGTCGCTTCTGCTGTGGGGGCAAAGTGGTTTCCGCTCAGTGAGGAGGACGACCGATGACATTTTCTTATCTTTGTCTGTCCATTGGGCTGATGGCCCTGGTAACATACATTCCCAGGGTTCTCCCTCTTATTTTGTTTAGAAGGCATATTGAAAATAGGTTCTTTCAGTCCTTTTTGCTCTACATGCCCTATGCCATTTTGGCTGCCATGGTATTCCCCGATGTATTTTCTTCCACGGGCGGGCTGATCTCGGCCATATGCGGCACTGCGGTGGCATTGGTCATGTCTTATTTTCGTTTTGGGCTCATGCCAGTGGCCCTTGCCTCCACCTGTACCGTCTTTCTCGTGGAGCAGCTTCTCATCATACTATAAGCTTTTTATCTGCGGCAGTGCATATTCACTGCCGTTTTTATATATATTGATTAAAAATAAGCCAATACGTACATTCATGTGAACATCTTCTTGTTTACTCAAAGTTATGACATAACCTTGACACATCTATAGAACAATGGTAGTATCTAGTTACAAAATTGTTTTCTAATGTTTGTATTTTATGGTATGCCTGGTTTAGAAAGGAGGGTAGGCAGTTCCAGGTTCTTTCTCATATTTCGTCATATTACTTATTTTTAGGGGGTAAATTATGTCAGTATCAGTCATTCAAGCAATCATTCTTGCTTTGTACTATTGGTACGCAACATGGTATATCTTCTACAGTGCCCAGGGCGTATTTGTGGGCCCTTTGATGACCTCCTTGGTCTGCGGCATTGTTTTAGGAGATATACCCACTGCATTGAAAATCGGCGCAACGATCCAGCCGATGTTCTTAGCCTTCACGGGCGCCGGCGGCACCGTGGTTTGGGATGAGACGGCAGCCACCATCGGCGGCTGCACCGTAACGATGCTCAGCGGCCTGCCCGTTGAAAGCGCCGTTACCATCGCCGTACCGCTCAGCCTATTGTGTGCTCAGCTGCATACCATCCGCCGTATCGTTACCGTTTATACGGCGCAGCAGTCTGATAAATATGCACAGACCTGCAATACCAAGGGCATCATCTTCATGGCTTCTTGGTGGAACATCATCATGAAATTCTTCCTGTTCGGCGTACCGATGTTCTTCGCCATTTATTTCGGTGCAGAAGCCGTAGGTACCTTCATGAACAGCCTGCCGGCTTGGATCACCAATGCGTTGGGCGCTACCGGTAAATTGTTGCCGGCTCTGGGCTTTGCCATGACGGTCAACGTTATCGGCCGTCCGCAGTTCCTTCCCTTCTTCCTGGGTGGTTTCTTCTTCGCTCAGTATTCCGGCATCAGCGGCGTACCGCTGGCATTGGCTGGTTTGTTCATCGCCTTTATGTACTACCTCATCCTCCAGGCCAGCGACAAGGGTGAAGATCCCGCCGCTGTGGAAGATGCAGGTACCAAAGCGGCAGTCGAGGCCGATGAAGCAGGCAAAAAGCTTCTCAACAAAAAAGACATCAACAACCTCGTATTCCGTTGGAATATGTTCTGTGAAATGTCCAACTCCTTTGCGCGTTTGCAGTCTGTTGCTTTCTGCGCAGCATTCATTCCAATCCTGAAAAAGCTCTATGGCAATGACCAGGAGGAATTTTCCGCCGCTTTGAATCGCCATCTGATGTTCTTCAACACAGAAGGCATCTGGGGTTCCGTGGTACACGGTATCGTCATCGCCATGGAAGAGCAGCGCGCGCTCGGCGCTCCGATCCCGATTGAAGCGATTACCGGCGTTAAAGCTGGTTTGATGGGACCGTTTGCCGGCATCGGCGACACCATCGACTGGTCTACCCTGAAGCCGTTGTTCATTATGCTGGTTCTGCCGTTGGCAGAAGGCGGCTCCTTCCTCGCTCCGATCATCTACTTCGTCCTGTTGACGGGTGTTACCTATGCAGAAAGCTTCATCTTCATCAACACCGGCTACAAGATGGGTACTGAGGCAGCTCTCTCCATTCTGGAAGGCGGCATGATCAACAAGTTCATCTCCTGCGCATCTGTACTGGGTATGTTCATGATGGGCGGCCTGTCTGCCTCCATGGTCAGCGTGTACACCACCGCGCA
>CAJLPK010000107.1 GCA_905208455.1 uncultured Bacillota bacterium
ATAGCCGGGCAGGTCTGTCACGGCGTCACGGATGGCGATGGCGTCGCCCACGGCATAGATATCCTCCGCGCTGGTGCGCAGCTCATCGTTGACGAGGATGGCGCCTTTTTCGTTGACCTCCAGCCCCGCTTTTTCGGCCAGGGCAGTATCCGGGCGCACGCCGGTGGACAAAACCACCAGGCCGCAGGACAACCGGCTGCCGTCTGTGAGATGGGCAAACAGGGCGCTGCCCGTTTCCTCAAAGGAGGAGACGCCGCAGTTCAGCTTTAGCTGAATGCCTTTTTCACGGGCATACTGGTGTACCTGACAGGCCATGTCATAATCCAGCGGGCCGATGGCGTGCGGCTGCATCTCCACAACGGTGACGCTGAGCCCGGCGGCATGCAGCGCCTCCGCCATTTCCATGCCGATGTAGCCGGCGCCTACGATGAGCGCCTGGGCAGGGCGCCGGGTTTCCAGAAAAGTGCGGATGGCCGCGGCGTCCGGGATGGTGCGCAGGGTAAAGATGCGCGCATCCTCCACACCGGGCAGCGGCGGGCGCACCGGCTCCGCCCCGGGGCTGAGCACGAGCTTATCGTACCGCTCCTGGTAGCGGCGGCCTGTGGCGTGGTCTGCGATGGTGACGGTTTTGCTGTTGCGGTCTATATCCACCGCTTCGGACAGGATGCGCACATCCACGGCAAAGCGGGCGGCAAAGCCCTCCGGGGTCTGCACGGCAAGCTGGGCCTGGTCCGGGATTTCTCCGCTTATATAATAAGGTAAGCCGCAGTTGGCAAAGGATATATAAGGGCCGCGCTCCAAAAGGACGATTTCGGCCTGCTCATCCAGCCGGCGGAGACGGGCTGCGCAGCTGGCGCCGCCGGCGACGCCGCCAATGATGATTACTTTCATGGTAGATACCTCCTTATACCGGCAGGATATGCCGTGTGCTTAGTATACCCCAACTGCCTCAAAGAAAAAACAGTGAAGGGATGCAAAACAGCAAACGGAACCGAAAAAATGCAGGGATGGGCGAAGGCTTTGCACAAAGGGAGAAAAAGACAGGGTTTTTTGCGGCCAACCGCGAAAAAATTGCAAATGATACTTTACACAACCCGCTTTTTTTGCTACACTAACTAAAAACAGAAAAGCGATGAAGGGAAACTGTCATCTGGTCTCAACGCTTTAGAGAGTTGCCGGTCGGTGAAAGGCAATGCGCATTCCAGCTTGGTCTCATCCCGGAGCTGCCCGCTGAAAGGAAGCGCCTAGTAGGTGGGGACGGCCAACATCCGTTATCGTGTTTTGCCATGGCGTGCCGTGGCAGGTAAGGGGGTTGCGCGTTTTGGCGCAGCAAATAGAGTGGTACCGCAGAGCGCTTGTATGCCTTTGTCTCTAGCTTGTTAGAGGCGAGGGCTGTTTTTTTATACAGTGGGGATGGAAAAACGGAAGCGGCGCAGGCGTATTCTGCAAAGGCATAGGCAAAATCAAGGGGCGGCGCAAAGGCGGCCGCCGGGGAAATGAGAGGACGATGAAGATGAAGCTGACAGGCGCACAGATTATGGCGGAGGTGCTGTTGGAGCAGGGCGCGGATACCGTGTTCGGCTATCCGGGCGGGGCGGTATTGAATATTTACGACGCATTGTATGAATACCAGGACAGGATCCGCCACATCATGACCGCGCACGAGCAGGGCGCGGCGCATGCGGCGGACGGGTATGCCAGGGCTACGGGGAAAACAGGGGTCGTCATTGCGACCTCCGGCCCGGGGGCGACCAACCTGGTTACGGGCATTGCCACGGCGTATATGGACAGTGTGCCGATGGTGGCGATCACCGGCAATGTCAGCACGGACCTGATCGGGAAGGACAGCTTTCAGGAGGTATACATCGCCGGAGTCACCATCCCCATCACCAAGCACAACTTTATGGTGCGCCGGGTAGAGGACCTGGCGCCGGTGCTGCGCCGGGCCTTTCAAATCGCCTCTTCCGGGCGCAAGGGGCCGGTGCTGGTGGACATTCCCAAGGATGTAACGGCGGCGGTCACGGAGTTTGTGCCGAAAGCGCCGGAGCCTGCTAAGCTGTGCCTGCCGGAGGCGGATGCAGCGGACCTGGCGCGGGCGGCGTCGATGGTAAACCAAAGCCAGCGGCCCGTGCTCTATTTCGGCGGCGGCGTGGCTGCCAGCGGGGCAGGGGAAGAGCTGCATCAGCTCATGGAAAAAGCGGAGATCCCGGCGGTGCATACGCTGATGGCGGCGGGGGTGCTGAGCTATGACGACCCGATGAACCTGGGCCTTTTGGGCATGCACGGCAGCCGGACGGCCAACCTGGCGGTGGACAAGGCGGACCTGGTGCTGGCCGTCGGCACCCGGTTTTCCGACCGCGTGGCGCAGGATACCAAAAAATTTGCGCACGACGCCAAAATCGTCCAGATCGACATCGACCAGAGCGAGATCAACAAAAACGTGCTGGTGGACCTGGGCCTGGTAGGGGATATTGGGCAGGTGCTGTCAAAGCTGCTGCCGCAGATCGAGCCAAAGCAGCATACGGACTGGATGCAGCGTATCCGGGCCTGGCAGGCGGTGGATTATAAGCCGGCGGACGACGATGCGGTGCTAAAGCCGCACCAGGTGATTGGGAAGATCTGCCAAATCGCGGGCGACGATTCCATTTTGGTGACGGATGTAGGCCAGCACCAGATGTGGGCCATCCAATACTGCAGGCGGGTAAAGCCCAACAGCTTTCTGACCAGCGGCGGGCTGGGCACCATGGGCTACGGCTACGGCGCGGCGCTGGGGGCGCAGGCGGCGTTTCCGGACCGGCCTGTCATCCATATCACAGGCGACGGCAGCTTTCACATGAACATGAACGAATGCTGCACGGCGGTGAGTTACGGCCTGCCGGTGGTGACCGTGATCATGAACAACGCGGTGCTGGGCATGGTGCGCCAGTGGCAGGCGGCGTTTTATGGGCAGCGGTACTGTGCTACCAGCCCGGAGAGAAAGACAAACTACAAGGCGGTGGCCGAGGGCTTTGGCGCCAAGGGGTACCGCGTGACGAACTTACAGGAATTTGAGGACGCGCTCAGGGACGCGCTTGACAGCAAGCGCCCCTGCTGGATCGAATGCCCCATCGACAAGGATGAAAGGGTGCTGCCGATGATTCCGCCGGGGCAGACAATCGATGAGATCATCATGGACTGAGGAGGAGAAGCGATGACAAACAAGGTATTGTCCGTACTGGTATACAACCATTCCGGCGTGCTGGCGCGCGTTTCCAGCCTGTTTGCCAGGCGGGGCTTTAACATTGATTCCTTGACCGTGTCCGCGACCAATGACCCGGAGATTTCCCGCATCACCATTTCGGTGCGCGGGGATGCGCAGGTGATCGACCAGATTTTAAGCCAGACCTTTAAGCTGGAAGAAACCAGGACGGTATTTTGCCTGGAAGAGGGCAAGAGCTTGTTCCGCGAGCTGCTGCTGGTCAAGGTCAAGGCCACGGAGATGACGCGCAGCGCCATCAGCGAGGTGGCCCGCATTTACGGCGGGCATGTGGTGGATCTGTCCGTAGACAGCATGATTGTAGAGCTGACCGGCATCCCTACCAAAATAGACGCATTTTTGAACGTCATCGGCGAATACGGCATTTTGGAAATGTGCCGGACCGGCGTTACGGCGCTGGAGCGCGGCACGCCGGCGGAGCACCGGTGCAAGGAATAAAGGACCCCAATATTATCATCTATATAAAAAATCCAAAGAAAGAAGGATGTTTGAAATGATTCAAAAATACTATGACCACGATTGCAACCTGGGGCTGTTGGACGGCAAGACCGTCGCCATCATCGGCTACGGCAGCCAGGGCCATGCCCATGCGCAGAACCTGAAGGAGTCCGGCGTAAATGTAGTGGTGGGCCTTCGCAAGAGCTCTGCCAGTTGGAAAAAGGCGGAAGAGGCCGGCTTGAAGGTCATGGAGGTCGATGAGGCGGCCAAGGCGGGCGATTTTGTCATGATGCTGGTGCCGGATGAGCTGGCAGCGGATATTTACGCGGCCCAGATTGCCCCCAACCTGAAAGAGGGCAACGTATTGATGTTTGCCCACGGCTTCAACATCCACTTTAACCTGATCAAGGCGCCGAAGGATGTAGACGTTATCATGGTAGCGCCCAAAGGCCCCGGCCACACCGTGCGCAGCCAGTATGTA
>CAJLPK010000108.1 GCA_905208455.1 uncultured Bacillota bacterium
CGAGGGCCCTCCGCAAAGCAGCTTGTTTTGCTGTCAGGATTGAATCTGTGATACAGGAACGGCAATGACAAAGGTTCTGGAATTATCCGTCTCGTAGCTGCAGGTCTGCAGGGAAAATGCGGAGGTAATCCGTGCCACATCTATCTCTCCCTGAACGGGGGACTTTTCCATGCCGCGCTGCAAAAATGCCCGGAACTCCTCTGGGCTGGCATCCGAATAATTGTATGGGTCATTGGCATCCGCCGTGTATGCTGCAATGACTCTAAGCTCTATGCGCCCTTCCGGCGTATCATAATAAATGGTTGGGTGCTCGTTGAAGAAGTCTGCCTTTTTATACTGCAGCAGCTCGTGGAACATTGAGCCGTTCTTCATATTGTGCCCATATAAGATGGTATGCTGGCCTTGCCCGTCCGTCTGGCTGTCCTTATCCATAAAAATGCAGCCGGAGGCATTGGCTTTTCCTTCAAAGGTAGTATGCAAATATTTATCGTTATCATCCGTCTGCGCCACCGGATAGCTGATGACTGTGCCGGGGATGGTCACCCAGCCGACGATTTCCGGGTTGATGGCCTGCAGCGCCGCAAAATCCGGCCTGCTGTCCGCCTGGTCATCCGCCGGCATGCCGGCAAGCTCACGCACCTGCTCATATTCGGAATCTGCCTGCTGGTAGACTAAGTACTGGGAGATCAGCTTATAGGCCGAAAATACGAACACGGCACAGAAAAATACCAACAGCACATTCAACAGTATGTTTTTCTTCCCTTTTTTCCCCTTGGGTGCTTGCTGCTTGGCCCGCTTTTCATGCTGTCTTGGCGCTGGCTCTTCAAAATGGCGGCTCTGGCTTCGCGGCGTAAAATGCGGTTCTTGGCTCATTGGTATGATCCCCCTCTCTTTTCTGGTATTGTAGCATGGGCCTACCCCCCTGGCAAGCCGTATTCGGCTTGTTTCTGCCCGCCGTATCCCTACCATATCCTGTTATCTTCATGCAGGCCTTGGCCGTATCTCGTGGATGCCTATAAAATTTGTACAAATTTCGACAAAAAACCATTGACTTTACACAGATGATTCCCTATAATATGGATAAATAATTTAGAGCAAAGGTGCTTTCAATGATGGGATGGTCGTTGGGGGCACTTTTATTTTGCTTTTTTTCAATGTATGCGTATTTCCTATGCAAAAAAAGAAGCCTGCCGGCTTCTCTTTTGATTCTGCTTGGCCTTTTAATCCTCCACGAGCACGACGGACTGCATAACCTGCGGCGTATGGGGCCGGTCGTTGCGCCCGGTGGGGGTATTGGCGATTTCATCGACGACCTCCATCCCCTCTACAACACGGCCGAAGGCAGCGTATTGCCCATCCAGATGCGGCGCATCCTCGTGCATAATGAAAAACTGGGAGCCGGCGGAATCCGGGTTCATGCTGCGCGCCATGGAGATCACGCCGCGCGTATGCTTGATGGGATTGTTGAACCCGTTGGCGGAAAATTCCCCGCGAATGCTGTACCCCGGGCCGCCCATGCCGGTGCCGTCCGGGCATCCGCCCTGGATCATAAAGCCGGGGATGATGCGGTGGAACGTCAGCCCGTCATAGAATTTCTCGCTGACCAGCTTTTCAAAGTTTTGTACGGTGGCCGGGGCCTTGTCCGGCTCCAGCTGTATTTTGATTTGTTTCCCATTTTCCATGGTAATGACAACCATTTGAGTCGTTTCCTCCTTGCTTTTCAGTGCATTTACTTTACACCATAATCCTCTGAAGGGCAAGCGCCGAAGGAAGAAAGAAACGCCTCTGCCGGCTCGGAAAGCGTGCGCGTCTGCTTGGCAATGGCCGCGATACGGGTATACAGGCTTTTTTCCTCGATGGGGCAAAACGAAAGCCCGCCGGGGATGATGGCCAGCGCGCTCTGCGGCACCAACGCCACCCCCAGCCCTGCATCCGCCCACAGCAATGAAGTGCGCGCATCCTGCGTCTTATAGAACAGGTTTGGCTCAAACCCTGCTTCTTGGCAGGCGGACGCAATGAGATTTTCAAACCTTCTGTATACGATCAGCGGCCAAGGCGCCAGATCTGCCATGCGCAGCGCCTGTTCCCCGCCAAACCAGCCTGGGCGGGCAGCCGCTGCCATCGGCTCTGTCTCTAAAAAACGGCACTGCATCCCCTCCATAGGAAAGGGGGTGCGTACGATGGCGACCTCTATGAGATCGCGCCGCAAAAGCTCCAGCAATTCATAGGTGTTGCCCTCCTCCAACTCAAAGCGTATTTCCGGGTACGCGGCGTGGAATGTGCGCACATACGGCAGCAGGTGCGCCGAAGAGGACGATACCGTGCCGATGCGCAGTGTGCCCTGCACCTTATCCCGCAGGGCTGTGACCTCCTGGCGGGCTACTTGGGAAAGCTGTTCCATCTGCCTGGCCCTTTTGTATAATGCCTGCCCGGCCGGCGTGAGGGTGATATGCCGTGCACCGCGCCGGAATAAGGGGGCGCCCAGCTCTGCTTCCAGCGATTTCATCTGGCAGCTCAACGGCGGCTGGGCGATATGGAGGCGTTTGGCCGCCGCGCTGATGGTGCCTTCCTCCACAACGGCGGTAAAGGCCTGTAATTGTTTGAGTTCCATGGCATACTCCATACTAAAAAAATATAGTTTCTATATTGATTATATATGAAAAATATAGAATATGTCATGCTACAATAAAAACAAAGAGACATGAAAGAGGGGATGCACGGATGCGGCGCTTGGCCGTCTATCTAAGACACTATAAAAAAGAGATGCTCCTAGGCCCTGTCTTTAAGCTCACGGAAGCGGTTTTTGAATTGATCGTGCCGCTCGTCATGGCGCGCATCATCGATGTCGGCATTGCCGCGCGCGATGGTGGATACGTGCTGAAGATGGGGGCGCTGCTGTTTTTCCTGGGGATTGCAGGGCTTTGCTGCGCTCTGGTCTGCCAATACTGCGCCGCGCGCTGCTCCCAGGGCTTCGGCACAGAGCTGCGCAGCGCCTTTTTCCGCCACATCAACCGCCTTTCCCATGCAGAGCTGGATAGGCTCGGCACGCCTTCACTTATCACGCGTATCACCAGCGACATCAATCAGGCGCAGCTTTCCGTTGCCATGATGATCCGCCTGGTCATCCGTTCGCCGTTTTTGGTGCTGGGCGCCATTGTGATGGCCTTTGCCATCGACGCTCAGCTTGCGCTTTTCTTTCTGCTGGCCGCCGGGCTGACTGCGGCAGTGCTGTATGGTATTTTGCATGCCACTGTGCCGCTGTACCGCACCATCCAAAAAAAGCTGGACAGAGTCGGCCTGGTGACAAGGGAAAGCCTGGAAGGCGCACGCGTAATCCGCGCCTTTGCCCGGCAGGCGGATGATGAACAGCGCATGGCAGACGCCAGCGCCCAGCTTCGCCGCAGCGCCGTGCGGGCCGGACGCATTTCCGCCCTATTGAACCCGCTGACCTATGTCATCATCAACGGCACGGTGTTATGTGTGCTTTGGTTCGGCGGGCAGCAGGTCAATGCGGGCCGCTTGACGCAGGGCGAGGTCATTGCACTGATCAACTACCTATCGCAGATTCTCTTGGCGCTCATCGCGTTGGCCAACCTCATCGTAATCCTTTCCAAGGGCTATGCCAGCGCGCACCGCATCGCCGATGTACTGGCCATAGAGCCCTTGCTGACAGACCCGGCGCAGCCCCAAAGGGCCTTGCCAAAGGACGGCGTACCCAAAATCGAATTTGACCATGTGGCGTTTCGTTATCCCGGCGCGCAGGCTCCCTGCCTGGAAGATTGTACGGTCGCCATCCCCGCTGGCAGTACAGTCGGGCTTATCGGCGGCACAGGCTCTGGCAAGTCCAGCTTTGTACAGCTGATTCCACGGTTTTACGATGTGCAGCAAGGGGTTGTTCGGGTGGACGGCGTGGATGTGCGCCGGCAATCCATGGCATCGCTGCGGCAAAAGATCGGCCTGGTGCCGCAAAATGCAGTGCTTTTTTCCGGCACACTGCGGGAAAACCTGCAATGGGGCCGCCCGGATGCGGACGACAGCGCGCTGTGGCAGGCGCTTTGCATGGCGCAGGCAGAGCCCTTTGTCCGCGCCCTGCCGGAGGGGCTGGAT
>CAJLPK010000109.1 GCA_905208455.1 uncultured Bacillota bacterium
CCGCCTTGCGGGGGCTGATTCCATTATATCCGAAAAAGGAGGTTTTCGCAATGAATCGTTCCAACATTCTCTTTTGGGCCCTTATCGTGTCCTTTGTCTTTAGCATTTCCCTTGGGTGGCCGGTTTGGCTCCGCTGCCTCACCATCGCCCTTTCCTGCGGCGTGCTGGTGCAGGTTGCCGTCCGTCTCTTCAAAGCATTTAGAAAGGAGGCATAAGCATGGGCAGAACTTCTACGGATGTAAAGCGCCGCTACAACGAAAAGACCTACAAGCGCTGGTCCTGTGATTTCCGCAACGAATACTATGAGCAGATCGAAGCCATGCGCGGTGATCGCAGCCGCGCCCAGTTCCTAAAGGATCTGGTTGAGTTTTACTGCAAAGCGAATCATCTGCCTGTCCCCTCCGGCGGCAGCAAGCCCTCGCCCGCGGACCCATCCTGATTACACCGCCAAGCCCCCGCCCCGGCTCCTTGTATGCAGTTTTCGTTTTCCCAAAAGAAAAAGGCCGAGCTATGTCGGCCTTTTCTTTTATTCCCAGCTTATATCATCTCACAGATTCATGTGTAAAAAGGTGTATAATTTCGGAAATTTTTTTCATTTTTCCATTGACATTATACACATTTTTGTGTATAATAATCATGTAAGGAGGTGAGGACATGAAGCGAAATAAAAAAGACAACGAATACAAACTTGCAATCGTTGTCTTATCTCTTAACCTGGTAAGCATGATTTTGGAAATAGCAGAAAAAATCATTACCTGGTTAATAAGGTAAGGGACAGGGGCGAAAGCCCCTCCCTTTACCAAAAGTATACCAGCAATGCTTCATGTCCGCAAGTATGAGCGAAATTTTATCTACACTCTCTTTGGTTCTGAACCTGATCTGCATTCCCCTGAATCTCTGGCTGCTGTGCCGTTTGTCAAAGGAGGTGAAAAAAAATGGAAAATAATCCCTTCGATGATATTCTCTCCATCACAGAAGCGGCGGAAATGTGGGGCAAGGAAACCAGCACGCTGCGCCGTGTCTTTACCCGCCGCAATTTCGTGTATGGCGTGGATGTAAAAAGGGTCGGCAATCAATGGCTGGTGCGCAGATCCTCCATGCAGCGCGTGTATGGAGACCCCGTCGCTAAGCCGAGCGAGCCGATTGAATAATCCCGTCACAAGCCCCGCTTGCTTTTACAGGCGCTCATCAAAGGGCCTGAAGGCTGCGGGCAAACGCTACGCAAAAGAGGGCGTATACGCCCTCTTTTTTTGCAAAATATTCTGGAAAAATCGGCAAATTCCTCTCGATATTTTAACAGTACTGTTATATAATATAGACATAAGAAAGGAGGTGAATCCCGATGGAGTTGATAATATCAATCATCGCCCTGATGACCGGATTGACAAACTTAGCTACATCCGTTATCCAAATCATCAAGGCGATACATCGAGAGAAGCGATAGCTTCTCTCCCCCTTCGGGGGATATTGATATTATACTCAATCGGGGCAAAATATGCAAACTATCGCATTGATCGTTTCTTTCATTGCATTGGCTGCAAGCATAGTATCGCTCATCATTACGACAAGGAGGTAACCGCTATGAAAACACCCTTTGATGGGCTCATGAGCTTTCAGGAGGCAACCAAAAAATGGGGGCTTTCTGAGGGGGCACTAAGGCAAGCTGTGTTTCATGGGCGTCTTAAAGAGGAAGAGGAAATACACAATTTTGGGAAACAATGGGTCATTACCGAAGAGGCCATGCGCCGTTTATACGGCGAACCAAAAGAGGGCAGCTAAGCCCTCTTTTTTTGCAAAAGATTCTGGAAAAATCGGCCAATTTCCCTTGACAAAATAACTGTATGGTTATATAATAGAAGCATAAGAAAGGAGGTGAATCCCGATGGACCTGATAATATCAATCATCGCCCTGATGACCGGATTAACGAACTTAGCAACTTCCATCATCCAAATCACCAAGGCGAACAAAAGAGAGAAGCGATAGCTTCTCTCCCCCCTCTGGGGGATATTGATATTATATCCAATCGGGGCCAAACATGCAAACGCTTACACTGGTTATTTCCATCGCTGCCTTGGCAGCAAGCATTGCCGCTCTCATCATCACCATAAGGAGGTAACGCCATGAAAACACCCTTTGACGGGCTGCTGAGCTTTGGAGAAGCGCAGGAAAAATGGGGCTTATCGCCCAGCACCTTGCGGCAGGCGGTTTTTCACAACCGCTTTAAGGAAGGAGAGGAAATTCGGAAATTCGGCAAGCAATGGGTCATTACCGAGGAGGCCATGCGCCGTTTATACGGCGAACCAAAAGAGGGCAGCTAAGCCCTCTTTTATTCTTTCAAGCCTTTTTTTACCGCTGCATTGATTTTCATGACCCCTTCCCTGGTATAATGCGTCCGTTTTTGCACCTGCCGCCACGTGCGTCCGTCAATATACCGCAGCCGGATCACATTCCTCTGGTATGGCTTCAGCGTTTCGATCCACGCTTCTACCTCGCGGATCTCCTGCTCCCTTTGCCATACCCTATCCGCCAGCTGCTCTTCCAGCTCTATCAGCTTTATGGTCAGCTCCTCTATCTGCCTTTTCTCCTGGCCCTGGCCCCGCGGCATGCCGGTGATGGTTTGCGTCATCCGTTCGCGGTCGCTCTTGATTCGCTCGATCCGTTCCCACAGCGATTCAATCTCCCCTTTTGCAGCGCGGCAGTTTTCCAGTTGTTCTATCGTCAATAGAAATCCTCCCAGCGTTTTTCTTCTTTTTCCCGGCTGTCCGTCCCCAGGCTTTGCCTATCAAAGCATCCCTCACAATGCTTGGGCAGCGGCCTGTCGCTTTCTCCTCTCGTTTCCGTCCTCCTCGGAATCCCGTTCGTACTGCGGACACCGGTACACTGTATACGATTGTACCATGCTTCCCCTGGCTCCCAGGCTCAGGCGCCTCGGTTCCGCCTCCCATCCCTCGACTGGCTCAAACCGGGCCGACCAGCTGCACCGCCCGGAAAACCTCCCGCATGACCAGCACAGCGTCGTCCGTTTGTTTATCTGCCTTCTCATTGCCATAGCCCTCCTATCATCAAGGCGCTCACCAGCCCGATCAGAAGTCCGCATACCGCCCTGCGCGCTGGCTTGTGCCTAATCTCCCTGGCCACGGCGTACAGCGCCACAAAGCACGCCAGCCCCGTGAATAAGATCCATATCCTCGCCCACATCGGCCTTTAGCCCTCCCTTTTTGCGTCCATCCTTGCCCCGCAGTGCGGACAGTAGTATGTTTTCTCATCATCAGCAGAACCATCAATGGGCCAGTTGTGACACTCTGAGCAGTTCCATTCATAATTCTCTGCATCAAATATCCATTCCCCATGCTTCGCGGGAACTACATCTGCGGCTTCTACATTTAATGCAATGTCATATATCTCATCAGCCAGCTCATCTACTCCCATCTCCGGCATGATTTCAATAAACTTATATAATAGGTATTCTCTCTCTATGTATTCTGCCATCATTTATCCCCCACCCACCGTACAGTGTACGTAACTGTTCTGTCATATTTTCCCTTTGCCAGCTCCATCATCAGCCGGGCGCACGCATGCGCCAGGTGGTTTTCGTTTTCCTCCCCTGCCGGCAGCGGGACGCCTTCCATCTTCGCTCTGTACAAGCAGAGATGCCGCAGTGCGTGGTTGATGTTGTCCTTTGTCTCTACCCTCTCCCAGTTCCCCGGCCCGTACTTTGCAAAGCCCCGCGCGCTTACCCCTGCGATCTCCTGTATCGCGGGCAGGATGTATTCCCATGCTTCAAACTCGATTTTGTTTTGCTTCGCTTCCCTCGATTCCATGCTTTCCCCCTTTTTCCTGACCGCCCCTCTGCCGAGCGCCTGATTGCAGGCACCCGGTTCTTTGAAGGAGGTGCTTTCCGGGCGGTTGGCGCCACCCGGCAGACAGGCGGTCTGTGTCCTATCCTTCTTCCAGCGATTGCCCTGCTTCCCATTCGGTATATACTTTCATCCAATCGTCAAATTCCATCGTCACCAGGA
>CAJLPK010000110.1 GCA_905208455.1 uncultured Bacillota bacterium
CATGCGGGCAAAGCACTGGGCCATCAGGCTGCGCTGGCCCGCCCGTTTTTTCTCAAAATTGCGGATGGATTTGACCCCGCGCAGCTTGTGCGCCTGCCAGGAGGACAGCGTGGCGTCCACATCGGCAAAGCGCAGCAGCTTTTGCTGCTTGCAGATTTCGCACGCCAAAAGGATGCGCTCGTGCGAATTGCCCGCGGCCGCCCATTCGCGGTAGCTGGCCAACTGGCCGGCTGTGGGCGTGGTGCGCGAAAGCCCCAGCGCCTGCAATACCTCGCGGCACAGCGCGTGGCTCTGGTCGCCCTCGATGGCGGCTGCGTCGTGCAGGCCCTGGGCGTCGAAATCCGAAAGGATGCCGTCCAGCGTGTCAAAGCTGGGGTTGCGCACGGATACGGTGCGGTCCGCCGCGGCCAGCACCGCCGCCTGCGTGAACCCGGCGTCCCGCCATTTTTGGTACAGCGCGCGCTCCGGCTGGGTGGCGCTGCGGAACAGCCCCAGCCGCTGTAAAACGGCGGACAGCCCGCTGTCCTGCTCGGCCTGGGCAGCCAGCCAGGCCTCGGCCTCCTCGGCGGTCCTGACGCCCTCCTCGTTCCACTGGCGCGCGATCTTGTCGATATAGCTGACCTGGCGGCGGGCGGTGGCCTTGTCCAGATCCTTTAATTTTTTCTGCCCGTATGCCACCAAAAGCGGCACGGCGCTGCGGTCGATGGAAAACACATCCGTCCAGTCATAGATCCGCGCCAGCTCCGCCGGCTGGATGGCCTTGGGCGCAAACAGCGCCTGCAGCTCGCGGTTGTATTCGGCATCGGTGTACACGCTGCCGTCCTGCGGCAGGGCGTTGCGGATGTCCAGGTAAAACACGGCGAACATCGGCTTTGTCTGCACCAGCACCAGGCCCTTTTCCTGCCAGTAGGCAAAGGCATCCTGCACCTCTGTCTCGCTGAGCGCAACATCGCGCGCAAACGCGGACAGCGACCCCGCCCCCGTGCCCTGCTGGCACTGCATCAGGCCGTAAAGGTACGCCTTGACCGCGCCCTCCGGCGCAGCGGGCATAAATTCGCGCAAAAAGATATTTTCAACAACGGTGCGGTCGTTGCGGTCCGGCGCCTGTTGATACGAGCACAGCGGCATACAGAGGGCCTCCTTTGCAAAATGGCGCATACGCGCCGCTTGTACCCTGTATCATAACATATCTCCAGCGGATTTTGTATAAAGTATAGGGAAAACACGGCAGATGGAAATGTCTGCCATAAGGGAGGCAAGCAAACGCATGCGAGCATATCCATACGGCGTAAAAAAACGCCTGGCCCTGGGCCTGGCGCTGGCGGTGCTGGCGGCCCTGCTGTCCGGGTGCGGCGCGGCAGGGCCCATCGACGAGGGCTTTTGGCAGCAGCCCAGCCGGCACAGCTACCGCGCCGAGCTGTCGCTGGATGAAAGCACAAAGGCCGTCAGCGGGCGCATGACGGTCACATACACAAACCCGACGGGCCAGGCGCTGGCGACCCTGCCGTTCATGCTGTATCCCAACGCCTACGCCCAGGTGCAGACCGCGCCGTTTGACAACGGCGAGATGGGCAAGGCCTACCCCGGCGGCTTTTCCGAGGGCGGCATCGTGCTCACGGAAATGACAGCCGGCGGGCAGCCCGTGCAGACCCGCCTGAAAAACGACGACGAGACGCTGCTGGAAATCGACCTGCCGCAGCCGCTGCCCGCGGACGGCACGGCGGAACTCTCCTTTGCCTTTACCGTGCAACTGCCGCATTGCCTGGGCCGGTTCGGCTATGGCGACAGCGCGTATAACCTGTGCAATTTTCTGCCGGTGGCCTGCGCGTGGGACGGCACGCAGTTTTTATCCCACCCCTACGGCGCGGTGGGCGATCCGTTCGTCAGCGACGCCGGCGATTACAGCGTTGCCCTGTCCGTGCCGGAGGGGATGACGGCAGCGTACACCGGCATGGCCGAAAAAGAGCCCGTCACGCAAAACGGGCGCACCACCTACTACATCAAGGCCGCGCATGCACGCGATTTTGCCGCCGTCGTCAGCCGCGATTTTGCGGTGGAGACCACGCATGTCAACAGCGGCGGGCAGCGGGTCACGGTGCGTTCGTTTTACGATGCGGACTGCCCGGAGGGCGGGCGCCTGGCCGCCAACACCGCCAAGCGGGCTCTGGAGGCGTTTGGCGACATGTACGGCCCCTATCCGTTTGGGGAATTTAACGCCGTGCAGACCGACTTTTTCATCGGCGGCATGGAATACCCCGGCCTCGTGCTGCTGGATACATCGCTTTACACCGGCCAGGGCCTAGCGGACCTAGAGCGCGTCACGGCGCACGAAACCGCCCACCAGTGGTGGTACGCCGCCGTGGGCAACGACCAGGCCACAGAGCCCTGGCTGGATGAGGCGTTAACGGATTATTCCACCCTCCTGTATATGGGCCGCGTCCATGGCGAGCAGGTGGAGCAGGCGTATTATGATACGTACGTTTCCCTGCTCAGCGAGGTCATGGGCCCGATGTACAGCCGCGCATCGTACCATGTGACGGTGGGCAGCCCGGCGTTCGATTTCCCCAACAACCAGGTGTACAGCCTGGTGGTGTATACCGAGGGCACGATGATGCTGCGCGATGTGGAAAACCTCATCGGCCGGGAGGCGATGGTGCGCGGCCTGTCCGCCTATTACCATAAGTATGCCGGCAAGCTGGCCACCGGGGAAAACCTGATCCAAACGCTGGAGGAGAGCAGCGGGCAGAATGTGCGCATGGTCTTTGACGAGTGCTTATAGGCATGCGCGCAGGGCCGCGCAAACAGGCGGGCGTTTGGCCCGCTTGTTTTGGCGTGTGCGCTGCAAAGGACAAGGCTGTGTTTTTTTTCCTTTTTTACAAAAAAACAACAGCAGGAGCATAGCGGGAACGGTTGACTTTCACAGTCTGAAATACTATACTTTTCCATGAAACGATAAAATGCCGAAAAGACGTTGAATTTAGAATGAAAACGCGGTGGGAAACGGTGTTTTTTCCTGATTTTGGGAAAAATGCCTGCTTTCGGAAAGGTATAGTTTTCCAAAATTGGGCGTTTTTTTCAGGCAGAGTATCCAGACAAATGAGGAGGAAATGGGCATGAAAAAGCATGCGAAAAAATGGCTGGCGATGGCGCTTGGCCTGTCGGTTGCGTGCATGATGCTGCCGGCAGCGGGCTTTGCCGCAGGCAACGCCGCTTCGGTAGACGGCACGGAATACGGCACGGTCCAGGAAGCGGTGAACAATGCCAACGGCAAAACCGTCACCCTGCTGGCGGATGCGACGGAAAGCATCACCATTGAAAAGGGCAAGACCGTGACCCTGGATCTGGGCGGCCATAAGCTGACCAACAAAGCCGGCCAGCATACCATCACCAACAACGGCACGCTGACCATCCAGGGCAGCGGCACGGTGGACAATGTGAGCCACGGCAAGGGCGCGCTTGTCAACAACGGCACGGCAACGCTCAACGGCGGCACGCTGACCCGTTCGCAGGAAAAGGGGACGGATGCCACCACCAGCGGCGGCAACTCCTGGTACGTGGTGGACAACCACGGCACCATGACCGTCAACAACGGCACGATCATCAATACCTCGGGCTTCAGCTCTTTGATCCGCAACATCAGCGCCACCTTCAACATGAAGGGCGGCACGCTGCAAAATGTTTTCATCGTGCTGAAAAACGATGACAACGGCACCGTGAATATGACGGGCGGCAAGGTCATCACCACCGGCAGCGACGGCAGCGCTTTGCAAAACTGGGGCAAGGCCACGGTGTCCGGCGGCACGCTGAGCGCCCCGGGCGGCGGGGCCGCCATCCAGGCGCTGGAATGGGATAAGCAGTACCAGTCCGTCACGGAGGTAAAGGCGGGCGCTGTGGTGGACGGCGATGTGCTCGTGCGCCAGGACCCGACCTATCAGGTAGGCGAAATCGAATTTACCGTTTCCGGCGGCACCATCAAGGGCGATGTAACGGCGGGCGCTGGCGCGGATGT
>CAJLPK010000111.1 GCA_905208455.1 uncultured Bacillota bacterium
ATCCACCCGCACCCGCCGGAACAGCCTTGCCCACAGGCCGGCCAAAAGCATGCGCATACGACGTATCCAATGTATCATCCTTCATTCCTCCTCAAAATAACCGATGGCCGCGCCCGCGGGATATAAGGCTTCCTCGCCCAGCTGCGTAGAAAAGGCCACAGCACAGCATACCGTTTTGGCAGCGCCTGCCTGGCGCAGCGTCAGCGTACAGGGACGATAAGCCAGGATGCTGCCCGCGCCTGCCGCCGTAACGTAATAGAGGGGCTGGCTTTGCAAGGCCGCCGCCACAGCAGCGCGTTCCAGCGTGCCGTCGTACGGCCAGAACAGCACCGGCAGGCCGCTGACAGGGCAATACAGCGCATGCCCGCTGTCCAGCAGGCAGGGGCCCTCGGCCTGGGTTTGCCCAATCTGTATTGTCGCTTGGCATGCATGCCCGGTTTTGGACGCCTTCTCCTTTGTTTTGCGCTGGGCCCAAAGCGCCAGGGCCCCGGCGCCCCAGCTGAGCAGCAAAAAAGCCCACAATGGCGGCCCGGAAACAGCCAGGGTCCCGCCGGCGGCCCGCACCTGCCCAAGCAAAGCGCCGTAGAGCTGTACGCCGGCAGCCAGCAGCAGCGAAAACAGCCAAAACACGCCGCAGCGCTTGGCAAACCGTTTTTTGCCACCAAAGCCAAAGGCCGCCCAAATCATGAGCAGGCTGACGGCGATTTTCCAAACAGGATGCTGCAAAAAAACAAACCTGCGCAGCAGGGACAGCACAGCGTACAGCGTGCCCAGGCCCGCAGAGGCAAACAGCCGGCCTTTCCGGTACGGCGCCTGCATCCATTTGGCTGTGCCAAAGAGCACCAGCGCATCTGCCCAAAAATTATCCAGCAGCACCAGCTCAATATAGACCTTCACGCCCCTTCACCTCACTGGGGCTTATTATAGTTATATGGGCGCGCATAAATTGTAGAACCGCCGCACCGTGGGTTCGGGCATCGCGTCGAAGCGCGGAGAAACGTGCGGGCTGCCGGCACACGCAAAAGCCCCGCAAGCGCGGGGCTTTCCGAAAAACAAAAAAGGCATAGGAAAATTTCCTATGCCTTTCTATTTTTGAAAATCAACGGTTGCGGCGCAGCCAGGTCGGGATTTCCAGATCGTCATCATCCTTCCCATCCGCATCACGGCTGAAACTGGGCGCTGTGTTGCGCTCATTCATGCGCGGGGAGCGGTGCTCCGGCTTAAAGCCCGGGAATTCCACATCCTGCTGCGGCTCCACCTCCTGCTCGATGATCTGCTGCGGCTGTACCTGAGGCTGGGCCTGCACCGGCTGCTGCACGGGCTGGGTCATCGTAGGACGAATGGAGGGACGGTCCTCCATCGCCTGCTGGTAGGTCGGCTGGATGGGTTGGATCGGCGGACGCTGCTGCGTCTGCGCCACAGGGCGCTGTGCCTGGGTGGCTGCCGGGCGGGCGCTCTGCTTATTGTTTAGCTGCGGGCGGCCCGTCGCGGTGGACGGCACATAATCGAACCCGGTGGCAATGACTGTGATGCGCATGGTATCGCCCAGCGATTCATCGATGCCAGCCCCGAAAATAATGTTGGCTTCCGGGTCAGCGGCAGCCTGCACATATTCGGCGGCCTCCGTAACCTCCATAATGCCCATATCGCTGCCGCCCGTGATGTTGAGCAACACGCCTTTTGCGCCATTGATGGAAGTTTCCAACATCGGAGACTGGATGGCCTGCTTGGCCGCCGCCGAGGCGCGGTCTTCGCCGGTGCCGACGCCGATGCCCATGTGCGCCACGCCCTGGCATTCCATGATGGCCTTGACGTCCGCAAAGTCCAAATTGATGAGGCTGGGCACCGCGATGAGGTCGGAAATGCCCTGGATGCCCTGTCTCAGCACATCATCCGCCATGCGGAACGCATCCAAAATGCTGGTGCCTTTGCCCACGACGAGCAGCAGCCTGTCGTTGGGGATGATGACCAGCGTATCCACGTTTTCCTTGATGGCGGCAATGCCCTGCTCCGCGTTGCGGGCGCGCTGCTTGCCCTCAAAGGAGAACGGGCGGGTGACAACGCCGACGGTCAAAATGCCCATCTCGCGGGCGATCTGTGCGATGACGGGGGCTGCGCCGGTGCCGGTGCCGCCGCCCATGCCCGCGGTGATGAATACCATATCAGAGCCCTTGATGGCTGCTGCGATATCGTCCTTGCTTTCCTCCGCTGCCCTGGCGCCCATTTCCGGGTTTGCGCCGGCGCCCAGGCCGCGCGTCACCTTTTCCCCGATTTGGATGCGGGTCGCTGCTTTAGACAGGTACAGTGCCTGCCGGTCGGTATTCACGGCGATGAATTCCACGCCCTTTAGGCCGTAATCCACCATGCGGTTGACCGCATTGTTGCCGGCGCCGCCGACGCCCACTACCTTTATTGCTGCTAACTGAGAATCCAGATCAAAATCCAACATACTTTCACAAGGCCTCCTATCTCTTTGTAAAACGGCTTGTCCACCCAGGACGCCGGGATGTTTTTTCAGGTTGTTCTATGGCAAGCGCATCGAACAGGGCGAGCGCCGCGACATCGTAATGCGTAGAGCCGTCTGCCAATGAAATCGGCAGGCCCTGCACAGGCAGGCCCACGAGCGTGGAAAGGATCTCACGGATGCCGCGAATGCCTTCATATCCATCGCCTGCCAGCTGCGCTACGGATTTTTCCGTAAAAGTAACCGGCGCATGGTCGATGGCCTGGCGGATATAATCGCACGTTTCCTCCACACGGGCCTGTACCACCTCCGCCACAGTACTGTGGCTAAAGGGGATCAGCTTGCCCTCTGCAGAGCGCACGTAATCCTGCGCGTCCGGGTCGTACTCAATGCCAAAGGAAAACTGGCGTTTGAGCTGCTCTGCATATTCCATCGGCACCTTCAATACCTGCGCCAGGTCGTTTGCAATGTGGTACCCGCCCACATACAGGGTCTCACAATAGACCAGCGCGTCGCCGATAAATACAGAGATACCTATATTATAATACCCTACATCCAACAATACTGCAATAGCGCTTCTCGCCGGCTTTGGCAGCAAAAAGATCCCCTCTGCCAACGGCTGCGCATAAAACGAGGCGGCGCGCATTTTCAATTTTGCCAGCGCTTGGTTTACCTCATCAATGTAGGCACGGCTGGCGCCGATGGAGCTGACGCTGCCCAGCCCGGACGGCCCTGTGCCCACATGCGGCACATTGAGCCTATGAATCAGTTCATCAGCATCTGACATATACTCAAAGGCATTGGGGCCCGGCTCCTGGCGCGTTTCCGCGCCGCCTACCAGGCTTACCTGGCAAAACGGTGCGGGCACCCCAACGGTCAAGCGCTTGATACGCTTGCCGACCTGCTCTTCCAATTTTAAGATCACGTCGCTGATTCCCTTCTGCATGCCAAACGCGGAAACAGCTACGCCTTTGCGAATACCGGAAAAAGGCACCTTGGCTTGTCCAAAGATGGCGTAGGTGCCGTCTTTTCTGATTTGCCCGGCCAAGCATACAATGCTTGAGCTGGTAGTGACAAGAACAGCATCCATCTGCTAAATTCCCCCTCTTTTGCCTGTATTCTAAGGTATTCTATCAGAATTTCCTATAAAATACAAAGCCTAAATTCTGGTTTTTGGGCGATGGTTTGGTCAAATGCGCGCGGCCGGGCTGTGGATCTTGAAAGGGCCCGTCTGTGCTTTTACGGGATATAGCTGGCGCCGTTTTCGCCCGTAACGTCCAGCGTACCGGTGATTTTTCCTTCCTCTGTCAAACGCGGCATCAGCGTCTCCACCCACCCCAGCTTGGTATCCAGGGCGTCCACAGTGCCAAAACGGATGGTCATGCCGGTATCCAGCTTGACATGGATGGCGGCGGGCTGGGTCAGGTAGACGGCGGTGA
>CAJLPK010000112.1 GCA_905208455.1 uncultured Bacillota bacterium
TGTAGGCGGCCGTCTGCGCATACTGCGTCTGCCCCGCCGTGCGCTGGGCCTGCAGGCCCAGGGGATTGGCGGACAGCAGCATGTCATGGTACGCGCTTTCCGCCTGCCGGGCCGCCTGCTGGGCTGCCTCCAGCTGCTTTTCAGCCGCCCGCTGCTCCATTTCGCGCTCCAGGGCGTCATACAGCCTTTCCATCTCCGTTTGCTGCGCCAAAAGGGCGGCCTTGGCTTCCTCATACGCCTCCGTCTGCCCGGCTAGCGCCGATTGATAGCTGTTCATCGCGCCCCTCCTTACAGTACCTTAAAGATGTAGTTAGCCACGATGTAGGGCTGCAAGAGCGAGCCTTCGTCCGTCTGCCCGCCCAGCGGCGTGCCGTATTGGAACGTGCCGGCTGGGCTTTCCAGCTTGCCCCCGCTGTAAAAGCGCGTCTCTGTCTGCGGTTCCGGCTTGCTTACATAAAATGCCCCGAAAATGCCCGGCTCTATGCCCCCTGTGATGGCGATTTTGGCATACCCATCGTCCGACAGCCCGAACCGCCCTTTTGCCGCCCCGCCTGTGCGGTACAGCGCATTGAACGCCGCTGTGCCCGTGTCCTTGCCGACAATGACCCGCCCTTTGACATCCGGCAGCGTATTGCCGCCGAAAAACGCGATGGCCTCGTCATGCACGCCCTCTGTCAGCGTGCCGCCTGCCAGCATCCATTTCTCGCTGGGCAGCGTATCGCTCCACCATACCAGCCCCATGCCGACGGGGCATAGGTCCAGCAGGCCTCCGGCCAGCTTGGGCTGTGTGATGGCCCCGTCCGCCAGCTTGGCCGTCGTCACCGCCCCGTCTGCCAGCTCGTTTTGCGTGATCGTGCCGCTGGCGATCTTTACGCTCTCGATGCTGCGGTCCGGGATCTGCCCTATCTGCGTCTGCTTGATCTGCTCATAGAGGTAATTCAGCTTGGCCTGCACGTTGCGGCTGCTTTCCGGGTTCGGGTCGCCGTCCCCGATGTGCGCCGCGCCCACGCTGCCCGCCGCCGTCTCCGCCTCCAGCTCCGGCACCAGGCTCTCCATCAGGTACGCCTTGATGTCCGCCCCCGCGCCGTCAAACGCGGCCTTTAGCTGCTGGGCCGAGAGCTGCGGCCTGTCCGCCAGCTTCTGGATGTTTTCCACATCCGTCGTCAGTTTTGTAAACGCCATGGTTTCCTCCTATCTGTAATAGCCTGCCAAAAACGCCTCCATGGTGATGGCGTACAGGCCGCCGGGCCGCCCCGCCTCGTCGCCGTAAAACATCAGCTGCTTTTTCACCCAGCGCTTTTGCTTGCTCTGGAACGACACCAGCGACTTTTCCTCGGTGGCAAAGCTGAGGTCGGCAAAGTTCAGGTCGGTAAAATCGAAATACCCGCCGTCCACCCGCACAAACTCCTTCCACGGCGCGCGGTTGGTGCGCACCTTGCCCTTCACCTGCCCATGGCTCATGCTCTTCAATTCCAGCACGCCGCCGCGCTTGTTGTCGCGCTTGATGCGGTTGGGCTGGCCCAGGGCGTCAAACGGCGTGGTCCAGCACCAAAAGATGGGCCGCCCGTCGTCGTTGTACGCCTCGGCGGACAATTCCCCGCTGTCGTCCTTGATTCTGTCGGTGTTGAAGGTCAGTACCACGCCGTTGTCCGTGCCGAAATACAGCTGGTCCTTATACGCCGAAAGGCAGACCGCCGGGCGGAATGCGCCCGTTTCCTCGTACACGCCGATGTTGTCCCAAAAATACCATTCATACTCGGTGTGCCCCGTCGCGGCCTGCACATAGGTCTGCCGGCTGTCCGCCAGGTAGACCCGCCCGTTTACCAGGCACAATAGATATCCCCGCCAAGCGCAGAGCTGGGCGTTGGAAAGCCCCTTTTCGTTGACCAGCCGCCCGTCCACCAGCGAGGAGCGGTGCTCTACGCTGCGCTCCGAGGCAATGCTGAGCTTGCCGATGGCCTTTAGCCCCATCGCCGTCAAAAACACCGGGTCGTCCAAAAAGTTCAAGCACATCCTCCGCCCCGCGGCCCCCAGGCCGGATAGCCCCTGGTCCGCCGGGTAGCTTTTGGGGCTGAGCTCTATATTGGTCTCCACCGGCTGGTGCAAAAACACCGTGGCCTCCTGCTGGCTTTCCTCCTTGATGGCGGCCAACTGGCTGCCGATGCGCATGAACCCCACCACCGCCGTCGGCTCCTTGCCGTCGGTCTCGTAGGTAATCTCGCCAAAATACGTGGGGTCGTTGCGCTGGGAAAAATACACCACGTTGGGCGTGTCCGGGTTGCCGGCGCAAAACAGCCGGTTGTCGAATACCGCCATCACGCGGCACTTTTCAATGCGGCCCGCATAGCCGTCGATGTGCTTTTTCGCCTCGATGAATACGGTGTCCTGTCCCGGCGTCTGCGGCGCAGGCGGCACGTTTGCAAACGTCACCTTGCCCTCTGCCTTGTCCACCGTGTACTCGTCCGCGCCCAGCGCTTGGCCGTCCACCTCCACGCGCGTCACCTCGTCGATGTCCGTCATGGACAGGTAATATGCCCTGCTCTTGCCGTCGGATAAAAACGTGTTGGCAAACGCATCCTGCAAAAGGTTGATCTGCTGGTACTGCGTGCCGCCGCCCAGCGGGTCTCGGCCGATATACGTCGTCGGCACCAGCGCTAAGCTCTTTACCTCCTGCACTGCTTCGCCGTCAAAGCAAAGGTAATGCGCGCCGTCCAGGATGTACACCCTGCCGTCAAACACCATCATCGCGCTGTCCTGGCAGCAAAGGCCGGTATACAGCGTTTTCAGCCCGGGGTTCTGCCCGCTTTCGTCCAGCGCATCCGCCTTTTCCGGGTAGCTCTCCCATAGATACAGCGTGTCCCCCACATGAAACAGCGGCTGTATTTTTGTCACCGTCTTGGCCCTGTTCTCAAAAAATAGCTGCCCGTATACCGTGTTGTCCTCCCGTTTGGGGAATACCACCTGCCGGCGGAAGCCCGGGCGCGTCTCCACGCACTGCCCCAGCTCCACGCTGTAATTTTTGTACATGTTCAGGCTGTTGGGGCTGCGCTGCAGCGCCACCTGCGCCTCGTCGGAGGAAAAATCCACGCCCTTTAGGCGCTGGTAGGTGCGGATGCGCGCGCTGGCCGATTTTCTGGCCGGCACGTCATAGCTGATAAAGTTTGCCATCACAGCCCCCTTTGCCCCGGCGCGGAAACCACCAGCCGCCCCGCGCTCATCCGCGGGTCCAAATTCGCCAAAAGCCCCATATACTTGGCCTCAAACGAGGCATAGTCCGCCGACGGGTCTGCCTTTAACAGATCCGCCGCCACTGCGTACGGCAAGACCTGCGCCGTGTCCCTGTCCAACGCCAGCTCCGTCTCGTCCGGCGTGTCGTCCGTGATTTCCGGCGGATAGGCATAGTATTGCAGCACCATCGTGCCGTGCCCGGCCTGCGTCTCCAGCGTGCCGCCATACACCTCCGCCCAGGCCTCCTGCCCGGTATCGGCCATCGTCACCCGCCTTAGCTGGTAAAAATCCTGCGGCAGGGCAAACGTCAGCATCCCCGTCTCCGGGTCCACCGTGCCCTGGCTTTCCAAAAGTGCGCAGCGCCGCTCTTTTTTCTTAATCTGGCAAAGCTGCACCTGCGCCAGTTCCACCAGGCAGTTGAGCTTGGCAAGCGTTTCCTCGTCGTCTGTCGGCGGGCTGTCCGGCGTGTATTGGTCGATCAGCATCATCGCCGCTGCCTTGGCTTGTCCCAGCGTCATCGTTCTCCCCCTTTCCATAGGCCGGGGGCGTGCGCAGGGAACCCCCTGCGCCCCTCGTCC
>CAJLPK010000113.1 GCA_905208455.1 uncultured Bacillota bacterium
GCCCTTAACAGCGGGTACATCCCCGTCATCGCAACGGTGGGCACCGATGAAACCGGGCAGGTATACAACATCAACGCCGACACCGCCGCCGCCCGCATCGCCTCAGAATTGGGCGCGGAAAACATCATCCTTATGACAGACATCCGCGGCCTTTTGGAAAAAAAGGAGGATGAGGACACCCTCATCCCCTGCGTGCAGGTCAGCGACGTGCCCTACCTCAAAAAACAGGGCATCATTTCCGGGGGCATGCTCCCCAAAGTCGACTGCTGTGTGGAGGCCGTGCGAAGAGGCGTGGGCTCTGCTGTCATCCTCGATGGCCGCATCCCCCACTCCATCCTCATCGAAATCCTGTCCGATGAAGGCATCGGCACCCTATTCCGTTAATCCATAAGGAGGCTTTTATCATGGATCTTTCCACGCTTCAAACCCTTGACAATACCTACGTCGCCCCTACCTACGGCCGCTTTCCCGTTGCCATCGAGCAGGGCTCAGGCGCTGTGTGTACGGACAGCGGCGGCAAGCAATACATCGACTTTACCGCCGGCATCGGCGTCAATGCCCTTGGCTTTTGCCATCCGCAGTGGGTGGAGGCCGTCTCCAAGCAGGCCGCTACCCTAAACCATACTTCCAACCTGTACTACACAGAGCCTGGCCTTGTGCTGGCGCAAAAGCTCTGCGAAAAATCCGGCATGAAGCGCGTCTTTTTCGGCAATTCCGGCGCCGAGGCCAACGAGGGCGCCATCAAAGCCGCCCGCAAATACAGCTTTGATGCGTATGGCGAAGGCCGGTACGAGATCATCTCGCTCCGCAATTCCTTCCACGGCCGCACCATCACCACCCTGGCCGCCACCGGCCAGCCGGTGTTTCATACGAAATTCAACCCCTTTACCGAAGGCTTTGTCTTTGCCGACGCCAACGACATTGATTCCGTCAAGGCCCTGGTCAGCGAAAAGACCTGCGCCGTCATGCTGGAATGCATCCAGGGCGAAGGCGGCGTCGTGCCGCTGGAAAAGGCATTCGTGCAGGCCGTAGCCGCCCTGTGCCGGGAAAAGGATCTGCTGCTCATCATCGATGAGGTGCAGACCGGCCTTGGCCGCACCGGCACGTTCTTCAGCTATCAGCAGTTCGGCGTGCAGCCGGATATTGTCTCGGCCGCCAAAGGCCTGGGCGGCGGGCTGCCCATCGGCGCTGTTCTGTTCGGCGAAAAAACCATGGATACCATGGACGCCGGCACCCACGGCAGCACCTTTGGCGCCAACCCCATCGTCTGCGCCGGCGCCAATGTCGTCGTGGACAGCCTGGATGAGGCATTCCTCTCCGCCGTCAAGGAAAAGAGTGCTTTGATCTTTGAAAAAGTCGCCAAATTCCCGCATGTGCAGTCCGTCACCGGCTTGGGCCTGATGATCGGCGTTTCCTTTGACGACGGCATTACCGGCAAACAGGTCGTGGACAAATGCTTGGAAAACGGTGTGCTGTTCCTCACCGCAAAAAACAAGCTGCGCATGCTGCCGCCGCTGACCATTGCCCCGGATGAAATCAAGGCCGGCTTGTCCGTCCTGGAAAAAGTACTGACAGAATGGGAGGGCTGACCCCGTGAAACATCTATTGAAAATGCTGGATCTTTCCGGCGACCAAATCTTGGATCTGCTGAATATGGCGGATCAGCTCAAATATGAACAAAAGCACCATATCCCGCATCCGCACCTCAACGGGCAGTCGCTGGGCATGATCTTCCAAAAATCCTCGACCCGCACCCGCGTCTCCTTTGAAGTCGGCATGTACCAGCTCGGCGGGCAGGCCCTGTTTCTCAGCAGCAACGATTTGCAGATCGGCCGCGGCGAGCCCGTGCAGGATACCGCCCGCGTGCTGTCCCGCTATCTGGACGGCATCATGATCCGCACCTACGATCAGCAGGAGGTGGAGGCCCTGGCCCGATACGGCTCCATCCCCGTCATCAACGGGCTGACCGATTTTTGCCACCCCTGCCAGGTCTTGGCCGACCTGATGACCGTGCGCGAATATAAGGGCCGTCTCCAGGGCCTAAAGCTCTGCTTTATCGGCGACGGCAATAACATGGCAAACTCCTTGACCGTCGGCGGCCTGAAAACCGGCATGTCCGTCGCCGTTGCCACGCCTGCCAACCATAAGCCGGATGAGGCTGTGCTTTCCTTTGCACAGGGCTTTCCCGGCCAATTCCTCTGGACGGAGGATCCCCTGGAGGCGGCCGCCGATGCGGATGTCGTCTTTACCGATGTATGGGCTTCCATGGGCAAGGAAGGAGAAGCAGACGAGCGCCGCAAGCAATTCCAGGGCATCTACCAGATCAACCGCGCCGTTATGGCGTCGGCAAAGCCGGACGCCATGGTGCAGCATTGCCTGCCCGCCCATCGGGAGGAAGAGATCACCACAGAAATCTTCGAGCAGCATGCCCAAGAAATTTTCGATGAAGCGGAAAACCGCCTGCACGCCCAAAAGGCCGTCATGGTTTCTCTGATGCGCCGGTAATTTGATTTTCCCTCGATCCCCTGCTTTGCCTCAAAGCGGGGGATTTTTCTTGACATGCCCTCTCCTCCCATTTATGATGTATATACATCAATTTACGGCCAGGAGTGCAACCATGAATACCTCTGTGCATCTTCCTTCCTGTTACTGCATCAAGCTGCGGCGCATTGCCTCTGTGCTCACTCGTTTGTATGACGATGCCCTTGCGCCCTGCCAGCTTACCATCAGCCAGTACTCTTTGCTTTGCCATATCCGCAGCTTGCCGGGCAGCAGCATCCGCGCTTTGTCCGATGCAGCCGGGCTGGACCGCTCCACGCTCGCCCGTAACCTTCGCCATCTGCTCAAAAACGGATGGGTAGAGGATGGCCGCGGGCGTGGCACGCGCGACTGCCAGCTTCGGCTCACAAAGGCCGGCTGTGCGCTTTTGGCAAAAGCCCAGCCCTTATGGGAAAACATCCAACAGCAGATCAGCACTGTCATTGATGGGCAGGCACTGCAGCTTCTGGATTCACTTTTGGGCGAGCTCACCTCTCTTTGACCGCCCGCAAGCTCTTTTGATTTAGCAATCGCCAGACTAGAAAGGAAGCGTATGATATGAAATACAACAGCCAAGCCATGGAACAGGAGGCCGTCCTCCAAACGGCCCGCCAAATCTGCGCCGCTGTGCGCACCGCGCCCAAGACCCGCGGCATCGATCATTTGGAGACCTGTGTTTTAACAGGCGAAGACCTTGAGGCCCTTGCCTGCCAAATGGAAGCGTTGGGACGTGAGCAGGCGCTCGCCTTTTTCCTGCGCGATGCTGCAAACGTCCGCGCCAGCCAGGCCGTCGTGCTCATCGGCACAGGCTATTACCAGCGCGGGCTCAATGAAGGCTGCGCGCTGTGCCGCCATGCAAACTGCGCTGAATGTGCCGCCCAAAAAGGCGTTTGCGTATATGACCCCATCGACCTCGGCATTGCCGTCGGCTCTGCCGTCAGCATGGCCGCCGACTGCCGTGTGGACAGCCGCGTCATGTTTTCCGTCGGCCAGTCGGCCGCCAGCCTGGGCCTGCCCAGCGAAAAATGTCAGATGGTGCTGGGCATTCCTCTCTCTGTGTCCGGCAAATCCCCCTATTTCGACCGCAAGTAAAGCCAAGGCTTCTATCAAAAAAGAGCCCCTAAGGGCTCTTTTTCTTATTCAAAGATCTTATCATACGCTTGTAAAATCCTGGCGTTTTCCTCGTCGGTCAGCTCCCATTCGGCAGCCTGCGCGTTCATGATAAC
>CAJLPK010000114.1 GCA_905208455.1 uncultured Bacillota bacterium
GGAACAAAGATCCATCCGGGAGTCAACGTAGGCCGCGGTGGTGATGATACTTTATTTGCATTGACAGATGGTATCGTTCGTTTCGAGAGAAAAGGCAGAGATAAGAAACAGTGTTCTGTACACCCAGTTGCATAATTGTCGACTTAAGTTTGTACAGGCAGACAGTTGAATGTTTAACGGCTTCAAATTTCACAATTTGGAGCCGTTTTTTTGAAAATCAGAAAGGAAAAGCCGATGTTTGCAGACAGAGCAAATATATATATCAGATCAGGAAAAGGCGGCAGCGGCCATGTGAGTTTCCGAAGAGAGCTCTATGTGCCCAACGGCGGTCCGGACGGCGGAGACGGTGGCCGCGGCGGCGATGTGCTGTTTGTAGCAGATCCGGGATTGAGAACACTGCTGGATTTTACCTATAAGCGGCATTTCAAGGCGCAGAATGGCACGCCGGGCAAGGGAAACAACTGCACAGGGAAGAATGCAGAGGCGATGACCATTAAGGTTCCGCTGGGCACAGTGGTATACGATGAGGATACGGGGCTGGTGATGGCCAATCTTTCCCAGCCGCAGCAACCGAAATGCGTGCTGAGGGGGGGCCGCGGCGGCCGCGGCAATGCAAAATTTGCTACGTCAACACGGAAAGCGCCGAGATTTGCCCAGCCGGGAGAACGCACACAAGGACGCTGGGTACGGCTGGAATTAAAATCAGTAGCGGATATTGGGCTGGTAGGGTTTCCCAATGTAGGAAAGAGCACAACCTTAGCAGCCGTTACCCGTGCAAATCCCAAAATTGCAGACTATCATTTTACGACGCTTTCTCCCAATTTAGGCGTTTTGCAAATAGATGGGCGCTCATATACCATGGCGGATATTCCGGGGCTTATCGAGGGCGCCAGCAGCGGACAAGGCTTAGGCCATGAATTTTTGCGCCATATCGAGCGTACGAGGGTATTGATTCATGTCATTGATGCCTCTGCGCTGGAGGGGCGCGATGTTTTGGAAGATTATCGGACCATTATGGAGGAGCTGGCGCAATACAATGAGGCACTGGCCAAACGTCCCATGATCGTAGCGGCCAATAAGGCGGATTTGCCGATGGCGGAGGAGAATATCCGGCGGCTCAAAGCGGAACTGGAGCCTAAAGGCGTGAAGGTATTCGCGGTATCTGCTGCTGCCCACAAAGGGTTAAAGGAAATGCTTCGCTGTGCGGCGGAGATGGTGGACGCGCTGCCGCCTGTAGCATTGGAGCCGGAAACCTTTGATGAAAGCATGCTGTGGCAGCAAAAGACCTTTACAGTGGAAAAGCTATCAGAGGATTATTTTGAGGTGCAGGGAGATTTGGCGGAGGAAATCATCCGCCGGATGTATCCAAACGACCGCGATTCCATTCGATATTTTGGCGAGCAGCTGGAAAAGCAGGGCATCATTGCAGCCCTGCGGGAAAAAGGCGCCCGGGACGGAAATACCGTTTTGATGGCGGGCTATGAATTTGAATTTGTAGAATAGGGGAAGCATTATGATTACAAGCAAGCAAAGGGCATATTTACGATCCATGACCAATCAGCTTGAACCCATCGTGTATGTGGGGAAGGCCGGCATCACAGAAAATTTAGTAGAGCAGGTTTCAGATGCGCTGGAAGCGCGGGAGTTGGTAAAGGGCAGTGTGCAGGAAAACTGCCCGTTGTCCGCAAAGGAAGTGCTTGCGCAGCTTTGCGGAGCGGTACGCGCAGAGCCTGTGCAGGCCATCGGCCGGAAGTTTACGCTGTACCGCCCTAACCATAAAGAACCAAAAATACAGCTTCCTAAGGCATAAGGGGCTATCTTGCATGCGCTTTTTTTGGCTTCGCCAGGGCCGCTTTATGGTCGGTATAGTATGCCACAAACGCCAGGAAGAAGCAAAGCGATCCCATCAAAGGATAGTAGAGGCGTTGCCCTGTGATAAACGCGGCCGCAAACAGAATGGCGCCGCAGGAAACATAGGCTTTTATACGCGAAGCATGCAGCGCTTCGCGTTTTAGCTTTTTTAGGCTGATGCGCTTTTCTTCCAGCTTTTCCAAAAGCGCCTGCTCTACCTCCGCAGCATTGGGCAGCAGGCCTTGGCGCTGGGCCAAATCCAAAATCTTTTGCCGGTTGAGTACTTGGCATTGAAGGCCTTGAAGCTCATGAAGAAATGCATGTGCGCTGTCCGTCAATGGAGCGGTCGCGATGATAAGGCATTCATCAACGCCCAACTGCCGTATCTCTCGATAGCTGTCTAAAAGCTGCTGTACACTGATTTTGTTTTCCGGATGATTTTGCAGGGCTAGGATAAAGGCGGAGTTTTCGTTGGCTTCGCATAACAGCCCCAGGGGATGCTCGCAAACCACGCGATACCCCATATGCCGCACCAGTTGTTTGATGAGCAGCAAAAAACGCTTTCGCGGCAGCAGCACGATTTTTTCAAAGAGATATTCACGGGAAAGGTCTGTGCGTTTTTGTTCAATGTATTTATCCAACCGGATGCTTTTCCACAGTGCAATGGCGCAGGTGGCCATCAGCGTGCCTGTCACGGCTAGAATGGCGGATAATAGTACATGGGCTGTTTGCATTAAGGTAAATACGTAGAGCGCGGCAAAAATAACCAGACGCAGAGCGAGAAAGTCAATCGCTCTGGCCAAAAGGCTACGGTTTCCGTAAAGCGTTTGCCGATAATATTGACGTAACTGCCGGTTTTCCATATCTGTACATTCCTCCCTTGCTACGGATAGTATTGCCATATATGGAAATCTTAGACATTTTTATTCGATTATTTTGCATTTGCTGCAGGTTGTCGTTTATAATAAAACCATTAGGAGGAGAGTATTACGGAAACGCAAATCACCTTTGCTTCTTCATTGCAGATTCGCTTTGAAAAAGCTCGTATTGGCATTTTGGGAGGGACATTCAATCCCGTGCACAATGCCCATCTGATGATGGCGCGGATGGCTTTGTCGGAATACGGCTTGGAGCGGGTTGTGCTCATCCCCACAGGCCAGCCGCCGCATAAGGAGGGAGAGCAGATTGCCAGCGCAGTCCACCGCTTGGCTATGCTACGCTGTGCTGTGGAAACAGAGCCCGGCCTTTGCATCTCTCCGATGGAAGTTGACCGAAGGGGGACAACCTATACCGTGGATACTCTATACCAGCTTCATTCCAGAAAACCTGCGCTGTATTCTTTTATCATAGGGGCGGACACGCTGTGTGATTTGCCAAACTGGCGAGAAATTGATAAAGTTTGTACGCTATGTGATTTCATCGCTTTTTTCCGAGATGGTATGGATGCGGAAAAGACATGGAAGGCAAAGCAGTATATGGAGCAGACCTACGGGGCCAAGATCCATATCAGCGCCTGCAAAATACCGCATGTATCCTCCACGGAGATCCGTCGGCGCTTGCTCAGCGGCCAGCCAATCTCGCAGTATGTGCCCAAGGCCGTGGAGCAGTATCTGCTGGAACATGAGGTGTACCATGCCCAATAATGCTACGATTCGGAAGATAGTGTCGCAAAAGCTGTCGCATCATCGCATGCAGCATACTTTGGGGGTAGAGATGACGGCGATGCAGCTGGCACGCTTATATGGCGTGGCGGAGGATAAGGCCTGTACGGCGGCACTTTTGCATGATTATGCAAAGCAACTGCCCTCCGCTCAGCTTTTGCGTAAAGCTGAGAAATACGGGCTGGAAATAGGCAGCTTTGAGCGAATGCACCCTGACCTTTTGCATGGCCCCGTTGCCGCGAAAATGGCACA
>CAJLPK010000115.1 GCA_905208455.1 uncultured Bacillota bacterium
GGGATAGGGTCAGCCTCCGGGCTCTTGAAATACCGCGGGTTTCCTTCGACCTCCACAGCAAACGGCCAGGACTGCTGCCATTTGCTTACTCCCTTCCCGGAGATTGCTGGCAATACTATATCATATTTACTGCTAGCCGGGAAACAAGAAAGGCAAAGGGAAAAGCTGCTTTTTAGGGCAGGCAATATGCCAAGCGCAGGGAAGGGCCGGGCAGGGTGCCGCCTGCTGGGCGGGAAACAAAGAGCAAGGCTTATCCTCAGGGCAGAGGATAGGCTTTATACAAAAGCAAGCCCCGCCCACTGGGCGGAAAAGGACAGATGACATTGGACAAAGGGTTTCCCCGGGGCACAGAGCAGGATGAATACAAGAGCACAGGCCGGACATGGCCCCGCCCACTGGGCGGAAAAAACCCTTGACAAACGCGGCCGGCAAGCGTATCATAATACTAATTTCATTGCAAAATGCTTTGAGAGGGAACAGACGGGCTTTTTCCAGTTGCAGAGAGCTGCCGGGCGGTGCAAGGCAGTACGGGAGGCGCGCCTACTCACCCTTTAGCAGCCGACTGAACGCCGCACGGCAAGTAGGAAGGACGGGTTCCTGGCCGTTACCAGACAGGCAGGCGCATTCGCCCTTTTGGGCCGATGCTGAGAACGAGCGGGCAGCCAAGCTGCCAAGTAAGAGTGGTACCACGGAGCGATGCCTTCGTCTCTTTCACAGAGACGGAGGCTTTTTTTATCCGCAAAACCCAGCAGAGAAAAGGAGCAGACGACATGCAAAAACAAATCAAGATCTTTGACACCACGCTGCGCGACGGGGAGCAGTCCCCCGGATGCAGCATGAACCTGCCGGAAAAATTGGAGATGGCGCGTCAGCTGGATCGGTTGGGCGTGGACATCATCGAGGCGGGGTTTGCGATTTCTTCGCCGGATGATTTCGCGGCGGTGCAGGCCATTGCGGGCGTCATCGAGCATGCCAAGGTGGCGAGCCTGGCGCGCGCGCTGAAAAAGGACATCGACCGCGCCTATGAGGCGGTGAAAAACGCCAAGCACCCGGTGATCCATGTGTTTTTGGCGACGAGCGACATCCATATGGAATACAAGCTGCGCATGACGCGCGAGCAGGTGCTTGCCCAAATCGAGGAGATGGTGGGCTATGCCAAGAGCCTATGCCCGGACGTAGAGTTTTCCGCAGAGGATGCCTCGCGCAGCGACAAGGCGTTTTTGGCTAAGGCGTTTTCCGTGGCGGTGAAGGCGGGCGCAACGGTCATCAACGCGCCGGATACGGTGGGGTATGCCACGCCGCAGGAAATGTTTGACATGATTGATTACCTGGTAAAGCATGTCGAGGGCGTGGAAAACGTGGACATTTCCACCCACTGCCACGACGACCTGGGCCTGGCAGTGGCCAATTCGCTGGCGGCCGTCAAGGCGGGGGCCACGCAGGTGGAATGCACCATCAACGGCATTGGCGAGCGCGCAGGCAACGCCAGCTTGGAGGAGATCGTGATGGGCGTAAAGACGCGCCGCGATTTCTACGGGATGGACTGTAACATAGACACCAAGCAGATTTACAAGACCTGTAAGCTGCTTTCCTCCATCACGGGCGTGCCCATTGCGCCCAACAAGGCCATCGTGGGGGCCAACGCGTTTGCGCACGAATCCGGCGTGCACCAGCACGGGATGATGGCCAACCGCAATACCTATGAGATCATGACGCCGGAAAGCGTGGGCATTGCGCAGACGACGATGGTGCTGGGCAAGCATTCCGGCAAGCACGCCTTTGCCGAGCGGCTCAATGAGCTGGGCTACGAGGTAGAGGGCGAGGCGCTGGAAAAGACGTTTGCGCGCTTTAAGGAGCTGGCGGACAGGAAAAAGACGGTGACGGACCGCGATATAGAGGCGCTGGTGTCCACGCAGAAAACCATCGTGATGCCGGTGTATGAATTGGAAAGCTTTGTCATCAGCAGCGGCTCTGCCATCCAGACGATGGCGACGGTATGCCTGACCAAGGACGGCGAGCTGAAGGAGGCGGTGGTCAAGGCGGATGGGCCTATCGACGCGGCGTTCTCGGCGGTGGAAAAAATCGTGGGGTCGGATGTGGAATTGAAAACGTACAGCATCCAGGCCATCACCGAGGGGGAGGACGCGCTGGGCGAGGTCGTGGTGCGTTTGTATAAGGACGGGCACACCGTGACGGGCCGCGGGCTTTCCACCAACATCATCGAGGCTTCGATTTTGGCGTATGTCAATGGCATCAACAAGATTTATACGGTACAATAAGAACGGCAAAAGCAGGGAAAGGAAGAGACGGACTATGGGTATGACAATGACGCAGAAGATCCTGGCGGCGCATGCGGGCCTGGACCATGTGGAGGCGGGGCAACTCATCAACGCCAAGCTGGATATGGTGCTGGGCAACGATATCACCTCGCCGGTGGCGATCAATGAGTTTGAAAAGGCGGGCTTTACCGGCGTATTCGACAGGGAAAGGATCTCCTTGGTGATGGATCACTTTGTGCCGAACAAGGACATCAAGGCGGCCGAGCAGGCAAAGCAGTGCCGTGATTTTGCGGAGAAGATGGGCATCGTCAACTTTTACGATACCGGCGATATGGGCGTGGAGCACGCGCTGCTGCCGGAAAAGGGGCTGGTGGGCCCGGGCGAATGCATCATCGGCGCGGACTCGCACACCTGCACATACGGGGCGCTGGGGGCGTTTTCCACCGGCGTAGGCTCTACGGACATGGCGGCCGGCATGGCCACCGGCGAGGCATGGTTCAAGGTGCCGGGGGCGATTAAATTCAACCTGACGGGAAAGCTGGGCCGGTATGTTTCCGGCAAGGATGTGATTTTGCACATCATCGGCCAAATCGGCGTGGACGGCGCGCTGTACCAGTCGATGGAGTTTTCCGGCGAGGGGCTAAAGAGCCTTTCGATGGAGGACCGGCTGTGCATGGCGAACATGGCGATTGAGGCGGGCGCGAAAAACGGCATTTTTGCGGTGGATGAAATCACGCTCGAATATGTAAAGGGCCGGGTTGACCGCCCGTTTACCGTGTATGAAGCGGACGAGGATGCGGTGTATGACAGGGTGATTGACATCGACCTAGCCGCCATCCGGCCGACGGTGGCGTTCCCGCACCTGCCGGAAAACACCAAGACCATCGACGAGGTGGGGGATGTGAGGATCGACCAGGTGGTCATCGGCTCCTGCACCAACGGGCGGCTGAGCGACTTGAAGGCGGCGGCGGAGATCCTAAAGGGCCGTAAGGTGGCAAAGCATGTGCGCGCCATCGTCATCCCGGCGACGCAGAAAATCTATATGGATGCGATGAAGCTGGGGTATTTGGAAACATTCATCGAGGCGGGCTGCGCGGTATCCACGCCGACCTGCGGGCCGTGCCTGGGCGGCTATATGGGCATTTTGGCGGACGGCGAGCGCGCCGTGGCCACGACCAACCGCAACTTTGTAGGGCGCATGGGCCATGTGAACAGCGAGGTATACCTGGCCAGCCCGGCGGTGGCGGCGGCCAGCGCAGTGCTGGGCAGAATCGCGGGCCCGGAAGAGCTGTAAGGAGGAAAGAGCAGATGAAAGCACAGGGCAGGGTACATAAATACGGAGACAATGTGGATACCGACGTCATCATCCCGGCGCGGTACCTGAACACGGCGGACCACAAGGAACTGGCCGCGCACTGCATGGAGGA
>CAJLPK010000116.1 GCA_905208455.1 uncultured Bacillota bacterium
GGAGAGCGCCGCATGGCGAAACAAAAGATTCTGGCCGTGGATGACGAACGGCACATCCTGGAACTGATTTCCTATAACCTGACAGAAGCGGGTTACGAGGTGGAAACAGCCGAGACCGGGGAAGAAGCGCTGAGCAAAACAGTGGAATTTCATCCGGACCTGATTTTATTGGATGTGATGCTGCCGGATATCGACGGGCTCCAGGTTTGCACCAGGCTGAAACGCGAGCCGGCAACAGCCGGCATTCCCGTCATCATGCTCACGGCCAGGGGCGATGAGATTGATAAGGTGCTGGGCCTGGAAATGGGTGCGGATGATTATGTGGTCAAGCCCTTCGGCGTACGGGAGCTGGTGGCGCGCGTCAAGGCGCTGCTGCGCAGATCCGGCGCCCATAAGCAAGAGGAACAGCCCACCCAGCTGTCCGCAGCCGGCATCACGCTGGATCTAACGACGTATCATGCCATGGCGGATGGGGAACGGCTGCAGCTGACGTTAAAGGAATTTGAATTGCTGCGTACGCTGATCCAAAATAAGGGCCGTATCCTAAACCGTGACCAGCTGCTCAATAAGGTCTGGGGGTATGAGTATTTCGGAGAAACGCGCACGGTGGATGTACATATCCGCCATCTGCGCCAAAAGCTGGGCGATTTGGGCCGGCACATCGAAACGGTGCGCGGCTTGGGCTATATGTTCAATGAAATGGAGAAGGAATGAAACGGAGGATCTTTATCGGCACAGCGGCCATCGCTGTGCTGATGACGTTTTTAGTGGGATATTTGGCCACGGTGCGCATCAACAATGCCAGCGAACGCGCCATACAGCAAAACCTGATGACCAATGCAAGGATCATTGCGGCCGAGCAGGATGAGATCTCTATGCGCCATGCGGCAGATGCCGTGGCCGATGCTTCGGGGATGAATGTCACGCTGATCCTAAAGGATGGCACCGTATGGTACCGGCAGCCTGCGCTGCCGGACGGGAGCGAGGAGCAGAACCACCTGGAGCGCGAGGAGGTAAAGCAGGCCTTTGAAACAGGCACAGGCACCGCACAGCGCCATTCCGATACCATGGACAGCACCCTGTCCTATGCGGCGGTGGCCACGGAGGACGGCTCGATGGTCGTGCGCATGAGCGTTCAGGTGGACGACATTTTGGCAGCCAACCGCCAAACAGCCTGGGAAATCTTCTTCCTGCTCAGCGTATGCCTGGCCGGCCTGCTGGTGCTGGCTTGGCGGATGACAACGGTGATCCTGTCGCCCATCAACGAGATCACCGCGGTGGCCAAGGAATATGCCGACGGGCAGTACGGGCGCAAGATCCGTACCAATTACCGCGACGAGATGGGTGTGCTGGCCCATGCCTTCAATTCCATGTCCACAGCGCTGGTGGAAACCAATGAAACGCTGGCAGCGGACAACGGGAAGCTGCAAGCCATCATGGAGGCCATGACAAACGGCGTGGTGGCGGTGGATTCTGACCTGAAAGTCATCATGACCAACACAGCCGCGCGCCAGGTGCTGGGGATTGGCTGGTCTGCAGTAGGGCAAAGCCTATTTGTGGCAACGGGCAAACAGGAGCTGGAAAGCTTTTTCAAGCGCACCTTGGAGGGCACAAACAAAATCCGCGAGGAGATCACGCTCTCTTATGGCTTCGGCGTGACCAGGCAGAAAAAGATTTTGCGTATCCGCGGCTCGCGCTTAAGGCAAAACGGGGTCACTACCGGCGCTGTGGCCGTATTGGAGGACATCACCGAGCTAAAGCGGCTGGAGAATATCCGCACAGAGTTTGCTGCCAATGTTTCGCATGAATTAAAAACCCCGCTGACCAGCATCAAGGGCTTTGTGGAAACGCTGGAAAGCGGGGTAGACGACCCGGAGCATGCCAAGCGGTTTCTGCACATCATTTCCGCGGAAACAGACCGCTTGACGCGCCTGATTTCGGATATCCTGTATGTGTCGGAATTGGAAAGCTACCGCCCCAGCATGCCGGAGATCGTTGATGTGCTGCAAAAGGCCAGCGATGTAGTGGAGCTATTAAGCAAAAACGCACAGAAAAAGCACATAGAGCTTACCTTAGAGCAGGACCCCAACCACATCGCCTTCTGCATGGGAGAGGGGGATAAGGTGCAGCAGATGCTGATGAATTTGGTCGCCAACGGCATCAACTATACGCCGGAGGGCGGGCAGGTGAACATACGGCTGTCCTCCGATGAAAAACAGGTCAAAATCGTGGTCAGCGATACCGGCATCGGCATTGCGGAAAAGGATATTCCACGCTTGTTTGAGCGCTTTTACCGTGTGGATAAAGGGCGCAGCCGCGCGACCGGCGGTACCGGGCTGGGGCTGGCCATTGTCAAGCATGTGGTGATGAGCATGCAGGGAGACATCCAGGTAAAAAGCGAGGTGGGCAAGGGCTCGTCGTTTATCGTGACCCTGCCCAAGGCAGACAAAACAGAAGCATAAGAGACAGCCGCCGCAGAGATTCGCTCTGCGGCGGTATTGTATTTGCTGCAAGGGCCGCGGTTAGACAACCTGCAGGGCTTGGATGCATTTTCCTCCAAAGGACAGAGGCATCGTCAGATTGCCCGACGGGCAGCGCAGCGCGGAAAACGCTGGGCCGCCCTCGCGCTTTTCATAGGGCAAAAGGGCAGCTTTCGGTGCGGCCTGCAGAGGACGAGGCCCGCAAGCAGGGCAAGAGCCCTGCTGTTCTAGGGCAAACACGGCGTTGGGCTCTGTATCCGCATACCATCGGCGGGTGATGGCAGCATCCTTGTCCCGGATCTGTGGCGGCGCAGACTGCATACCTGGCTGCTTTGGCGGGAAGAGGCAGCGGGAAAGCGCCGTACTCATCCGCTCTTTCTCGTTGCCCAAAACAGTAGGTATACGCTCCAAATAAGGAAAAGCTGATAAATAGGCCGCGTTTTGGCAAGGATAAGACCAAAAGGAGGCGGCCAAATGCCTGTGTATTTGAATCTCTATCTTTGCATGTTTTTACTATGCGTGACGGGCGCTGTGTCCGGCCCGCTGAGACGGGCGCGCATCCATCCCGCGGTCGCGGGTATCTTCTGTCTGCTGGCGATGTTTTTTTCCGTGTTTGAGGATGTGCAGCTGTTGCCGCGCTTGTATGTCAGCCCCGGCGGTTTTTTTATCCCGCTGGCAGGCGGCATTTTGCTGCTCGCCCAGGGGCCGCACGGCAAGCGCCGGTACGTGGGCGCGTATATTGTGCTTACCGTGCTCATCGGCTTTTTGATGGGGCAGATCACCGAATCGCTGACGGATATTCTTTTCCATGGTGCGCCATGGATTGTGTTTGCCGCCTGTATTCTCTCGGCGCTGTTGTTCTGCGGGGAGCACCACACCGCCCTGACCTGCGCACTCCTGGGCTATTATGGGGCAGGGTTATTGAAATATCTGCTGGCTGTGCTGCCGCAGGCCTGGGGCTCTATGACCCTGGGCAGCGGCCAGGATGCGCTGCCCTGTGCGCTGGCAGTGCCTGTTACGCTGGCGCTGTGCGAGGTGCTGCGCCTTTGCTCTGGGCTGGCCCGGCGGCGCAGGGAAAAAAGACAGGGGCAGGCGCCTGCCCAGGCAGAGGAAGCCGCCATGCCGGCAGAGCCGGAGCACCAGAGTATCTGAAGTTAAGAA
>CAJLPK010000117.1 GCA_905208455.1 uncultured Bacillota bacterium
AGGCAGCAGGGGGCTGCTGTACCATGGCCAGGTGTCCCTGCGGCGCCTGCTGTACGGCACAGCGCCGGGCTGTTCTTCCATCGCCCTGCCCTGTCATCCGGCATGTATGTGGATGCGGCTGTCGGCCGTAAGGCGGGCAGCATCTGCGAAACATCATCTTTTGTTCCTCCTTACCTTGTGTTTGCTATATACTACGCAAAATCCGGTGTTTTGGTTCTTGGCATGCTCCCGGGCCATGCCGTATAATAAAGGTAACTTTTTTGTCACGTTGAGGAGGGGATCTACCATGATGTCGGAGCGATATACATACGCGCAGCAGCAATACCAGGCCATTGGGGTGGATACGGAGCAGGCCATAGAAAAACTGTCCCGCCTGCCGGTTTCCATCCATTGCTGGCAGGGGGACGACCTGACCGGCTTTGAGAACCGCGGCGGCACCTCCGGCGGCATTCTGGCCACCGGCAACTTTCCCGGCAGGGCAACCACGCCGGAGGAGCTGATGCAGGATCTGGACACCGCCTTTTCCCTGATCCCAGGGAAAAAACGCCTGAACCTGCACGCCGTCTATGCCGTAACAGGCGGCCAAAAAGTGGACCGAGACGCGCTTTTGCCGGAGCACTTTCAAGCCTGGGTGGAGTATGCCAGGCCGCGCGGGCTGGGTTTGGACATGAACCCCACCTATTTTTCCCACGAGATGGTAAAAGACGGGCTGACGCTCTCCAGCCCCGACCCCGAGGTGCGGCGTTTTTGGATCGACCATACCAAGGCCTGTCGCAAAATCGCGGAGTATTTCGGCAAGGAGCTGGGCACGCCGTCGCTGGTAGACGTCTGGATCCCGGACGGGCTCAAGGATATGCCGGCTGACCGCATGGGCCCCCGCAGGCGCTTAAAGGAATCGCTGGATGAAATTTATGCCCAGAAGGTAGACCCCTCCTGCGTCATCGACTGCATGGAGGCCAAGCTGTTTGGCATCGGGGTGGAATCCTATACCGTAGGCTCGCATGAATTTTATATGAATTATGCCGCCAAAAACGATTTAGTGTACCTCATCGACAACGGGCATTTCCATCCTACCGAGTCGTGTGCGGATAAATTATCCTCCCTGCTGCTGTTCAGCGAGAAGGTAGCGCTGCATTTGACGCGCGGCGTGCGGTGGGACAGCGACCATGTCATCGCGTTGGACGATTCTTTGAAGGAAATGTGCCGCGAGATCGTGGCCTGCGACGCGCTGGACCGCGTCATCATCGGCTCGGATTATTTTGACGCCTCCATCAACCGCGTGGCGGCCTGGGTCATTGGCGCACGCAACATCCAAAAGGCCCTTTTGTATGCGCTGCTCATCCCACATGCCTCGCTGGCTGCCTTGCAGGATGAAGGCCGGTTTACCGAGCTTTTGGCCATGCAGGAGGAAATCAAGACCTTCCCGTTTACCGACGTATGGGCGGAATACTGCCGCCGGATGGGGGTTCCTGCCGGCCCGGATTGGATGAAGACCATCCATGCCTATACCAAGGAAGTGCTGAGCCAGCGGTAAAGCATACAAAAAGCGCCTGTACCATACAGGCGCTTTTTTATTCTCTGAAATCATGCGTTTCCAAGGGCTCCGGCCTCTGTTCTCTTTCAAACGGATCGTACCCGCCGCTGCCGTAATATTCGTAGATTAGGGTTTGCTTGCCCATGATAAACGCATTTCGATACGCATGATACTCGACATTGACATCCAAAAAGCTGTTGACCACCGCCAGCATTTTCTGCCCGTCGCGCTGCACCACGTGCTCCGGGTCATGCGAAAACGCAAGGCCGAGCAGCCCGAATTGCAGCATGCCCCAAGAGAGGGCCGCGGCGACACACAGCATCAGCGCGCTGCCCAGCCAATGCAGCGCCGCAGGGGTTTGTCCTTGCGCTTTGTTTTCGCCGGATTTCGTGATGAGGATGCTCACGCCAATGAGCAGCGCCGCAATCAGCAGGGGCGGAATCACCACAAAGCCGGCCGTTGCAACCCAGGGCCGAAAGGCGTAGCCCCACAGCCCCAGCAAGGCGCTGCCGAGTGCGCCCAGCACACATAGCCCTGCGGCCCCGCCGCCGCAGACTGCCAACATGATCCATCTGCTTTTCATCGCGTTCCCCCTTCACAGGCTTCTTTCGCTATTCCATCCATGCACGGACTGCCCCCGTGCCCGCATCTTCTATGAAAAGCTCCTGCATTTTTACGACGTCGTCCTCACAGCACAGCGCCTTATCCCCCATAACAAATGCATTTTTATAGGCATACTCATACACGCTGGCGTCTCCCAGAAAGCTATCCTCCACCACTACCACCTTTTGCCCGCCTTTTTCTGCAACATATTCCGGCGTATAAGAAAACCCATATAAAATCACGCCAATGCCACCGATCCCAAGGCAAAGGAAGCCTGTTGCGATCAACAAAACGAAGGTTTCTATCGTCTTTACCACCACAGAGCTTTCTTCCCCCTTATCGGCAACGGTGTTTTTGATTGCGCCACCCATTACAATCAAAACCGCCGCAACGAACAGCGCTGGCGGAAGCCCAATGCCCAGCGACAGCACCCAGGGACGAAAGGCGCAGCCAAACCATCCCAAGCATTTATCGAATAGCGGAATGATAAAGAAAATGATCCCTGCCGCTGCGGCCAGCATTGCTGCTGTTTTCCCTGTTTTGCTCATTTTTTATGCTCCTTAAACAAAGGGGACAAAATAAGGGAGGCGGACAACGCGCTCCCCTATTGTATGATGGCGGTATGACCTTTTATTTTAGTTTTCGGCTGCCTGGCTTTACCAGCTCCAGGCCCTGCTCGCACAGCGGGCACTGGGACGGCTCATAGGATTGGATCTCCGTTTCATACGCGGCCTCAAACGGCACGCCGAAATCGATCTTGCCGCCGCTGCGGTCTACCACGACGCAGACGCCGACCACCTCCGCCTTGGCCTCGGCCACGATATCCATGACCTCGCGCACGCTGCCGCCGGTGGTCACGACATCCTCCACCACCAGCACCTTGGCGCCTTCCGGGATAGAGAAGCCGCGGCGCAGCGTCATCACACCGTTCTCGCGCTCTGCAAAAATGTTGGGTACCTTACACTGGCGCGCCATTTCATAGCTCATGATGATGCCGCCCAGCGCAGGGCCTACCACCAAATCGATCCTCTGCCCGGCAAAACGGCCGGCCAAGTCCTTGCAGATCATCTCGCTGTATTCCGGATATTGAAACAGCTTGGCACACTGCATATACCGATTGCTGTGGCGGCCGCTGGTCAAAAGGAAATGCCCTTCCAGCATCAAGCCCGTTTGTTTGAAAATGCGTTCCATTTCTGCTCTATCCATCTTCTCTGCCTCCTAAACTCTCAGTTGCCCTATGATCTCCTGCACGGAGGACAGGCCCTCCTCCGCCAAAATCCTTTCCATCTCCCCGGCAATGCGCACGCAGGCATACGGATCGTACAGATTGGCCATGCCCACCTGCACGGCGCTGGCGCCGCACAGCATAAATTCCAGCGCATCCAGGCCGCTGTCTATGCCGCCCATGCCGATGACCGGCACGCTGACCGCCTGCGCTACCTGATAGACCATCCGAAGCGCCACCGGCTTGACCGCCGGGCC
>CAJLPK010000118.1 GCA_905208455.1 uncultured Bacillota bacterium
GCCGCGTGGCGGCAAAGACATCGTCCCGGCCCGCCTGCATGCCGATCTCCACGCCGGTTTTGATGATGAGCTGGTCGGCAAACCGAGCGGCATACCGTTCCACATCCTCCACATAGTCGATCAAATCGCAGAGGAAATTTAAGTGCGGCGCGAGCGGGAAATCATAATCGTAGTGTGCCGTGATACAGATCTCATCCAGGCCGTTATGGATCGCGCCCAGGGCGATTTCGCGCAGGGACTGCCGGCCGTCTGCGCTGTGGTAGGAGTGGATATGATAGTCGTACATAAAGAAACCCTCCAAAATCAAAAGCTACTAAAAACAGAAAATAGGAGATGCTCCTATTGAAATTCTATCAACGGCAATGGAATACAATGTTATATCGCAGATGTCTCTATTCTCTATTATGAAATAATTTTGACAAAAAAACAAGCAGGGAGAGGAAAGATGAAAGCATTGCCGCAAATCAAACGCATCAGCCAAGGGGCGGAGGATGCTTGCGCTGCTGGCAGGCACAGGCATATTTTGGGCCTTTCGCCTGAGGGCCTGTCCCTATTGCGCGCTGGGGCTTGCGCTGTATTTCAAAAAATAAGGGGACAGGGGGATTCGCCGTTTCAGCCGCCGTCGGTACCGGCAGGCTGGCAGCAGGCTTGAGGAAGCGGGCGGTATCGCGGGCTGGCGTGAAAAAAGCGGCGGGCGTCTGGCCTGCCGCTTGGCTTTTATCGCTTCAAAAACAGGACGCCCAGCGTATTGGGGCCGCAGTGGGAAGAGATGGTGCAGCCTGCGCGGGTGATGCAGGTTTCCTGAAAATCTGCCAGCGAGGCGACGGTCTGGCGCACCATATCGAGGATGGCTGCGTCGATGCCGGAATGGGTGATGAATACGCGGCTGGTATCGATGCTGTCCGGCCTTGCGAGCACATCCTCTACATAGCGCTTCAGGCAGCGTACGAGCTTGCCGCGGTACATTTTGCCCACGCCCATGCTGCCGTTGTCATCCGCGTGCACCTGGATGCAGGGCTTGATATGCAGCATATTGGCGCCCAGACGGGTGATGGCGGAGCAGCGCCCGCCCGCGTGCATAAATTCCAGCGTATCCAATAAAAAGCTGGCCTGCACCTTGGGCGTCAGCGCTTTGACCTCCTGATAGATGCGCTCGGCCTGCAGGCCCTGCCGGATGCGGTCCGCGGCCTGGAGCACCAAAAGCCCGGCCCCGGTGGAGAGGCTACACGAATCAATGACATACACATGCCCCAACTGCCGGGCGGACAGCAGCGCGTTTTGGTGCGCAGAGGACAGGGCGGAGCCCAGAGAGATATGGATGACATCATAGCCCTGCTCTGTCCATTGGCGGAAATGCTCGTCGTATTGGGCGACGTTGACCGCGGCGGTCTTGGGCAGCAGCTTTTTTTCCCACCAGGCCCGGTACAGATCATCCGGCGTGATGTCTTGGCCGTCGGTATAGGCTTTGCCGTCCAAAAGGATGGTGAAGGGAAAAAGGTGCACATGGTGCTGCTCTATGAGCTGAGGGCCCAGGTCGCAGGAGCTGTCTGCGCTGAGAATGACTTTTCTTTGCATGGTAGGGTTTTCTCCTGAAAAAAATTATCGCTCGGAGCCGGAAGCAGTGCTCTTGGCGTCTGCATGGTCACGCCTGCGCGTGATGATGAGCGCTTCCAGCCAGCCTTTTTTGTATTTGGTGGAAATATAGCCGATGACGGCGATGACAAACGCGCCCACGGCGTCTACAATCAGGTCGCTCATGGTATCGATGAGCGCTGCGCGGCCCACAAGCGCCACGCCGTTTTCCAGCGCGTATTTTTGCATATTCAGCTGCATCAGCCCGTCGATGGTAAATTCATAGATTTCCCAGATGGCGCCCAGCATCATGGCAAAGCAAAACGCAAAGAACGCAACGAAAATGGGGCTGAGGTTGACGGGGATGCGGTCGCTGTTGTTGAAAAGCGCGATGACGGAAAAGCCGAGCGTGCCCAGCATGCCGCCGCTGAAGCAATGCAGGATGGTATCCCAGTTGGCGATTTTATAATAAAAATCCTGTACCTCTCCCAAGTATACCGCACAGTATAAAAACAAGACAAACAGAATCAGCATCATGGAGGGGATCTCCAGGCGGAAGCGCTTGGCCAGGATGCTGGGCAGCATCAGCACGACGACGCCTAGGATGCACTGGAGCAGCATCAGGACATAATCGCTTTTCAGCCGTTCGCCCTCGCCCGCCCCGGCCGGCAGGGATGCCGGCGCTAAAAAGATGCGCACGATGATAAAGATGATAGAGCCCACCAGGGACAGATAGACGAACAGGGAAAAATATTTCAAAAACTTTTGCTGGCGCGAACGGGGGTCGCGTGTTTGCTTCATAAGAGGGCAGGACTCCTTTTGAGCCGTCCGGCGCAAAGATGCCGGAGGGCAAGAAATTTTTCGTATAATAGTATACAGAAAAAACGGGAAAAAGGAAAGAAAAGCAACCGAACCGATGGATGAAAAATCATTCAGACGGAGGCTGGAGCGGCCGGCGCTCGCAGTGCAGATGGCCGGCGACCTCGTCCCAGGGCACGGAATATCCGGCGCCGTGCGAGCAAAACACAGAGGAGGAGGGGTGGCGGCTGTCCGCCCGCCGGTCATACCCGGAGGCGCGGATGGCCTCCTCCGGTTCATGGCAGAGGTCGTAGCCGTCAAACCGAAGCTGCAGCGCCCCTTCTCCCTTGGAATAGGCGGCCACGTCGGCAGCATAGTCCATCAAGCAGGCGGCAGGGCCGCGGCCTGTGATGGTACAGCGGCCCGCTGCCTGCGGCTTTGGCGCGTCAAACCGGGCGTGCCGCCGCTGCAAATCGGAAAGCGCATGGCCGACGGCGGCAAGGGGCAAAGAGAGGGTAAAGGCGTAGTACGGCTCCAGCAGCACATTATCCGCCTGCTCTAAGCCCTGGCGGAGGGCGCGGCACACAGCCTGGCGGAAATCGCCGCCCTCGGTATGCTTTTCATGCGCGCGGCCGTTGGTGAGGGTGATGCGCACGTCGGTAAGCGCCGCGCCGGTGAGCACGCCGGGATGCGGCGCTTCAAAGATATGGGTGCGGATCAGGCGCTGGAACTGTAAGGGCAGCACATCGGTGGGCACGGCGCTTTCAAAGGAAAGGCCGCTGCCCCGCGGCGCGGGGGCCAGATGGAAATGCACCTCGGCATAATGGCGCAGCGGCTCAAAATGGCCGTAGCCGCAGACGGGCGCGGCGATGGTCTCGCGGTACACGATGCGGCAGGGGCCGAAGGAAACGGAAAACCCAAACCTTTGCGGCACCAGGGCAGACAGCACCTCCAGCTGTATTTTGCCCATGAGCTGAAGGTGCAGGCGGTGTGTTTGGTCATCAAAGGCCACGCGCAAAAGCGGGTCCTCATCCTCCATCTGGCGGAAGGCCGCGGCTGCGCGCTGCGGCGGGATCTCGTCCGGATAGA
>CAJLPK010000119.1 GCA_905208455.1 uncultured Bacillota bacterium
CGTCAAAGCAGAGCCCTCCCCACACACAAACGCCCCTGCGCCGCGGTTAATCTGGATGGTAAAGCTATGGCCGCTGCCCAAAATATTTTCACCCAAAAGTCCGTATGCTTCCGCCTGTTCAATAGCCGTTTGCAGACGGGACACTGCCAGCGGGTATTCGGCACGCACATAGATATAGCCCTTGTTGGCCCCTACCGCGATGCCAGCAATCATCATGCCTTCCAACATGCGATGCGGATCGCCTTCCATGATGCTGCGGTCCATAAAGGCGCCGGGGTCGCCCTCGTCTCCGTTGCATACGATGTATTTTTCATCGCTGTTCTGCCGTCTTACCTGCGCCCATTTGCGGCCCGTCGGATAGCCACCGCCGCCGCGGCCGCGCAGGTTTGCCTTTTCCACCTGCTCTACGACCTCTTCGCTGTTCATATCAAACAACGCCTTTTCAAACGCGCTGTATCCACCCAGCGCCAAGTATTCTTCCAGGGAATTGGCGTCGATATGGCCGCAGTGCTCCAAGACGTTGCGCGTCTGCTTTTTATAGAAAGGGATTTCCTCCTGCTGGCGGTAGACCTGCCCGTTTTTCTTATATGCCAAGCGCTCGATGTATTCATCGCCCAGCACGGTCTTTTCCAGAATTTCTTCACAATCCTCCGGCTTTACCTTGATATACAAGTATCCGCCCGGCTCCAAGCGGACCAGCGGCCCCATTTCACAAAAGCCATGGCAGCCGCTCTTTTTCAGGCCCACAGATTCATCGTGCGGCTCTTTTTCCAATCGCACCTCACAGCGGATGCCGCGTTCCTGCATCAGTTCTAAAAACCTGTCGTAGATTTTCAGCGAACCGCCGGCTACGCAGCCAGTCCCTGCACAAATCAATATTTTCTTGGTTTCCAGATCCAACGCTTTTTTGTATGCAGCGCGCGCTTGATCCAGTTCCTGCCTGTTTTGGAATCTCATCATCATTTGCCCTCCCGCAGCTCTTGTACCAAGGCCACCACTTTTTCCGGCGTCATAGACGGATGCACCGTATCATTGACCATCAGCACCGGCGCCAAACCACAAGCGCCCAGACAGGATACTGTTTCCACAGTAAAGACGAAATCGTCCGTAGTTGCCTGCCCTTCCTTTAGATTCAAGGTCTCTCTCAGCTTTTCCAAGATTGGAATGGACTTGCGGACGTGACAGGCAGTTCCATTGCATACCTTGATCACGTACTTTCCTTTTGGCTCCAGCGAAAAGTTTTCATAGAACGTCGCCACGCTGTATATGTTGGCTGTCGTCATACCCAGCTCTTTGGAAAGATAAGGGAAAATCTCCCTGGGTAAGTACCGATAAGTCTCCTGCACGTCTTGCAGGATGGCGATGATATTGCTTGCTTGTCTACCATGCTTTGCCAGAATCTCATCCATTTGCTTTGCGTCAAAGGAATCGTTCATGCCATTCCCTCCCAAAAGATTGTGTAAAATTTGTCGAATTATTTTATCAAACCGTATTAAATAATGCAATTCCCTTTACACAATTATCGTATAAAATCTTTATAAAAACTATGTTTCTTATTTTTTTAGAAAGATTTTTTTATACCGTATTAATAATATTTTTTCTCTGAGCCGTCCTATTCTTTTATAAATTGTTATTTGACGGTTTTTTTAAATCTTGCTAGACTGTATTCGTTTGAGCGGCTGGGCTTTGCCCAATGCCGTTGATATAGCCGGCATTTGAGCGACAAATGCCGTGCGGACTGTCAATTGCGACAGTGGAGAACATCACTCCCTCGTTTCTCTATACAATCCCTATGAAGGGCCGGCACTTTCCTGCCGGCCTTTTCCCTGCCTATTTTTACCGCTTGGCCCCTTATTGAAGATTCTATTGTCCCTATGTTAATATAAAGGCAGCTGCTAAAACAGCTTTATGTCCTATATGGTTTTTGGTAAAGGGTGACAAGATTGGGACGTACCGTAACGATATCCTTTTGGGCTGCGTTCGTGCTAGCTCATTTCTATTTGGGCTTTCGCTTATATACCTGGGTACTCGCCCCGGTATGCCGCTTTCCTCTCTGGGCCGTGGCCCTTCTTATGATTTTTCTAGGCATCTCTTTTCAAATAGGGCATAATGCGCGGGCATGTCCTCTTTGGCTGCGGCGTTTTCTCATCGCTGTAGGCGGCCATTGGGCCGGCGCTCTGCTTCCCTTATTGATAGGGTTTGCAGGGCTGGATGTACTGCGCCTTCTTTTTCTGCTGGGAGGCCTCATATTTCCTTCTCATTTGCTGTTTTACGCCTCTTTGGCTATCCTGGCAGTCATTTCCCTTATGCTCATTTGGGGCACTCTATGCGCCGTCAGGCCACATATAACGCGATATACAATCCATGTGCATAAAAAGGCAGGGATATTGACCTCTCTGCGCGTGGCGCTGGTATCGGATGTGCATCTGGGAGTCTCTATTGACAGTAAGCAGCTCCAATCCATGTGCCAGTCGCTCTGCCGCTTATCCCCGGATCTCATTTTAATTGCCGGCGATTTATTGGATTCCGGCCTGCCGGGACTGCACGACGCCGACAAAATACAAGCCACGCTTCGCAGCCTAAGTGCGCCGCACGGGGTATATGTTTGCCTTGGGAACCATGACGTGCGCGGCGGTGCTACGACACAGGAAACCATCGCTTTTTTTCAGAGCTGTGGGCTTACTGTGCTGTATGATGATGCTGTGCATGTTTTGGAATCCTATACCCTGATTGGACGGGCCGACTATGGTTTCTCCAAAACCGCCGGTGCGCCGCGTGCGCGCCTGGATGAGCTCGTGTGCCGGGCCGATGCCGCACAGCCGGTTCTTATGCTCGACCATCAGCCAAACCAGCTTATACAGGCAGCGGATGCCGGGGTGGATGTGCAGTTTTCCGGGCATACGCACCGCGGACAAATGTTTCCCATCTCGCTGTTAACACGGCGTCAATTTGAAACGGATTTTGGGCTATGGAAATGCGGCCGGTTTACCGCTGTTGTCTCTTCCGGATACGGCACCTGGGGGCCTCGCCTTCGTCTTGGCTCTCGTTCAGAGCTCGTCCTTGCAACACTGATCTTTGACACATAAAAAAGCAGCGGAAAAACCGCTGCTTTTTTAGCAAAATATTTCAAAGATCCCAATCCCAACCATACAGGCTGCTGAAATTACATCCAGCAGTCTCGTCGTCATTTTTTCCCGTATGCGGCTTCCTGTTAAATTCCCTATTCCTACCGTCAAAAAGCTAAACGCTGCAATCGCTACGCCAAGCCAGTGCGGCGGCAGCCCCGTCAGCCCCGCGCCCAAGGCAGCCGGTATGCAGTTTACCGCCAGCGTCAACCCCAAGGCCACGGCAGATGTACGCCCAATAGAGGCC
>CAJLPK010000120.1 GCA_905208455.1 uncultured Bacillota bacterium
AGCAATATATGCGGGCAGCGCTGTGGGCGATCAATGAAGGGGATAAATAAAGAAAGGCTTTCCCTAGCCTTTTTGCCCAGGGGAGAAGGCGCACCGATATAGAGCAAACGGCGGGGAGATGTTAGGAGCTTTCCGCCGTTGTGAAATAGGGGGTGGGGCCTACAACAAACAGCGCTGGCAATGCGGCCTATTGGCAGAGCATAGGACGGCGTTGGGCGATAGGCCCCGGCTGCGCCAAGAATAGGAGGTTCTGGCCAGGGGCAAACAAGACATGGGGGGCGCTGTGCCTGTTTTTATCGCAAAGGGCCGTGCACAGGCCCTTTTTTCGATCCGGGCAGATGAGCAGGCCGCAAGAGAGACGCATAGAAATAAGACGAAAGGCTTTTGATAGGAGGGAAACAGCATGGAAGCATTGTCGGACTATGTAGTCGTCATTGTAATGGCGATCTGCCTGGCCATAGGATATATCATCAAGCATTTTTTGCCGCTGGATAACAAATGGATTCCGCTTGTCATGGGGGTGCTGGGCATTTTGCTGAATACTTGGGTCAGCGGCTGGGCCTTTACCCCACAGATCCTTTTGGGCGGCCTTGCCAGCGGCTTGGCAGCCACCGGCGCTTTTGAGCTGGTGAAAAATGTAGCCGGCAGCGAAAAATAAACGAACGACAAAAGGCCGGGAGACCGGCCTTTTTGCATGGAAAACATTGACGCCGGGCAGCAGGCGTATTACACTGGGTACGACAAACATCTATGGTGGAGGGAAGCCTCTGAAAAGGGAAGCAGGTGAAAAACCTGCACAACAGCCATTACTGTAAATGCTTACGAGAAAGCATAGGGCCATTGGGCAAAGATTGCCTGAGAAGGCGCTTTTGAGGAGAAAGCATGAGTCAGGAGACCTGCCATAGCGTGTAAGCCGGGTCCTGGGCAAGGGGGACGGGATGCTTTTTGTGTCGTCAAAGGGGGCTGTCTGCTCTTTTTCGTATGCCAAAATGCGTCGTTTGCTCCGTACAGCCGGGGCCGAACGGCGCTTTTCTTATGGAAAAGCGGGAAAAGGAGGAGACAGATGAAACGCAAACGAAACAGGCGCGTGTCCTGGTTTTTGGCGCTGTGCATGCTGCTGACAGTGCTGCAAACGCCGCTGATGGCGCTGGCGCAGGGCGAAGGCCAGGCGCAGCCCACGCCGTCTGCCGTACAGGCACAGCCGGCGGACAACGCGCCGAAGGAGAGTCCTTCGGCGGAGCCGACAGCGAGCCAAGCGCCGGAGACACCGACGCCGGCGCCGGCGGACACGCCGGAGGCCCCGGCGCTGAGGCAGGCGCAGCCTGCGCTGCAGACGGACGGGACAGGCACGGTGCTGATCCAAAGCGAGGACGATTTGGCCGCTGTGCTGGCCGACCCTGCCGCCTATGCGGGAAAGGACATACGGCTGACAGCTTCGGTGGATATGGCTGGATACACGGCGCAGCCCCTGGGGAGCCAGGACGCCCCGTATACCGGCACGTTTGACGGCGGCGGCTTTACGATCTCCAATTTGACCATCCAGAGCGACAGCGGATGCACAGGCTTGTTCGGGCAGCTGAACGGGACGGTAAAGGACGTAACGCTGTCCGGATGCACGGTCACGGATACCAATGAGACGTATGCCAAGGCCAAGGGGACAGGGATCCTAGCAGGATACAACAAGGGCAATATCCAAAACTGTACGGTACAAGGCAGCTCGGTGCGGATGCGCTACAATGCCCTGGGCGGCCTTATCGGCTACAATGAGGGAACCGCGGCGGGCTGTGCGGTCATAGATTGCGAGATAATCTCTGAAAGCACGGCGTCCAATGCCTATGCGGGCGGCTTTGTCGGGTACAATGGCAGCAACGGCAGCATTGCGCAGTGCTATGTGGAAGGCGGCCGCGTGTCCCATACCGGCAGCGAATCGAAAGGATGGGAGATCGGCGGCTTTGTCGGCCGCAACGCTTCTGCCGGCAGCACCATCAGCGAATGCTATGCCACGGCGGAGGTATCCTCCAAGAGCGATAAGGCAGGCGGCTTTGTCGGCAATGCAAACGCGGGGACCATAGAGGATTGCTTTGCTGCCGGCCAGGTATCGGCCCGCAAATATGTCGGCGGCTTCGGCGGGGAGCTGGGCTATGGGGACTGCAAGATCGTTTCCTGCTACACCACGGGCTCGGTGGTATCCACCGGCACATCCAGCGGCAAATACAATTACTTCGGACGCTTTTACGGCAATGGGATGTTCCCGGACATTACCAACGGCTATTACCTGACCTCGGCCTCCATTACGGGCAACGGCACGGAGGCGGAGCAGGACAAAGCGCAGGGCAAATCGCCGGAGGAGCTAAAGCAGGCGGCGTCGCTTTTGGGCAGTGCGTGGACGGCGGACGAAGCGCACAACAACGGCTACCCCTACCTAAAACAGGTAAAAGCGCCGGCAAACGGAGGCGGAGACCCCTCCGGCCCGGTGCAGCTGGCCACGCCCTCCGGCCTGGCCTGGGACAAGGCGGTGGCCTCCTGGCAGGCTGTGCCGCAGGCGGCCGGCTATACCGTGCGCCTGTACCGGCAAGAGCCCGGCGGCGATGTGCTGGTGGGCACGTATGAAAACGTGACGGAGCTATGCTATGACTTTACACAAATCATCGTACAGAGCGGCGATTATTATGTAACGGTACAGGCCATGGGGGACGGCGTGGCGACCACGGACAGCAAGGAATCCGCCCAAAGCCCGGTTTACACCTTTGTCAACCGCGATGAAGAGGGCTATATCCTGATCCAAACGCCGGAAGAGCTTTTGGCGCTGGCGGACCAGAGCGCGGACCTGAGCCAGAATTACAAGCTGGCGGGCGACATCGATATGACGGGCGTTGCGGGCAAGACAATCGGCAAATTCACCACCGGCAGCAACGCCAAGCCCTTCACCGGCATTTTCGACGGCAACGGATACAGCATCCGGCATCTTTCGCTGTCCGGCGAAGCGCTGTTCTCCTATGTCGGCGAAACAGGCATTGTGCGCAATTTGACGCTGGAGGACGCTTCCATTGAATACGGGGCAAGCGACAGCCAGGCCCCGGCGGCGCTGGTATCGCGCAGCAAGGGGACCATCGAGCGCTGCTTTGTGAAAAACAGCACGGTGGTATCGCAGTATAATGCCTGCACCGGCGGGCTGGTAGGCCTAAACGAGGGCAAAATCAGCCTCAGCGGGGTGGAAGGCGGCAGCGTGGCCTGCAAGAGCGCGTACAGCACCAAAATCGGCGGCTTTGCCGGGCGCAACCTGGGCGATATCGACCAATGCTATGCCACGGCCAGCGTATCCGGGGCCAAATGGGTCGGCGGCTTTGTAGGCGGCCAGGAG
>CAJLPK010000121.1 GCA_905208455.1 uncultured Bacillota bacterium
GCGCTTGCGGCTGGCCCCATTCGCTTTCCAATAATATATCCACCTGAAAGGCGCTGTGGTTTGTCTTTTCCCTTACCTTATGCACAATCATTTCATAGCAGCGGTGCATCAAATTTTCCTTGATATTGGAAGCGGGGGCCACGAGGATCAGACGGTCATTTTCCAATGCCACGGCACGCAGCGGCTCCACCCAGGTATGAAAAGAAAAATCGCTGAGATCCTCTTTCAGATCCAAACAGACCTGCTGCCAAAGCAAGGTAAAATCTTCCAAAAATAGCCCCTCCTTTATCAAAGCCAAACAATCCGTATCTTGTCCATATATATTCCATAGAATTGTCCACAAGCTCATCCCTAAGATTGTGGATTTAAGGATAAAACTGTGGATAAGATGACTTCAAAAAACAATCCAAACGATTTAATTGTGGATAAAATAAGGAAAAAGAGGATAACTCTCCTCTTTTTCACGCCTTGTTCAGGCCGCACCAGCATTATATCACCGGGTACTCAGAGAAACAAGCAAATGCAATAAAAAAATAGATTTTTTACCTGTGGAAAATTTCCATTCCAATTTCATAGGCGGTTTTTTTAGAAATGCCCGTTTGTAAAGCAGCCTGTTCCGCGGCCTGCTTATGGCGCAGCCCTTGTGCTTTGTATTGCTGCATCAGCGCTAGGATGCGCTGCTTATCCGGCGCTTGCGTTTCTTGCTTTTCTGCAGCGGGGATCATGAGGACAAATTCTCCCTTGGGAGGGTGTGCCTGATACTGTGAAACCAAATGCTCCGCAGTATCCTCGAGAAATTCTTCATATACCTTTGTCAGCTCCCTGCCGATGGAAAGCACGGGGTTGTTGCAATATAGGGATAGGTCCTCCAGGGTCTTCAATAGCTTATGAGGGCTTTCATACAAAACAACGGTTTGTGTTCTTTTTTGGATCTGGGACAGTACCTGCTTTCGTTCTGTCCCTTTTACGGGCAAAAATCCGTAGAAGCAAAATCCGCCCTGGGTCAGGCCTGTGGCGCTTAAGGCAGTGATCACGGCGCTGGGGCCGGGGATGGGTACGATGGCGTGTCCCTTTTTCCGAATCGCCTGCACAAGCCTGGCGCCCGGATCGGAAATACACGGCGTACCGGCATCGGAGACAAGCGCAACGCTTTTTTCTTCCGCCAGGATACCTGCGATTTGCTCTACACGGCTTTGCTCGTTGTGCTCGTGCAGGCTCAAAAGCGGCTTTTGGATCTCCAGCGCGCGCAGCAGCTGCAGGGTGTGCCGGGTATCCTCTGCGGCGATAAGGTCTACCTGCTGTAAGGTGCGTACCGCACGGTACGTGATGTCCTCCAGGTTTCCGATGGGCGTTGCCACAATATACAGCGCAGAAGACATTATAATAGGCCTCCTTGATAGATTTTTTCCATGGTCAGCGTGGTTTTGCCCTGTGCATCCGTCAAAAACAGGGGGCTTTCTATCTTCATACCGCTTCTGCCGCCCTTGATACATTCCATGAGTACAAAGCTGGCATTTTTTTTCGCATGGCCGTGTACAAAGCGCAGACGCTTTGGCTCCAGATGCGCCTGATGCAGCGTAGAAAGCAGCTCCATCAAGCGGCTGGTTTGGTGGATACAGAAAAAATGCCCCTTGCTTGTCAGCGCCATTTGGGCGGATCGGCAGATCTCCGCAAAATCGGCGCAGATTTCAAACCGTGCCAAGGCATGGGGCGCATCGACGCTGCATTCGCCATGCCCCAGCTTTCCATAAGGGGGGTTGCATACCACAACGTCGTACTGCCCCAGAGGACGCAGCATCTGCGGCTTGGTATAATCGCCGGTGATGATCTCAATGGCCGGCGTTAACTGATTATAAGCAACGCTCCGCTGCGCCATATCCGCCATGTTGGGCTGGATCTCAATGCCTGTGATATGCTTGGGCTGGAACAAGGCATGAATCAGCAGCGGCAAGATCCCGGTGCCTGTCCCAAGATCCAAAACGCGGTGCTGCCGTTTTGCCCTGGCAAAATGGGCCAAAAGCACGGCGTCCGTGCCAAACCGGAAGGCGTCCGGGTGCTGTAAAATAAACATTCCATATGGGTGGAGCTCATCCAGCCGCTCCCCGGAATGGATCAAATCCGTCATACCAAAAAATCCTCTTTGGAAAAGCTATGGGGCAGCAGCTGACTAAGCAAATATGTCTTGGCATCCGTCAGCTTTTTAGAAGCGCATACAATCGTAAGCTGCGGGGCAAATTCGCTGAGCGCTTGCCTGCAAATGCCGCAGGGATATGTAATCCCTTCGCTGTCAGAAGTTAAGGCAAGCAGGGAAAATGAGCGCTTTCCTTCCGACACTGCCTTAAAAAGAGCGACGCGCTCCGCGCAGATGGTAACGCCATAAGAAGCATTTTCTATATTGCATCCCGTATATACAGAGCCATCCTCACAGACCAGGCAGGCGCCTACGCGAAATTGAGAATAGGGGGTATAGGCGTTGTGCATGGCGGCCTGTGCCTGCTGCAAATACAAAAGCGGTTGAGTATCCATGGCATCTCCTCCCATATCCTATTTATCATATCCTATTTGCGGAAAGCGCACAAACAAAAAAAGAGCCGTTTAGGCTCTTTTTTATATAGGTCTTAGCCTTCTTGAATCGCACCTACCGGGCAAGCGCCTGCACATGCACCGCAGGACAGACATTCGTCAGGATTGATTTCATAAATCGGGCCTTCTTTGATTGCGCCCACGGGACATTCGCCAGCGCAGGTTCCACAAGCCACACAAGAATCAGTGATCTTATATGCCATTTGGAAACACCTCCTCACTAAAATCTCACCTTATTGTACCACGCTTTTTTTTCTTTTCAAGTAGGAACCTCAATGTTTGTCGTTTTGCGTCTGCTTTTTTTGTTTCCTCTCGCCGTCCTGCGGTCTTTTTTCCTGTTTTTTTGCCTTGTTTTCCTGTTTTTTGGGCGGGCGGGTACGCTCAAAGTGGATCTCTTTGAGATTGTATTCCCGGATCTCAAAGGTATCGTCCGGCTTTTGGATCTTTACCTTGACTAAGAGAGAAATGGGGTTGCTTTCCATGGCAACGCCGATGCCGTCCGGCGTTTTCACATTGCTGCCGTTCCTGGGCAGCTTTTTGCGCATTTCCTCATAATACGGCTGCTCGTAATTCAAGCAGCACATCAGCCGCCCGCACAGGCCGCTGATTTTGGTGGGGTTGAGAGAGATGTTCTGTTCCTTGGCCATTTTGATGGATACGGGAGAAAATTCCGGTAAAAAGCGCTGGCAGCAAACCGAGCAGCCGCATTTGCCAAGGCCGCTGATTTTGGTGGGG
>CAJLPK010000122.1 GCA_905208455.1 uncultured Bacillota bacterium
AAACCTCTGCCTCCACCTCGTTGGGGGTCACCATATCCAGTTGGCGGTAGATTTCCTCCGGCAGCGGCTGGGCGGGGGCGGTGTTCAAAATCGTCATCACGCCGTATTGCTTGGCCAGGCGCAGCAAGCGCCAGTTGGCGTCTAAATTTACCTCCATCTGCATCAATAGATAGGAGCACTGCGCCAAAATAGGCTCCAGCGCGCAAAGGTCCTCCTCGGTGATGGTGGCGCACGCGCCCGGCGTGATGCCGATCATGTTCTGCGAGGTGTTTTCGTCCACAAACACCAGCGCCGCCCCGGTGCCCACCGTATCCGAAACCAAGAGATGGGCGGTGTCCATACCAAGGGACTGCATCGTGCTGCGCGCCAAATCGCCGAACGCGTCGCGGCCGATTTTTGTGACCATCGTCACATCGCCGCCCGCCTTGTGCGCCGCCACGCCCTGGTTGAACCCCTTGCCGCCCGGCCCCATCTGAAACAGCGAGCACAGCACCGTTTCGCCCGGGCTGGGCAGGTGCGGCCCGCGGCTCATCAAGTCCGCCACAAAGCTGCCAAAGACCAAGATTTTCTTTTTTTTCATCGGATGCCTCCTTTTTGCGCATCACAAAATTGTGTGAACCGTTCTCATTGGTTCCCATTATACCGTACCCCAGGGGGGAAGGCAAAGAAAAAAAGGGCCGCCTAGCCCTTTACCACCAGCCCGAACAGCGCGCACAGGCCCACGGCCTGCTGCGGGGATACCACCGCGCCCGCCAATTCCGGCGCGCCTTGGCTGACAGCCAGCCCTTCCAGCCGGCAATCGGTAAAATCCACGCCGGACAGCGCCGTACCGGCAAAATTGACGCCGGCAAAGTCCGCGCCTTCCAGCCGGAGCCGGCGAAAGCGCGCCTGGGTGAAAAACGCATGGCACAGCGCGCTGTCCTTGATGCGGACGCCCTCCATCGCGGCGCTGTCAAAATTGGCATAGGCAAACCGGCTGCGCACAAGGAGGGTATCGCGCCAGAGGGTATGGCGGGCATCCAGCCCCACGGCCTTGCATTCTTCCAGGCAGCAGCCGCCAAAGTAGGCGTCCATGGCTTGCGCGCCGGAAAAGTCGCAGGATAGGAACAGGCAGTCCCGCGCGTCCAGCTTGGCAAGATCGGCGGTGGCAAAGCGGCAGCCTACAAACGCGCAGCCGCGTACGCTGAGAGAGGGCAGCGCCGCGCCGGACAGATCCGCCTGCTGGAACGTAAGGCCGGAAAGCGGCAGCTCCTCCAGCGCGACTTGGCGCAGCGCGTCTGCCGGGCGCTCTACGGCGGGCAGGGCGGCGGGGTCGTTCGGTCTCATGAAAAGCCTCCTTGATAGATGTATATGCCGTCAAAGCGTCTTGCTGTAAAGAAAGCAGCGCAGCGGTACCGTCTTGCGGCCCAGCTGCATCGTGATGCGTGTTTCGCCGGCGCGCTCAAACCCGCGGCGCTCATAAAACATATAGGTACAGGCGTCGTCGGTGTACAGATACACCGTGCGCCCCGGATGGCGGCGGGCCAGGGCCTTGAGCAAAAAGCTGCCCACCCCCTGTCCCTGGCAAAGCGGGTCGGCGGCCAGAAAGGTGATTTCGCCATCCGGCTGCCGGCGCTGCCGGTACGCGGCGTACAGCGCTTGGTTGGCGGCCTCATACGCGCTCACGCCTTTTTTGGCAAACAGGCGCTGCAAAATGTCAAACGCCTTGATATACAGCGTCTTCCACACCGAGCGGTACGGCGTGGGCGCGCCTGTGAACGAGGCCATCAGCACGCCGGACAGGCGGCCGTTTTCATAGGCGGCCAAAACCTCTGTGGCGCGGGATAATTCCGTATACAAAAAATACCGCCCGTAGAGCTGCAGCGCCAAGGGCTGGTCTGTGTAGTTTTGAAAGTGCATGCCGACGACGGCAAACCGAAGGGCCTGCTTGTAGTCCTTTTTGCAAAGCGGCCGTAGCTCCAAAGCCATAGGCACGCCTCCTTTCTAAGCAGCGGGCAAAGCGCTTACCGCCGGGGCAGCAGGCGCAGATCCTTGCCCTGGAAGCCTAAGACATCGCACAGCGCCGGGCTCAAAAGCCGGGAGGCGATGCGCTCGCCGTAGCGCTCGGACAGCTGGCCGGGGGTCAGGTTGGTGGAAACGCCGGTGTGGCGGCCGCGGCGCAGGCGCTCTTCGACGAGGGTGTTGAGGTATTCGATGGTGATGTTGCGCAGCATGGGCTCGGTGCCAAGGTCGTCGACGGCCAAAAACGGCACGCGGATCAGCGCGGACAGCGCATCCGGCCCGCCGAAATGCTGGGCGCGGAAATCGCAGTTCAACTGGTAGGCCGTGACAAACCGCATGGGCACCCGCCGGTCCCGGAGCGCAGACGCCACGCAGGAAAGCAAAAACGACTTGCCCAGCCCCGTCGGCCCCAGCAGCAGGAAGTTCTGCTTGTCCGTTTTGGGGAAAACGTCGGCATAGCGGCGCAGGCTGTCGCGGTGGCGGCAGGCAGTTTCGCGCTGCGGGCCTGCGGGGAAAACGGATTCGTCAAACTCGGCAAAGGTGCAGAGCGCGGCCCCGCCGTTTGCCTTGTCCGCATGCTGCACGGCGCGGCATACACAGCGCACCCGCCGCCCGTCGGCGGCTAGGGTGTAGCCCTTGTCCCGGCAGAGCGGGCAATGGTAATGCGGGCGGTAGTCCTCCGGCGAAAGCCCGGCGTCCAAAAGCGCAGCGGTCACCTCCGCCTCCATGCTGCCGGCATAGGCGCGGCGGGCTTGTTCCGCCTCCGCCAGCCCTTCGCCGGCGGCTGCGGCACGGGCGGAAGCCGCCAAAAGCCGGTTGTATTGGCAAAATATGGCATCCAGCCGGGGCAGGGTGCGCCGCAGCGGCTGTAAAGCATCCCAGGAATATTGCATGCTGTTCTCCTTAATATTGAACCAGGCTGTCCAGGTCGCCGCGCTCAGCTTCGCTGCGCTGGGCATAGTGCAGCGCTTGGTTGTCCCGGCCCGTTTGCGGCGTGCCGGACGCCTTGAACGCGATGCGCGCCGCGGACACGGAATCGATGTGCTGGCTGTGCCACTGCTCCAAAAGCCGCTTTATCATGCGGTAAGGGCTGCGCGCGCCGTGGCTGCATTCCGCGGCAAAGAGGATGACCTCCTCCGGCAGCGCCCAGTCCTGGCGCCACAGCTCCGCCAGCTGCAGGTCCGCCTCGTCGATCTTGCGGCGGG
>CAJLPK010000123.1 GCA_905208455.1 uncultured Bacillota bacterium
GCTCTCCCCCCTGTTATCGTTTGTTTATCTAATCTGCAAAAACGAGGCCATAGCCCCGCAGGCCTTGCCGTCGCGGCGGTAGGAAAAAAACAGCGTCTCGTTGCAGCAGGTACATTCGTCGGATATGGTCAGGTTTTCCCCCAAAAGGCCGGCCCGGTACATCTGGTAGGCCGAAGCCCTTGTCAAATCCAGCTGCTGTTTGCCGGGGTTTTTGCCCGGCAGCACACAGCCCGCCTCAGGGAACGCATCGGCAAAAGCCTTGCCCACAGGCGGGTCGACCTCAAAGCAGCAAGGGCCGATATGCGGCCCGATGGCCGCGAGCAGGTCCTCGGGGCGCGTTCGGTACATGGCAGCCATGGCGTCGATGAGGTTTGTTACCATGCCGCCTACCGTACTGCGCCAGCCTGCGTGGCACAGGCCGATGGCATGGTGCACAGGGTCCAGCAAATACACCGGCGTACAGTCTGCATGGGTGGCGACCAGCGCCACACTGCGCTCATCCGTGACCATGCCGTCAAACCCCTGGTCCGTTTCGGTATACAGATGAAACAGGCCCCAGCCACGGTGCGCTGTACCCGCCGGCAGCACATCTGTGCCGTGCTTTGCGTTGGCAATGACGGTATCGTGAGGGTCGATGCCGGCGCAGTCAAACGCCGCAAGAAAATTATCCACAATTTCGTCCGTTGCGCCCATACGGGCGATGGACAGCTTCAGATCGTCACGCGCGCCATAACGGCGGGTGGTAAACCAAGCCTTGACCAGCCCGGTCTTGGCAAACATGGGGATGCTCAGCGCCGTCATCGGCCCCAGCTGCTGCGCTGCAAAGCCATGCGCCGCCTTTTGCAAGAACGCCTCAAAGGCGCGGTCTGTCTGATACAAAACAGCCCCTCCTTGGATCATTTTTCCTCCAATAGCTTTTCCAACTCGCGTTTGAAGGTATCTATATCGGTAAACTGGCGGTACACCGAAGCAAAGCGTACATAGGCCACCGGGTCGAGCTGCCTTAGCTCATCCATCACCAATTCGCCGATGCGCCCGCTGGGCACCTCGCGTTCAAGGGAATTGTAGATGATCTTTTCGATGTTTTCCACGATTTTGTCGATCTGCTCAATGGATACCGGGCGCTTTTCCGTGGCCTTGAGCATGCCGGTCCGAATCTTTTCCGGATCGAACATAACCCTGCGCCCGTCCTTTTTGATGACGAGCACCGGCGTCTGCTCCACCTTTTCATAGGTGGTGAACCGTTTGCCGCATTTGAGACATTCGCGCCGCCTGCGGATCACCGTGCCCTCGTCGGTAGGCCGGGAATCCACCACCTTGCTCTCTGGATGCTCACAATAAATACATTTCATAGGATATGCCAGCTCCGTTTTCTTAGGAATTATAGTATTATACCATATCCTGTGGGCAGTTGAACACTAATCCTGTATGATGTATCCCTGCATATGGCGGAGCTCTACCAGCACGATGTCGCGGCCCACGCGCGTGATGCATTCCAGGGGAATACACATTTCCTCCCGCCGGCGAAACAGGCCGCCCTTTTCCGCATACGGCACGATGAGCCCTAGGATGGCGCCCTTGCACCAATCCAGCGCCAGGTCGCTGACCTGTCCCAGGCATTGCCCGTCACAGATATTGATAACATCCTTTCGGCATAAATCGCTAAAGCGTTCCATTGAAACGACCCCTTTCCCTTCAGTTGTATGCTGAAAGCAGGCCGCGTATCCCCCCTATCGTATGCAGGCAATCAAAAAAAGGCCTTGGCAGGCCTTCTTTACATCTGTGTTTTCAATCTATGCAGCGCGCATTTTTCCAGGCGGGATACCTGTGCCTGGCTGATGCCGATCTCCTCGGCTACTTCCATTTGCGTGCGCCCCTTGAAGTATCGAAGATAGATGATGTTCTGTTCCCTCTCAGCCAATCGCTGCAGGGCCTGGGACAGGGCGATGGTCTCCAGCCAGTTTTCCTGTTTATTCTTTTCATCCGAAACCTGGTCCATCACAAACATGGCGTCGTTGCCGTCATGGTACACCGGCTCGAACAGGGAAACCGGGTCCTGGATGGCCTCGAGCGCAAAAACCACCTCCTCCACCGGCATCTCCATGGCCTTGGCGATGTCCTCGATGGGCACATCCTCGCCGCGCTCGGCGCACAATTCATTGCGCTTTTGCAGCACCTTGTAGGCGGTATCGCGCAGGGAACGGGATACGCGGATGGCGTTGTTGTCCCGCAAATACCGCCGGATCTCCCCGATGATCATCGGGACGGCGTAGGTGGAAAAGCGCACGTTTTGCGAAAGGTCGAAATTGTCCATGGCTTTGATTAGGCCGATACAGCCGATTTGAAACAGATCGTCCACCGGCTCTTTGCGGTTGGAAAAGCGCTGGATCACGCTGAGCACCAGCCGCAGGTTGCCCTGCACAAAGGTTTCCCTGGCTGCCTCGTCGCCGTTTTGGATGCGTTTTAGCAGCTCTGTCATTTCCTTTTCCGTCAAGGTTTTCAGCTGCGAGGTCTGTACCCCGCAGATCTCTACTTTGTTTACTCCCATCTTGCTCCTCCGATACGAAAGTTCGCTTGATGGTTTCATGCTTCCCCCTGGCGGATTTTTTATACCTGCCCGCCGATTCTTCAGAGGATCTGTGCCATCTCTTTTTTCAGGCGCGACAGAATGCGTTTTTCCAATCGGGAAATATACGATTGCGAAATGCCCAGCTGATCCGCTACCTGCTTCTGCGTGCATTCCTCGCCTGTGGAAAGGCCGAACCGCAGCTCAATGATGCGCTTATCCCGCGGGGGTAACTGCACGACCGCATCGCGCAAAATCTGCTTATCCGTCTCCTCCTCCAGCGGCTTTGCCACAATATCCGGCTCCGTGCCCAGAATATCGCTGAGCAGCAGCTCGTTGCCGTCCCAATCGACATTCAGCGGCTCATCGATGCTGACCTCATAACGCATGCGCGAGGTCTTGCGCAAATGCATCAAAATCTCATTTTCAATGCAGCGCGAGGCGTAGGTGGCCAGTTTGATTTTCTTGCTGCCGTCAAAGGTATTGACCGCTTTGATGAGCCCAATGGTGCCGGTGGAAATCAGGTCCTCCATCCCGATGCCGGTATTTTCAAATTTGCGGGCGATATACACCACCAGCCGCAGGTTATGCTCG
>CAJLPK010000124.1 GCA_905208455.1 uncultured Bacillota bacterium
CCCGGCCGCAGGTTGCGCTCAAAGTAGGCATAGATCGGCCGCCCCGTGCTGCGGAAGGTCAGCCCGGTATCAAACCAGGCTGCGTTCTCCGTCTGCGTCGGCATCAGGCGCTCAAACCGCTCCACCAGATACTCCATCGGCACGATGTGCGCGCCGCTGGCAGCGCTCAGCGCGTTTACCCTGGGCATGGCAAGGTACGCAAAGCCAAACAGCTTGGGGCCGCGCCGCCCGCCCTCCGGCATCAGCACCGGCCGCTGCTCAGGCGCAGCCTGCGCTGTCCGCTGCTTTTCCGCCTTTGCCTGCGGCGCTGCCTTCGGCGTTGGCAGGTGCACCAGCGTAGCGGCCGCCGCGCCGGGCACCGGGTAGGTATCCTCCAGCGTAAACCCCGCCATCGCCTCCATAAACAGCTTTAATTTCCCATAGCCCATCGCTTTATAATCCACCTGCTGGGTTCGCAGATAATTGCCCACATCCGCCATCAGCACCGTTTTCTGCCCGGCAAAGTGCTGCAAAATGCTCTGCCGCGCCTGCATCAGGGCCCCGTTTTCCGCGGCCCGCGGCGCAGCCGCCCCTTCCGCCCTCCTGTCCGGCAGAAACACCACCGTATACGGCGGGCTGTTCGGGTCTGCAAAGCGGTCCTCCAAGGTAAAGGCGTCCAAAGCCTGTATTAGCTCCCTCAGCTTTTTATAGCCCAGCTCCTTATAATGGATGTGTTCCTTTCTCAGAAAATTTCCCACGTCCGCCATAAATACCTCTTTATGGCCTGCGAAATTTTCACAGATCTTTTCCGTCAACGCTTTCTTGTTCAGTGTCTGCACTGTTAACCTTCCTCTTTTCATAAATTTTCCCGGCCCGGCAAAGCATACCCTGCCCGGCTGTTCTTTGCAACGCCTCTCGCTTTTTTTCGCGGTTTTCCGCCGCCCTGCTACGGCCTTTCGACATCCACGCACGCCCGGCCCGTCACCCAGTCCTTGGCCGCCTGCTGGATGTCCAAATGCAGCGGGTGCTGCTGATAGCGCCGCACCGCCTCCATCGAATCAAACTCCGCGATCAGCGCCAAATCATACGGCCCACCGTTGATGTTCGGCAGCAGCCGCAGCCCTCTCAGCCCTTCCATGCGCCCCGGCAGCGCGGCAAACCGCCGCTGCAAATACGCCAGCTTTTCCGCCGCGCCCTCCTTTTTGGCCTGCTCTGTAAACTGCCAGAGCAGGATATGCTGTATCATCGCCCGCCGCTCCTCTCTTGTTGTCCTTTTTTAATTATACCACCTGCCGCCCCCGTCTTGCAGGAAAGTTCGTCCCGGTGGTATACTTTTTTACAGCAATCATCTAGGAGGCCTTTGTATGGCGTCTCAACGCTTTTCCTTTAAGTACGGGAAAGAACAGCTTTCCCTGTCCATTGAAAACGCGCGCAGCATCCGCGTGCTAGAGGGCGCGCCCCTGCCCCCGCTTCCCGACCTGGGCCGGGCGTTTTTGCACGGCGTAACGGACGGGGCCCTCGGCGCCCCGCTGAAGGACCGGCTCTGCCCGCAGGACAAAATCACCCTTGTCATCAGCGACATCACCCGCTTTTGGATGCGGCAGGATCAAATCGTATCCCTCCTCACCGCCTACCTGACGGAAACGCTCGGCGTCCCGCATGAAAACATCGCCATCCTCGTGGCCCTCGGCACGCACCGGCCCATGACGGAGGAGGAGCTGAAAACCCTCGTCACGCCGGAGGTCTATGCCCGCTTTGCCGTTTTCAACCACGACTGCCTGGCGGACGATCTCGTTTTTGTCGGCACCACCGCCCGCGGCACGGAGGTCAGGGTAAACCCGCTGTGCGTGGGCCGCAAGGTCATCGTCATCAGCGGCACCGTGCACCATCTGATGAGCGGCTTTGGCGGCGGGCGCAAGAGCATCCTGCCCGGCGTTTCCGCCAAGCGCACCATCGTGCAGAACCATCTGCACTGCCTGCACGAAACCGAGCCGCGCTCAGCCGATACCATCGGCATGGCCAAGCTCACCGGCAACCCCGTGCACGAGGATATGGCGGAGGCCGCCTCGTTTGTCGCTCCTGTCTTTGGCATCAGCATCGTTTCCAACGCCGAAGGGCAGCACTGCGCCCTGTGCTGCGGCGATTTTGCCGCCGCCTGGGAGCAAAGCTGCCGCCTGGTGCACCAAAATTTCGGCCTGCCCATCAGCCGTCTGGCCGATGTGGTCGTCGTTTCCTGCGGCGGCTATCCCAAGGATCTCAATCTCTACCAGGCCGTCAAATCGCTGTTGAACGCCGCCCAGGCGCTAAAGCCCGGCGGCACGATGGTGTTTTTTGCCCAGTGCCCGGAGGGCGGCGGCGCACCGGACTTTTTCGATTGGATCCATGCGCTGGACCGTGGCACGCTGGATCGCGACCTTCGCGCCGCGTTTACCATCGCCGGCTATATCTTCTACGCCTCCGTCGAGGCCATCGACCGCTGCCAGGTCAAGATGCTGTCCGAAATCGACCCCTCTATCGCCGGGCGCATGCATCTGGAGGCGTATACCTCGCTGGATGCGCTGCTGCAAACGGTGGATTTTACCGATAAAGACGTCTGTGTCATGCCGTTCGGGGGCTTTACCGTGCCCTATCTGGAAGGCACAGCATAAAAAATCTGCCCGCCCCTCTTGACAAATCCCGCCCCCTGTGGTTTCATATTGCTAAACCGTTGACGTGGAGATAAAACAGGATACGCGCTTTTAGAGAGCCGGGGACGGTGGAAGCCCGGTAGAAATGCGGCCTGGCAAATGGACCACCGAGGGCGCGGGGAACGGGGCTTTCCCAAGTATGCCGCGACGTATTCGCCAGCGTTATCCGGCGGGGAGTGTGTCGGCACTCCGGCAAAGCGGGCGCTTTTTGCGCCAAACAAGGTGGCACCGCAGATCCATGGCATCTGTCCTTGTGTAGGATGGATGCTTTTTTTATTGCCGCCGCCCGTTTGTCATCATCGTCCGACGAAAAAAATTTTTTAGTTGGAAGGAAGATTCCCCATGAAAACATGCACCAAGCTCCTGTCCTTGTTTGCCCTTTCCCTCTGCCTTATGCTCGGCCTAGTGGGCTGCGGCGGCGCGCCCTCGGACGGCGCAGCGGACGATGCAAAGCTCACCGTCGG
>CAJLPK010000125.1 GCA_905208455.1 uncultured Bacillota bacterium
AAGCCGGAGGTCATCTGCGAAAGGTCGTTGGTGCCGAAGGAGAAGAACTCGGCCTCCTTGGCGATCTCGTCCGCCGTGAGGCAGGCGCGCGGAATTTCCATCATCGTGCCGATGAGGTACGGGATGCGGTGCACCATGCGGTTGATGACCGCCTCCGCCGTATCCTTGACGATTTTTTTGACGAATGCCAGCTCCTTGACCTCGCCCACCAGCGGAATCATGATTTCCGGCTGGATCATCACGCGCTCTTCCTCGCATACCTCAATGGCCGCTTCCATGATGGCGGTGGTCTGCATGCGCGCGATTTCCGGATAGGTGACAGCCAATCGGCAGCCCCTGTGCCCCAGCATGGGGTTGGTTTCGTGCAGGGAGATGGCCTTGTCGTTGAGCTCCTCAAACGATACGCCCATGGATTCGGCCAGCGCGCGGATCTCCTCCTCTTCCTTGGGGATAAATTCATGCAGCGGCGGGTCCAAAAGGCGGATGGTGACCGGGCGGCCGCCCATCACCTTATACAGCGCCTTGAAATCCTGCTTTTGCATGGGCAGCAGCTCCTCCAGCGCCGCCTTGCGCTGGCGCTCGTTGTCCGCTAAAATCATGCGCCGCATGGAAGCAATGCGCTCGGCATCAAAGAACATATGCTCGGTACGGCACAGGCCGATGCCCTCCGCGCCGAAATCGCGGGCCGCCTGGGCGTCGCGCGGGGTGTCGGCATTGGTTCTGACGCCCATGGTGCGGTAATCATCCGCCCACTGCATGATGGTTTCAAAATTGCCGCTGATCTTAGCCGGCACGGTGGGCAGCTGCTCGCCGTACACGCGGCCGGTATTGCCATCCAGCGAGATCCAATCGCCGCGCTTGAAGATACGGCCTTCCTCGGTGCGGAAAAAGCCTTCCTCCTCATCGACGAAAATATCGTTGCAGCCCGCCACACAGCAGCGGCCCATGCCGCGGCACACCACGGCGGCGTGGCTGGTCATCCCGCCTCTGGCGGTGAGGATGCCCTTGGCCTTGTTCATGCCCTGGATGTCCTCCGGCGAAGTCTCTGTGCGCACGAGGATGCAGGCATGGCCGTCGGCGGCTGCCTTTTCCACTTCCTCGGCAGAGAAATACACCTGCCCGGTGGCCGCGCCCGGCGAAGCGGGCAGGCCGACCGCCACAGGCGCCGCCTGCTTTAACGCGTCTTCATCAAAGGTCGGGTGCAAAATGGTATTGATCTGCTTGGCGTCGATCATCAAAAGCGCATCGTCGCGCCCGATCTTGCCCTCCTCCACCATATCCACCGCGATTTGCAGCGCCGCCTGCATGGTGCGCTTGCCGTTTCTGGTTTGCAGCATATACAGCTTGCCGCGCTCGATGGTAAATTCGATATCCTGCATATCATGGAAATGCGATTCCAGCTTTTGCGCAATGCCGATGAGCGTTTCATACGCTTCCGGCATGTCGTTTTTCAGCTGGTCGATATGCTGCGGGGTGCGGATGCCGGCCACGACGTCCTCGCCCTGGGCATTCATCAGGTATTCGCCGTAAAACTTATTTTCCCCGGTAGAGGGGCTGCGGGTAAAGGCCACGCCGGTGCCGCAGTCGTCGCCCATGTTGCCAAAGACCATGGACTGCACGTTGACCGCCGTGCCCAGGGTAGACGGGATGTCGTTGAGCTGGCGGTAATAGTTGGCGCGCGGCGTATTCCACGAGCGGAACACCGCCTCGATGGCGCGGACCAGCTGCTCCTTGGGGTCCTGCGGGAAGGGCTTGCCCGTTGCCTTTTCATATAAGCCCTGGTAGGTTTGAACCAGCTCCTTCAGGCTTTCGGCGGTCAGGTCGCGGTCCAGCGTTACGCCCTGCGCCTGCTTGGCGGCCTCCAGGGCAGCCTCAAACGGCGTCATATCCAGCTCCATCACCACATTGGCGAACATCTGGATAAACCGGCGGTAGGAATCGTAGGCAAACCGCGGGTTTTGCGTGGCCTCCGCCATGCCGCGGGCCGTTTCGTCGGTCAGGCCCAGGTTGAGCACGGTATCCATCATGCCGGGCATAGAAACCGCCGCGCCCGAGCGCACCGACACCAGCAGCGGGTTTTTCGCATCGCCAAAGCCCTTGCCCGTCTTTTTCTCCAGGCCCTCCAGCGCCGTCATGGCCTGCGCTGTGATGTCTTCATCCAGCGTCTTGTCGTTTTCATAATAGCTGTTACATGCTTCTGTGGAAATCGTGAACCCCGGCGGAACGGGCAGGCCCAGGCCGGTCATTTCGGCCAGGTTGGCGCCTTTGCCGCCCAATAGCTGGCGCATGTTCGCGTTTCCTTGTTCAAAGGTGAAAACGTATTGTTTCATTCCCTTTGCCCCCTTTTCTAAAAAGAAAATATAAATCCAAAACGCCTCTTTGCGTTTCAAAGTAAAACCGATGGCGCTGCCTGCGGCATCAGCGTATGCAGATGCGGCAGCGGCTTGGAAGCCGTGGCGGCGTACGAGCGCAGCAGATGCGCATACGCCTCCCCGGACACAGGCAAAATCTGCAAAAGCAGCGCCGGGTAGCCGGCAGACGGTGCCTGCGCCATACGGCCCAGCATGCGCCGGCACGCGCTGCTCAGGGGCTTTGCACCGGGCAGATGCTTGGCGCAATCGCGGCAGACCGCGCCGCCGGATTCGCCGTCGAACCAATCTAAGCCCTCCTCCGCGCCGCAGCATACGCACGCCTCTGTTTCCGGGCAAAAGCCGGCAAACGCCAGCAGCTTTGCCAAATAGAACGCCAGCACCGCAACCGGCTCCGCCTTTGCCTCACACAGGCGGGCCAGCGTCAGCAGCAATAGGGTAAACAGCTTGGCGTTTTCCTCCTCCGGGTTGGCAAATTCGCGGGCGGCGCGCACCGCCTGCCCCGCGGCCGTTAAAATCACAGGGTCCATCCGAAGGTTATAAAAAATCTCGCGGACTTGGCAGCTTTTTACGTACCATCTGCCCTTTGCCTCCGCCAGCTCGTATTCGCCATAGACAAAGGGCTGGGCGCAGCTCATCAGCTTGCTCTGCGGCTTGCGGCAG
>CAJLPK010000126.1 GCA_905208455.1 uncultured Bacillota bacterium
CAGCTGTAATCAGCGCGGTGGTAGGGTCTGTCATCGGCATTTTGACGGCCTGCTATATGACGGATCTGGCAGGCAAGCGCGGGCAGCGCATCCTGCGGCCCTGTATCGACCTTTTGGCGGGTATCCCGTCGGTGGTATACGGGTTTTTCGGGCTGGTGCTGCTGGTGCCGTTCATCCGCTCCTCCATCGGGGGCAACGGGCTCTCGATGCTGGCGGCGATCATCATACTGTCTATCATGATACTGCCGACGGTCATCACCATCACGATGGATGCAATCAACGCCGTGCCGCGCGAATACCGCGAGGGGGCGCTGGCGCTGGGCGCCACGCCGATGCACACGCTGTTTTCCGTGGTGCTGCCGGCGGCCAAAAAGACGATTTTGGCCGGCGTGGTGCTGGGCATGGGCCGCGCCATCGGGGAGACGATGGCAGTCATGCTGGTATCCGGCAACCGGCCGACAATGCCCGGCTCGGTGCTGGACCCCATCCGGACGATGACAAGCAACATCGCGCTGGAAATGAGCTATGCCAGCGGCCTGCACCAGGAGGCGCTGTTTGCCACCGGCGTCATATTGTTTGTATTCATCATGGCGATCAACCTGGGGCTTAGGATGCTGACCCGGCAGAAAAAGGAGAAGGCAGGATGAAAAACAAGAGAAAAGCAAAGGATCTTTTGCTGAAAACCGCCATCTATTTCTGCGCTGCCATCGTGCTGTGCGCGCTGGTGGGCATCATCGGCTATATCCTGATAGAGGGCATCCCGCATTTGAGCTGGGATATGTTTACCACCGAGTATAAGCCGGGCATCGGGCTGTATGGCATCAAGACGATGATCGTATCCACCCTGCTGCTGGTGGTAACGACCCTGGTCATCGTAACGCCCATCGGCATCTGCGCGGCGATTTACCTCAACGAATACGCCAAAAGGGGACGGATGCTCAATCTCATCCGCTTTGCCACCGAAAGCCTGGCAGGCATCCCGAGCATCCTGTACGGCCTGTTCGGCTATGCGATGTTCGTGGTGTTTTTCGGCCTGAAATACAGCATCCTGTCCGGGGCGCTGACGCTGGCGGTGATGTGCCTGCCGGTGGTAGTGCGCAATACAGAGGAGGCGCTCTCCAGCGTACCGGACAGCTACCGCGAAGGCTCGTTGGCGCTGGGCGCCGGCAAGCTGCGCACCATTGTCAAGGTGGTGCTGCCCAATGCGATGAACGGGATACTGACCTCTGTGATTTTGTCCATCGGGCGCATCGTCGGCGAAACGGCGGCCATCATCTACACGATGGGCTCGTCCGTTTCCATGCCGGACGGCATCATGAGCGCCGGGCGCTCGCTGTCGGTACACCTGTATTTCTTGGCCAAGGAAGGCATTTCCTTTGACTCGGCCTTTGCCGTGGCGGTGGTGCTGGTGGTGGTGGTCGCCGTCATCAACCAGTTGGCGACCCTGGCGGCCAAGCTGTTTAGCAACAAAGCAAAAGGAGGCAAAGCATGAACCCGGTGGAAAACCCCATCCTTCAGGCAAAGCGCCTGAATCTATATTACGGGGAAAAGCAAGCGTTAAAGAATATCAACATCGATGTGCCCTATAACGAGATCACAGCGCTGATCGGCCCTTCGGGCTGCGGCAAATCCACGTTCCTGCGTACGCTGAACCGCATGAACGACCTGATAGAGGGCGTAAAGATAGAAGGGGAAATTTTATTCGAGGGCAAGGACGCCTACCGGGCGTACGACGTGGCGCAGCTGAGAAAGCGCATCGGTATGGTGTTCCAAAAGCCAAACCCCTTTCCCATGTCCATCTATGACAACATTGCCTACGGCCCGCGCACGCACGGCATCAAAAAGCGCGCGGAGCTGGATGAAATCGTGGAGAGAAGCCTAAAGGGCGCGGCCCTGTGGGACGAGGTGCACGACAGGCTGAAAACCAGCGCCATGGGCCTTTCCGGCGGCCAGCAGCAGCGGCTGTGCATCGCCCGCCTATTGGCCGTGGAGCCGGAGGTGCTGCTGATGGATGAGCCCACCAGCGCGCTGGACCCCATCTCTACCTCGCGCATCGAGGATCTGATGGGCGAGCTCAAGGAAAAATACACCATCGTCATCGTGACGCACAACATGCAGCAGGCAGGCCGCATTTCGGATAAGACGGCGTTTTTCCTGCACGGGGAAATCGTGGAATACGATACCACGGACCAGATTTTTTCCAAGCCCGCAGACAAGCGGACGGAAGACTATATCACCGGCCGTTTCGGCTGATGCGAAGGGAGCGTACATACCCATGCCACCGAGAGAACGATTTGATAAAGAGCTGTCCGGCTTAACGGCGGACCTGATGGATATGGCGTCGATGGTAAACGGCGTGATCCGCAAGACCAGCGAGGCACTGGAGGAAAATAATATGAAGCAGGCGCACCGCATCCAGGAGGGCGATGTGGTCATCAACCGCTTTGAGCGGCACATCGAGCAGACCTGCCTGTCGCTCATCAAGCGGGAAAGCCCGATTGCCAGCGACCTGCGGCTCATTACCGCAGCGCTGAAGATCATCACGGACCTGGAACGCGCGGCCGACCAATGCGCGGACATCTGCGAAATCATCGAGCGCAGCGGCACGGCGCCGCATTTGGAGCCGTCCGAGCTGCTGCTGCCCATGATGTCCCTGGCGGAGGAGCAGTTCGCCGGGGCGCTGAATGCCTATTTTGATGAGGATAAGGAACGGGCGCAGGCGGTGATGAAGGGCGACGAGCCCGTCAATGCGATGTTTACCAAATGCGTCAACGGCGTGGCCAAGGTCATCAGCGACCAGCCCACCGACGCCATGGCGGCCGTGGATACCATGATGATCGCCAAATACATCGAGCGCATCGGCGACCACGCCACCAACATAGCAGAATGGGCGATGTACCTGGCCACCGGCCGGCACCCCAAGGAAGCGCTGCTGGATGAAAACTGAACAAATGCAAACGT
>CAJLPK010000127.1 GCA_905208455.1 uncultured Bacillota bacterium
CCGCGCCCGCCGGCGGCTGCACAAAACAAACCAAGGATGTGATTCGGTTCAATAAGGCAGGCTTCCGATTCGCAGACGCGGATGAAAACACCTTGGAAAACTTGGATTTTGCCTGCAAAAGAGGGGAAACGACCGCCCTGATCGGCAGCACGGGCAGCGGAAAATCGACGATTGCAAAATTGATTTTGCGGTTTCACGATGTTACGGACGGCTCTGTCCTTCTCAACGGCAGGGAGATTCGGGATATGACACAAAAAGAATTGAGGGAGCATATTTCTTATGTACCGCAAAAAGCATGGCTGTTTTCCGGCACGGTGGCCGATAATCTGCGGTACGGCAATCGCCTGGCCACAGAGCAGCAGATGAAGCATGCCTTGTCAGTTGCGCAGTCCGAATTTGTGTATGGCCTTCCCGGCGGCCTGCATGCCCGCGTATCACAGGGGGGAACAAACTTTTCAGGCGGACAAAAGCAGCGCCTTTCGATTGCGCGTGCCCTGATGAAAAAGGCCGACCTTTATATTTTTGACGATAGCTTTTCCGCTTTGGACTTTAAGACCGATGCAGCGCTTAGGAAGGCCCTGGCAGAGGAGGTAAAGGACGCGGCGGTATTGATCATCGCCCAGCGGATCAGCACGATCCTAAACGCGCAGCAGATCGTTGTTTTGGAGGAAGGACGGGTAGTCGGGATCGGCGATCATGATTTTTTGATGCGGACTTGCCCTGTGTACCAGGACATTGCAAAATCTCAGATGAAAGGAGGGGGGAACCATGGATGAGAATCGCAGCAATGCAGAATTTCTTGCAGATGACATGGATTTTGAAACGCCGGACCATGCGTGGCAGACATTCAAAAGGGTGTGGCGCTCTACGAGCGACCAGCATAAGCGGTTAGCGGTCGTGGTCGTATCGGTCGTTCTCTATACGCTCCTTTCTATTATGGCGCCTCTGTACAGCGCGCATATTGTGGATTTGATCTGGAACAGCATCAAGGAAGCAAGGGCGGCCGGCACGGCATTTCAGGTTTCATGGGCGTTGGGCGGCCGGGAAATCGTGTTCTTGCTGCTGATGTATATGGCGGCGGCTTTGTTTTATACGCTTCAAGCATTTCTGATGTCAAGCTTTGCGGAAAAGCTCAGCTTGCGGCTGCGCAGCCAAATCAGCGAAAAGCTGAGCCGGCTCCCCCTTTCCTTCTTCGACCGCACGAAAACGGGCGCGATTCTCAGCCGGACAGTCAATGATTTAGAGAAAACATCGGAAGCGCTGCAAACAGGCATGCTAAAATTGTTTACAGCCGTCGGCATGGTGATAGGGTCCCTGGTCATGATGTTCCGCTTCAGCGTGTTATTGACGCTTGTTTTTCTGGTGTTTACAGGCATTGCGCTGGCGGCTACCCGTTTCGTATCTGCAAAAACGCTGGAATCTGCCGTCAAGCGGCAGCAATGCGTAAGCCATGTAACCGCGCAGGTGGAGGAAGCGTACAGCGGCCGGGTCATCCTAAAAGCATTTGGTCAGGAGCAAGCCAGCGCTGAAAATATGCACAAGGCCACCGAGGAGCTGGCCGAGGCTACAAAAAAAGCGGATTTCATGATCAATGCGATCAATCCGGCGATTCGTCTGATCAACCGCTTTGGCCAAGTGCTGATTGCGGTATTGGCAGGGAAAATGCTGCTGGAGGGAGGGCTGACCGTCGGCGTATTTCAGGCGTTTTTCCAATATGCCAACCAGGCCTCAGAGCCGCTTACAGAGGCTGCCTATATGGTGAACAGCATGCAATCTGCGCTGGCTTCCCTGGAACGGATTTACGCTCTTTTGGATGAGGAGGAGCTTTCGCCGGACCCCGCGCTTCCCGCTGTTGTAAATCAGGCAAAAGGCAGGGTGGAATTTCAGAATGTCCGGTTTGGATATACGCCGGATCATATCTTAATGCACAATATCAGCTTTTCTGTAAAGCCGGGGCAAAAGGTTGCAATCGTCGGCAGCACTGGCGCCGGGAAAACAACGCTTATCAACCTGCTTATGCGGTTTTATGAGCCGGAGGGCGGCAAAATCATGCTGGATGGGACCGATATAAGGGATATGACCCGTTCCAATTTGAGAAGCAATTTTGGAATGGTATTGCAGGACACATGGCTGTTCGGCGGCACGATTGCAGAAAATATCGCATACAGCAAGCCGGATGCCGCCCGTGAAGAAATTGTGGCGGCGGCAAAGGCGGCCAGGGTGGATTTCTTTGTACGCACCATGCCCCATGGATATGACACGGTTTTGAGCAACGATGCGGAAAACATTTCTATCGGCCAGCGGCAGCTGCTGACCATTGCCAGGGTATTTCTCTGCGACCCGGCGGTGATCATTTTGGACGAGGCGACTTCCAGCGTCGATACCCGTACAGAAATTGAGATCGGCCAAGCAATGAAAGCCTTGATGAAGAACAGAACAAGCTTTGTGATCGCGCACAGGCTTTCGACCATTCTAGACGCTGATTTGATTCTATTCATGCAGGATGGGAACATCGTGGAGCAGGGAACACACGAAGCCTTGCTAAAGGCAAAAGGCGCTTATGCTGATTTGTATTATAGCCAGTTTGCATGATATTTGCGGCTTCATAGAGGCAAACGCAGCTTTGCATAAGGGGATTTTCCCGAGGTGTATGGCTGCAATTTCGGAGAGCTGCTAAACTCATAGACGGGGGTGGATGGCGAGAGACGGAAGAGCCCATCATGGTATCGTAGGACATATGATGGGAGAAAAGGAAAGCCGTATGAATGAGAAAAAGGGGCACAAAGATGTGCCCTTTTCTTTTATCGTTTGGTAGAATGAAGACGAAAAGAGGCCGGAAATAGGAGGAGAAAGCCATGTGCGGGAAATTTTGGGAGATGCTGGAGATAGTGGCGAATACAAGATACTATTTGAAAA
>CAJLPK010000128.1 GCA_905208455.1 uncultured Bacillota bacterium
AGGACCCGGTCGGCAAGATCTGGGAGTTGGCGGACCCGGTGGTATCCCCCGCCTATACCAGCGGCCTGGAGGGCACGCCGAATGAATTGAAGCTCAAATACTTAGCGGACAACGAGTTTGCCAGCCTGTCCGGGCAGGCGCTTCGGGAGGCCATTGAAAAGGCGATTGAGACCAAGGACAAAAACCTGAAGGGCACGATGGCCACGCAGGGCACAACGCCCCGGCGGCTGACCGATTTGATCGGTTCGCTGTGCGATTTGACCTCCGGCTCCGGCGACAAGGGCACGCCGGTGGTATGGATCCAGGGCTATTTTACCAACTACGCAGAAGGATAAAAAACAAAAAATACCGGCCGAAAAACAGCCGGTATTTTTTTATGCCATAAACGGCGCCCAGGCCTGGGACAGCAACGCAACGCCCCGCTGTATCTGCGCTTGGCTGAGCTGGCCGTACCCCAGCAGCACATGCCCCTGGTAGGCGGGCGGCACGGGGCCGATGAAATAGGGCGAAAGAGGATAGACCTTGACCCCCGCCGCCGCGGCCGCGCGGCACAGCGCACCGCCGTCCGCCATGCCGGGCAGATGCACCAGCACATGGTGCCCTGCCTGCTCGCCCTGGTATGGCAGACGGGAGCCAAAGCAGGCCTCCAGGGAAGAAACCAGGCACCTGCGTTTTTCCTTATACAGCTTTCGCATGCGGTTGAGGTGCGTTTCAAATGCCCCTTGGCGCAAAAAGGCATCCAGCACCTGCTGGTCAAAGCGGGAGACAGCGCAGCTGAACTGCGCATACTGCGCCTGGTACAGCGGCAGGAGCGCTTCAGGCAGCACCATATAGCCGATGCGCAGCGAGGGCGCGATGGATTTGGAAAACGTGCCGAGGTAAATGACGCGGCCATGGCTGTCGATGCTTTGCAGACTGGGCAGGGGCCTGGCGTCATAGCGGAATTCGCTGTCGTAATCGTCCTCGATGATGTAGCGGTCCGGCGCGGACTTGGCCCAGTTCAAGAGCTGTACGCGGCGGCTGATGGGCATGCTGACGCCCAGGGGGAATTGATGCGAGGGGGTGGTGTACACCGCCGCATGCGACAGAGAGCCCAGCGGCGACACAGGCAGGCCCTTTTCATCGACATACAGCGGCAGCACCGAATGGCCCATGCGGGAAAACATGTGGTACGCTTTGTTGTATACGGGGTTTTCCAGGGCAATGGTCCAGCGGCTGTCCAGCATATAGCTGAGGATCTGCAAAAGATGCTCGGTGCCGGCGCCGATGACGATCTGCCGGGCTTGGCAGCGCACCCCGCGGGCCTGCGCTAAGTACTGCGCGATGCTTTCCCGCAGCGAAAAAAGCCCTTGGGCCGGGGCATTTTGCAGCAGCGTAGCGTCCGCCTCATCAAAGCAGGCGCGCAGCAGACGCCGCCAGACGGTGTAAGGGAAATGGCGCGTATCGATGCCGCCGGGGGAAAAATCCACGAGCGGCTCTGCCGTGCTGTCTGCCTTGGCGGCCGGCTCGGCGGCGGGGCGGGCGGCCGGCAAAAGCGGCTCGATGGCGCAGACGAAAAAGCCGCGCTTGGGCCGGCTTTCCAAAAAGCCTTCGGAAACGAGCTGGCTGTAAGCGCTTTCTACCGTGGTGACGCTGACGCCCAGCTGGCCTGCCAGGCTGCGCTTGCTGGGCAGCTTGGCATGGGCGGGCAGCGCGCCGGATTGGATCTGCTGTTTTAGGTGGCGGGTGATGCGCACATACAGCGGCGTATGGGCATCGTCCGGGGGCAGGGAAAAGAGCATGGCGGCCTCCGAAATCTGGCCTTATAAAAAATCATAAAATTGAATCTTTTAATCAGGCCAGTTTTTCGCTATTATAGAGCAAAGAAACAAACAAAGCAAGGATGAACTGCAATGAAACAAAAACGTGTATTGGCTGTGCATGACCTATCCTGCGTGGGGCGCTGCTCGTTGACGGTGGCGCTGCCCATTTTATCCGCGGCCGGGCTGGAGGCAAGCGCGCTGCCCACGGCGGTGCTGAGCACGCATACCGGCGGCTTTACCGGCATGACCTTCCGCGACCTGACCCAAGACCTGCCCGCCATTTTTCAGCATTGGAAAACGCTGGACCTGGCGTTTGACGCCATCTACACCGGCTATTTGGGCTCGGCGGAGCAGGTGGCGCTGGTGGAGCAGCTGTTCGATGCGTTTGCAGGCCAGGATACCAAAATCATCGTGGACCCTGTGATGGGGGATCATGGGAAGCTGTATCCCGGCATGTCGGAAAAAATGCCGCAGCTAATGAAGCGGCTCTGCCAAAGGGCGGACGTAATCGTCCCCAACCAGACGGAGGCGGCGCTGATGCTGGGGCGTCCGTACCTGGAAACGCCGAACCAGGCGGAGCTGGAGGAGCTGATGCAGGCGCTGCGTGAAATGACGCAGGCCAGCGTGGTTTTAACGGGCGTCAGCCCGGAGGAAGGGAAGCTGGGGGCCGCGGTGTACGATAGAGAGACCGGGCAGAGCGCCTGCCCCGCCGCCCCGCATATGCCGGGCAGCTACCACGGTACCGGCGATGTGTATGCCAGCGCGCTGACGGGCGCGTATCTAGCGGGCAAAACGCTGGTGCAGGCGGCCCAGATCGCGGCGGACTTTACCCAGCAAAGCATTGTAGAGACGCTGCCGCTGGGCATAGAGACGCGCTACGGCGTATGCTTTGAGCGCGCCCTGCCGCAGCTGCTGCGCGCGTTGGGGCTGTAAAACGAACGCAAGGCATAAGAAGGATAAGCGCAGGACATGAAACAGCCCTGCGCTTTTGTATGCAGCCTGCTCTGTGCCCCGGGGAAACCCTTTGTCCAATGTCATCTGTCCTTTTCCGCC
>CAJLPK010000129.1 GCA_905208455.1 uncultured Bacillota bacterium
GCCTTGCACTTGCAGACATCCCGTTTGCTTCTTTCCTCCCGATGCTCTGCATATGGTGAGTAACGCAAGGGGGAATGCTTCATGTCTTTATCCTGGATCGCAGACGCACACACCGATTTCCTGTCTCATGTTTGGCGCAATGCCTCTATTCTTGATTATACTTCCCCTAAACAGGGTCAGTTTAGCCTATCAGGGCTTCACCAGGGAAACATCGGCCTGCAGATTTTCTCGCTCTTTATAGACAGTGGGCAGCCGGAACATCCGGTTTCTCAATGTATGCACCAGCTACAGGCTTACTATCGTATGATGGATGCATGGGGTTCTCATACCATCATCCCCGCGAAGCTGGACTCTCTCGCCTGCCCGCTTGGCCCCGCCAGGGCTGTTCTCTCCATAGAAGGGGGCGAAGCATGCGACGATAGTGTGGAGCTTCTACAATTATATGCCCGCTTTGGCGTCCGTTCCATGTCCCTTGTATGGAACCACGCCAATTCCCTTGCTTATCCAGCTTTAGATCATCACCATAGCAAGGATGGCCTAACCAAGCTAGGAAAACATTTTGTTCGCTCTATGAATAAGAGCCGCATGGCCATAGATGTTTCCCATCTCAACACAGCGGGATTCTGGGATTGTATCTCCTATTCACAAACCCCTTTATTCGCTTCTCACAGCAACGCATATGCGCTCTGCCCCCATCCCCGCAATCTTTCAGATGCCCAAATCAAAGCGATTATTGAGCAAAAAGGCTATATCGGCCTGAATTTCAATGCGGATTTTCTCTCCTGTGCACAAAGCAGCATACAGGATATCGTGCGTCATGCCTTGCATATTCTGGAGCTCGGAGGGGAAAATAGCCTGGGCTTTGGCTCAGATTTTGACGGCGTATCTAAACTTCCACTTGGACTCCGTGGCACACAGGATTTTCCATATATCCTTCAAGCATTCCAAGCATCCGGCATTCGAGGGCCTTTATTGGATAAAATTGCTCATCAAAACCTTGTGCGTTATCTTTCCTATTTCTATTGATTCTGCTAAAACATCGGGATAAGCTGCGATCTGTTCTCATAAAGTTAAAATAAGGCTTTTATAAGCCTTTTACATTTATGAGTAAGGATGTGGCGGCATGCGAAAAGCAAAGAAATTTCTGCTCAATGCCATCATTCTGTCTGGTACCTCCTTGCTGGTCCGCATGGTAAGCGTATCTTTCAGCGTCTATATTGCCAATAAAATTGGCTCCGAAGGAATCGGTGTATTTCAGCTCATCACCTCCATCTATATGTTTGCCATCACAGTAGCCACCTCCGGCATCCATCTAACAACAACACGTCTTGTCACTGAGGAACTGGCCGTCCATTCTCCCGGCACAGCAAAAACTGCCTTATTTAAGTGTTTGAAATACAGCGCCTGTTTTAGCTTCGGCACTGCTTTTGCGCTATATTTTGCTGCTCCTTGGATGACTTCCATTTGGCTGCATGATAAAATCACTGTTAGGCCGCTGATAGCCCTTTCCCTTAGCTTGCCGCCTTTAGCGCTTTCCTCCGTCTTTACAGGCTATTTTACAGCACTGCGCAATGCAACCAAAAATGCCAGCGCACAAATTTTTAAGCAAATCATCAAAATTACTGCTACACTATTTTTTTTACAGCACTATCTATCTCAGGGAATTGACGGAGCCTGCTTATCGCTTGTTTTGGGAGACGTAGCGGCCGAAGCGTTTTCCTTTGCCTATCTAGGCCTCTTATTGATGATAGATCAACGAAAAAAAGCGGCACAAATGACCAATAATCCTCAGCTTACCAAGAAAATGCTGGGGATTTGCTTGCCAATCGCTTTTAGCTCATATGTCCGTTCCGCACTGGTCACCATCAAGCAAGTGATGATTCCCAATGGTTTAGAAAAGTCCGGCGTCAGCTGTGATGAGGCTATGTCGCAATATGGGTTGATCGGCGGCATGGTCATGCCTGTGGTTATGTTCCCTTCCGTCCTGCTCTCGGCAGTCAGCACCTTGCTGATCCCTGAAATCTCAGAAAAAAATGTGCAGCACAAAGAGGGACAAATTCGCCATGTATTATCTCGTATTTTCAAAATTACTCTGCTTTTCTCTATTTGTGTCAGCGGAATCTTATTCGCTTTTGCTGATCAGCTTAGTATAAGCTTATACCATACTCTAGAAGCCGCTCCATACATCAGGATCATGGCGCCGCTGGTAACGCTTATGTACTTTGATGAAATCGTAGATGCAATTCTAAAAGGCCTAAACCAGCAGGTTCAGGTAGTCGGTATTAACATTCTGGATACCATTGTTGGTATTGTTTTAATTTATACCATACTGCCTTGGCAAGGCCTAGCCGGCTACATGGCTGTTATTTTTATCACAGAAACACTTAATGCAGTTCTTAGTATTCGCCGCCTATGTAAGGTCACTAAGTTTCCTATCGATTTTCAAGCATGGATCGTAGCGCCCGCCATCTGCATCACAATTTCCGTACTTTTATTGCGTATATTCTGCCTCTCCGGCATGTCTATCATTTTGGGCATACCCTTATCTATTGCTATCTATCTTTCATTATTGATAGTTACCGGGACTCTTGGTCAAAAGGATCTTAAATTCTAAACCGAACCCAATATTATATCATGATATTTTTATTATATTGTGAATAACAAAAAAAGCTGAAGAAAATCTTCAGCTTTAATGGCTCCTCCAGTAGGGCTTGAACCTACGACACCGCGGTTAACAGCCGCGTGCTCTGCCAACTGAGCTATGGAGGAATATAATAGAATCCGGCAGTGACCTATCTTCCCGGGCCGTTGCCAGCCAAGTATTGTCGGC
>CAJLPK010000130.1 GCA_905208455.1 uncultured Bacillota bacterium
GCGTATGTGGGGCTGGACATCGGGCCGATTGGCGAATTGCTGTGCCCGATGGGGCAGCTATCGTTTGACGAGGCGTACGCATTGTTTGCCGAGCAGGTAGAGGCGGGGGTCAAGGCGGGCGCGGACGCGGTTTTCATCGAGACGATGACGGACCTGTACGAGGCCAAGGCGGCGGTGCTGGCGGCCAAGGAGCACAGCAGCCTGCCGGTCTTTTGCACGATGAGCTTTGAAAAGGATCGCAGGACCTTTACCGGGTGCCCGCTGTCCGCCATGGCGCTGACGCTTTCCGGCCTGGGGGTAGACGGGCTGGGGATGAACTGCTCGGTGGGCCCGGTGGAGATGCTGGACATGGCGGAGGAGATCCAGCGCTATACCGACCTGCCGCTCATCATCAAGCCCAACGCCGGGCTGCCGGAGATTGTGGACGGCGAAACGCGCTATTCCATCACGCGGGAAGAATTTACCCAGGCGATGAAAACGCTGGCGCAGCGCGGGGCCGCGATGGTGGGCGGCTGCTGCGGGACAGACCCGGCCTACATCCGGGCGTTATCTGAGGCGGTGCGCGGCGTTGTGCCGAAAAAGCCGGCGTATGCGCCGGCAGCGGCGGTTTGCTCGCAGGCCGAGACGGTGGTCATCGACCGGGTGCGGCCGATTGGCGAGAGAATCAACCCGACGGGGAAAAAGCGCATGAAGCAGGCGCTGCAGGCCCACGAGATGGACTATCTGGTGAGCCAGGGTATAGAGCAGGTGGAGGCGGGCGCCAAGATTTTGGACGTCAACGTCGGCCTGCCCGGGCTGGATGAGGCGGCGATGATGGTGGAGGCGGTGCAGACGCTGCAAAGCGTGCTGACCGCGCCGCTGCAGATTGATTCCTCGCACCCGGAGGTGCTGGCCCGGGCGCTGAGGGCGTACAACGGGGTGCCGATTGTCAATTCCGTCAACGGCGAACAGGCGGTGCTGGACCGCATCCTGCCGCTGGTGAAAAAATACGGCGCGTGCGTGGTGGGCTTAACGCTGGACGAGACCGGCATTCCGAGAAAGGCGAAGGACCGGCTCAAGATTGCGCGGCGCATTTTGGCGGCGGCGCAGCGCTATGGCATCCCCAAGGAAAAGGTATTCATCGACTGCCTGGTATTGACGGCCTCGGCGGAGCAGGAGGCGGCGTACGAGACGCTGGACGCGGTGCGGCTGGTACACGAGGAGCTGGGGCTAAAGACGGTGCTGGGCGTTTCCAACATTTCCTTTGGCCTGCCGCAAAGGGGGGCGCTGAACCAGACGTTTTTGGCGCTGGCGCTGGCAAACGGGCTGGATCTGCCGATCTTAAACCCCAACGTAAGCGCGATGATGGACACGATTTTTTGCTATCATCAGCTGAAAAACCTGGACAGCGGCAGCCGGGCGTACATCGAGCGGTTTGCCGGCCGCGCAGACGACAAGCCCGCCCCTAGGCCGGAGCACGGCGGCGGGACGGAGGACATTGCGTACTGCATTCTAAAGGGCCTAAAAGAGCCGGCCGCGCGGTGCGCGGAGGCGCTGCTGGCGACGACGGAGCCGCTGGCGCTGGTGCAGGATACGCTGATCCCGGCGCTGGACGAGGTGGGGCGGCAGTATGAACAGGGCGTCTTGTTTTTGCCGCAGCTATTGCAGAGCGCGGACGCGGCCAAGGCGTGCTTTGAGCGGGTGCGCGCGCATTTGCAGGCTTCGGGCGCGGACAAGGGGCCGAGCCGCGGGCGCATTGTCATGGCGACGGTCAAGGGCGACATCCACGACATCGGCAAAAACATCGTGAAGGTGGTGCTGGAAAACTACGGCTACGAGGTGATAGACCTGGGGCGCGATGTGCCGGTGCAGACGGTGGTGGAGGCGGCGCGGGAGACAAAAGCGCCGCTGGTGGGGCTGTCGGCGCTGATGACGACGACGGTGGCGTCGATGAAACAGACCGTCGAGGCGCTGAAGGCCGCGGGCCTCGGCTGCCAGACGATGGTGGGCGGCGCGGTGCTGACCCAGGAGTATGCCGACGAGATGGGCGCGGATTATTATGCGGCGGACGTACAGGCGTCGGTGGCGATTGCGCGGGAGGTATTCGGCGCATAGGGCCGGGGCGTTGGCACGGGCGGCGCGGGGCCGCCTATGCCGACGGACGGGCGGAGAAAGCGAGCATGGGAAAAGAGCCTTGCGGCTCTTTTTTTTGTTTGGGGCGGTAGGGGGCTTGTTTTGCACGGATTCCTCTTTTTTCTGTGATTTTCTGCTACACTGTTTGCAGAAAGGGAGGGGACGGTATGGTAGTAGAAAGGCTGTCGATGTTATTTGGCATAGAGCAGGGGGAGAGCCAGGCGGCAAAAAGGCTGGCGCAACAACTGATGCAGACGCTAACGGAGGAGGAACGCTGCCTTTTGCTGCGCCTGATTGACGAAAAGAACATGGAGCGGGGGCTGGCGGAGGAACAGAATTTTGCGGCAGGGCTGAAGGTGGGCCTGCGGCTGGGCTGGGAGGCGTTTCGCTGCGAGGAGGAAGAGAATTGCTGGTAAGGGCTGGGCAGGCGCAAAGGAAAAAGAGCCGTGAGGGCTCTTTTTTTGTGCCAAAAAACGCGCCGAAGGGAGGGGCGCAGCGGCCAGGCGGCAAGGGCCGGGGCGTGGCGGGG
>CAJLPK010000131.1 GCA_905208455.1 uncultured Bacillota bacterium
AAATATTTGAAAGTATAGTGTTTATACGGATAATCAAAAATTAGATATAAAATTTATTCTAATAGCTGGATTCTTGCGACACATTTATAAAAATGATATAGTACAGATGATAAAAATCGAAAACAATACGAGGTGTAGCATGAGCATTGACCAATTGTATAAAGCTTGGTGCGAAAAAGTCAGCGAACCGGATTTGAGAGAAGAATTAAATCATATTCGAAATCAGGAAAAGGAAATCCAATCACGCTTTTACAAGCAGCTTTCTTTTGGCACTGCGGGGCTGCGTGCAGAGGTAGGCGTAGGATGCGCTAGGATGAATGTATATACTGTGGCAAAAGCAACCCAGGGCTTGGCACAATATCTAAAAAAGCAAGGGTTAAAGTCCGGAGTAGCCATTGCTTGTGATTCCCGCCGGAAATCCACCGAATTTTCAAAAGTTACGGCTTGCGTATTGGCGCAGAATGGGATCAAGGCCTATTTGTTTGATCAAATCATGTCTACGCCGGTGCTTTCCTTTGCAGTACGCCATTTACGCTGTGATGCAGGGATCGTGGTAACGGCCAGCCATAATCCGAAAGAGTATAATGGATATAAGGTATACAATGAGCAAGGAGGCCAGATTACGGACCAAATGGCCCATGCTATTGCGGAGGAAATGCAGAGTGTTGCGGAGTTAGATGTGCAGCGTATGGATTTTGAAGAAGGCATAGCTCAAGGGAAGATCCAAATGATCGGCGATGAGGTGCTTTCTGCGTACGTGGAAAACGTAATGACGCTGAAGGATTCCTGCACAGATGAAGAGCGAAGGCAGCTGAAGGTGGTATATTCGCCGTTGCATGGGACGGGCGCCAAGCCGGTACAGCTCGTTTTGAAACAGGCCGGCTTTGCGGAAGTGTATCCCGTAGAGGCGCAGTGTGTAGCGGATACAGAATTTTCTACGCTTCGGCTGCCCAATCCCGAAGAAGCTGATGCGTTGAAAATGGCGATTGAGCAGGCAAAGGCGTGTAAGGCGGATCTGGTCATCGCAACTGACCCGGACGCAGACCGCATGGGAACAGCGATTCGCAATGCTGAGGGAGAGTATATCCCTTTAACGGGAAACCAGATTGGCTGTTTATTGCTGAACAATCGTCTAAGGGATCTAAAGGCGCAAGGGAAGCTGCAAAAGGATGATTTTATTGTAAAAAGCATTGTAACGACACAGCTGGCAAAGAGCATGGCAGACGCCTATGGCGTACAGATATACAATGTGTTGACAGGCTTCAAATACATTGGTGAAAAGATAGAACAGTATGGGCGCGATCATCAATTTATTTTTGGCTTTGAAGAAAGCTACGGCTTTTTGGCCGGGACGTTTGTTCGGGATAAGGACGCCGTCATTGCATCGCTGCTGCTATGCCAAGCAGCCGCGAAAGCGAAGGCGGAGGGCAGAACCTTATTGGATGAGCTTGATTCTTTGCTGGAGATATACGGCTATCATGCAGAACGAGTGAAATCCTATACGCTGCAGGGCATGGAAGGCGCAGAAAGGATCAAGAGCATTATGCGTGCTTTGCGGGAGCAGCCGCCAAAACAAATTGCAGGAAGCTGTGTAGTCGAGGCCAAGGACTATGCCCCTGGCATTGATGGATTTCCGTGTTCAGATGTCTTGTATTATACGTTGGAAAACGATCAATGGGTTTGCGTACGGCCCTCAGGCACCGAGCCCAAAATCAAATTTTACGGCGGCGCTAAGGGCAGAGACTTATCTGAAACGCAAACGATACTGGATGGCATCATTGCGTGGAGCGATGCGGTGGTAGGCTAAAACAAGCGAGTAAAAAGCACCCTTCTTAGGGTGCTTTTTTGATGGGTAAAAACATGTGTGTTTGCGCATTATGGCCCTATTTTGACAATTTTGCAAATGAAATAGAAAGGCATTGACTTTCAAATGGGAAATAGTAAAATTATAAAATAATTAAGCAAATGAATCAAAATACAGGGGTGAACTGGCAAAATGGACAAGGACATGGCCTTTGAGCTAATTCGCGGCTTTGTACATGTGAACCGCTTTTTAAGGCCTCAGTGTGCTCCGTTTCATCTAAGGAAAAGCGAACTTATGGCACTGGGCTGTGTATGTCATGCCTATGAACATAAGAAAAAAGCGCTTTCTCCTTCAGAAATCGGAGAGATGCTGGGCATTTCGCGGCCGGCGATTACGGCCATTTTGAATACGCTGGAAGAAAAAGAATTGATTCTTAGAACGATGGATCATATGGATAAACGGCGCATTTTAGTGGAGCTTTCACAAAAAGGAAGAGCAGGGCTGGAAGAAGTGGAAAATGAGATGCTGAAACGGATAGGGCAGATCATGCAGGCCCTGGGCACGGAGCAGAGCGAACAGTTGCGCTGCTTATTGAATAAAGCATTGGAAGTTGAACAAACCTATCACAAGCAGCAAGAAAGAGGAACAGAAAAATGCGGAGAATCGTAAAATACCTAAAACCTTATATCTGGCAGATTCTGCTCGTCTTGGCGCTTGTCTTTGTGCAGGCGATGACGGACTTAAAACTGCCGGATTACATGTCTAAAATTGTCAATGAGGGCGTGTTGCT
>CAJLPK010000132.1 GCA_905208455.1 uncultured Bacillota bacterium
CCCGCCGCGCCTGGGGGGCAATGTCCGCATGGGCGTGTTTGCCACTCGCTCTCCTTTTCGTCCCAACCCCATCGGCTTATCCTGTGTACGTTTGGAAAAGATTGAATACACATCCCATCTGGGGCCTGTCCTGCACGTATTGGGGGTGGACATGGCAGACGGCACGCCGTTGTACGATCTCAAGCCTTATCTCCCCTTTACAGATAGCCGGCCGGCAGCCACCTCCGGCTTTGCCGGGGAAAGGGCCGCTTATGCTTTGGAGGTATGCTTTCCCCAGGAGCTTTTCGCCAAAGTTCCTCTTCGATACCAAAACGCGTTGCTTGAACTTCTTGCCCAGGACCCTCGGCCATCCTATCAGCAGGATCATACTCGGATATACGGCCTTTCGTTTGCCGGGATGGAGGTGCGCTTCACCGTCCGCGCCCAGACCTTAACGGTATGCGATGTTTCATTTTCCTCCCCGGCGCAGAAATGACAGTTAATTTATTCATACGTTTATGCTATAATAAGAAAAATCGTCATTTTACTGTGTTTTTTCTTGACATCCTGTATAGATAGATTGAGCGCAGTTCTTTATTACAGATACTTGCCGGATCCAAAATCGTTCCGGCCAGAAGTGGTGGCATAGAATGCAACCTTGCATGCATGGTTCTTTGTTGCTTTTCCTTCTTCCTCCCTGCTTTGGAAAGCATCCTGTTTGCATAAAACCATTGGTGCATTCCCAGCAGAAGCGGGCAGGTCTGTTTGTGTTATCTGTAACATTGTTGCTTTTCGCTGTCTGTCCATGCTTGTGCACAGCATGATTGGGCGGCGTTTTTTTCTTTTTATTCTCTACGGAAATTCAAAGGGGGAGCCATGAGCGGTTCTTGGAAAGAAATCACAAAGGAAACTTTGCGTCATTATTACTGTGACAAACTGATGAGCGATCAGCAGATCGGAGAGCTTTTTAGCGTAACGCGTAACCAGGTATCCTACAAACGTCGATACTACCATATCACGCGCCAAGACGCGTTGCCCGTATACGATGAAAAGATCATAGCGTATGTACGTATTCTGGGGTTAAACCGGATCATGAGAGACGCTGCAAAGCAGCGGAGGGTTCATCAGCTGTTGGCTGTTCCGTTCAAGCTGCTTCATCATGATCCCAGCTATAAGGATATTCGTGTATCCTTTTTCGGCGGTGTCGTTGTGCTGTCCACAGACCATAAGTCGATGGAAAGCTTTGAGCATATTTATCGGTATGTATCGCTGCTGGTCCAATCCTATCTGGCGTATTATGGCGTACTGCTGCGCGGGTCGATTTGCATTGGACACCTATATCATGATGACCAATTTGTCTTTGGCCCTGCTTTCGCTAAAGCGCAGGCCATGGAAAAAAATATATCCCGTTTCCCTCGCATCATCATTGATGCCAGCGATTTGCATATCGGGGCAAGGGCCCGCAATGTAAAAGATAAAAAGCATATCAAAGACCGCTTTATCTTTTCCAGCGATGGTTACTATTATTTGGATTGTTTTTATAATAACAAAAAACAGCAGCAGAATCTGATTTTGCAGCGCGCAAAGAGCCATTTAGACAGTATGTCCATCGAATGTCAGCGCGATTATGAGAAAATCCTCTGGATGAAAAAGGAGCTAGACCGTCTCAACCCATCCACAGCAAGGGAGCCTTCCTGATGCATTGTTGTTATCCACCTGATTTTGAAGCTAAGTATAAAAAACTGCTGGCCGGCGATGCCGATGCTTTTTTCCAAAGCCTGGCGCAGCCAAGCGTGCATGGGCTGAGAATCAACCCCTGCAAGACAAGCGCAAGCGCCTTTCTTGCGGACAGCGGATTTTCGTTGTCCGCTGTGCCATGGTGTGCCGAGGGGTTCTATGTGGAGAACCCTGCCCAGCGGCCCGGCAAACATCCTTATCATGAGGCGGGGGTCTATTATCTGCAGGACCCCAGCGCTATGGCGCCTGTCACCCTGCTGGCGCCGCAGACCGGCGATCGTGTGCTGGATCTGTGCGCGGCGCCGGGCGGCAAAAGCACGCAAATCGCTGCTCTGATCGGAGCAGAGGGGTTTTTGCTTGCCAATGAGATCCATCCGCAGCGCAGCAGGCAGCTTTCCCAGAATATAGAGCGCATGGGGTTTGCCAATACAGTCGTCTCTAACGAAACGCCATCACATCTAGCTGACAGGTTTTATGGCTACTTTGACAAGATATTGGTAGATGCGCCTTGCTCCGGGGAGGGCATGTTCCGAAAAAATGAGGAAGCCCAGCAGCATTGGAGTGAAAAAAATGTCCTGTTTTGCCATGAGCGCCAGCTCGAAATTCTATCGCAGGCCGCTGCCATGCTGCGCCCAGGAGGCCGTTTGGTCTATGCTACCTGTACTTTTTCCCCGGAAGAAGATGAGCAGACCGTCGCCGATTTTCTTTTACAGCATTCGGAATTTGAAATCGAACAGAAGGATTCTTCTTATTTTGATGCAGGCCATCCCTCTTGGGCACACCCTTGTTTGCCTA
>CAJLPK010000133.1 GCA_905208455.1 uncultured Bacillota bacterium
CGCTGGCCACCGGAAAGCAGGCCGACCTGGGTTTTCATACGGTCCTCCAGCCCCATGCCGAACTGCGAGAGCGCTTCGCGGAACACGGCGGTATCCTTGGCGTTGACGGCGCGCTGAAAGCGGCGGCGTTTGCCGCGGGAATAGGCCAGGGCCAGGTTTTCCTCGATGGTCATGTGGGGGGCGGTGCCCTTCATGGGGTCCTGAAACAGGCGGCCGACGAGGCGGGCGCGCTTGTGTTCCTTGACAAAGGTGATATCCTGCCCATCGAGCGTGATGCGCCCTTTGTCCACGATAAACGAGCCGGAGACGGCGTTCATCAAGGTGGATTTGCCCGCGCCGTTGGAGCCGATGACGGTGACAAATTCGCCCGGCGACAGGTGCAGGCTGACATCATCCAGCGCCAGATGCTCATTGGCGGTGCCGGGGGCAAAGGTTTTGGAAACGTGGGAGAGCGTCAGCATGAGGAGGCCTCCTTTCGACCTTGTTTTTTGCGGCGGCGCAGACGCGCTGCGCTCTTTACCGCGGGCACGCTGAGCGCCAGCGCCACGACCGCGGCGGACACCAGCTTGAGCGCAAAGGCAGGGAAAAGGCCGATTTTCAGCACGATGGCGATGATCAGGCGATACACCACCGCGCCCAGCACAGCGGAAAGAAGCCCGAAGGACAGCGACCGGCGGCCGAAAAGCACCTCGCCGATGATGACGCTGGCCAGGCCGACGACCACGATGCCGATGCCGGTATTGATGTCCGCATAGCCCTGGTACTGCGCCAGCACCGCGCCGGAAAGCGCGACGCAGCCGTTGGAGACGGCCAGCGCCAGAATTTTGATGCCGTCCACATTGATGGAGGAAGCGCGCACCATATCCTCATTATCGCCGGTGGCACGGATGCACAGGCCCAGATGCGTTTTGAAAAACCAGAACAGCAGCGCCGCGCAAAGCGCCACGGCCAGGAAGGGCACCAGCGTGGAAGCGCCGTCCTTGCCGAGAAAGCGGAACAGCGCGCCGTTGAACAGCGTTTTGGCAGTGATGAGCGAAATGTTGCTGCTGGCGTTCATGATGAACAGGTTGATGGAATACAGGCCGCTCATCGTCAAAATGCCGGCCAGGATGGGGTGCACGCCCGCCTTGGTCTGCAAAAAGCCGGTGACAGCGCCGGCCAGGCAGCCGGCCAGCACGGCGAGCGCCAGCCCCAGGAGCGGGTGGCCGCCCACCGAGCATACGGCGGACACGGCCAGGCCCAGGGTAAAGCTGCCGTCTGCGGTAAGGTCCGGGATGTTTAGGACGCGAAAGCTGATGAATACGCCGAGCGCCAAAAGCCCGTAGATTAGGCCGAGCTGCAGCGAGCCCAGCATCAGCGTAGGGGAAAACAACGAAGCCATGGGAACATCCTTTCCAAAGAGAGTGGGGCAGAGGTCACTGCGCGCTGTCCTCTACCAAGACCGCGTTGGCCTTGACATCGTCGGACAGGGAAGCGCCGATGGCGTCCGCGGTGTTTTGGTTGATGACGGTGGTAAACGTATCCACGACCTTGGCAGGCACCTCGGATACCGGCGTGCCCTTTAGGATTTGATCCGCCATATCCGCGCTCATGGCGCCGATCTCGGCATCGCTGATGGAGATGGTGGCAAACGCGCCGGCATCGACCATCACGGCCGACGAGCCGTAGACGGGGATTTTCGCATCCCGCGCAATTTGCGCGACCTGCGGCATGGCGGCCTGCACCACGCTGTCATTGGGGCAGAAGATGGCGTCTACGCTGCCGACTAGCGACTGGGCGGCCTGCTGCACCTCGGAGGAATTGGAGACGACCTTTTCCACATATTTCAGGCCGTTTGCATCCATGTAGGCTTTGGCGTCGTTGATGGTGGTCACGGCGTTGATTTCGCCCGTAGTATACAACAGGCCATAGGTTTGGCAGCCGGGGGTGAGCTGGTCCGCCAGCTTGAACATTTCCGACACGGGGATGGCGTTGGAGGTGCCGGTGGCGTTTTTATCCGGATGGGCCATATCGGTGATGATGCCGGCGCCGGTGGGGTTGGAAACCGAGATGAACACAACCGGGATGTCGCTTTGCAGGTTGACGGCGGCCTGGGCGGCCGGCGTGGCGATGGCGGCGATGAGGTCTACATCCTTATCCACCATTTCCTGGCAGATGGCGTTGAGGTTGGCAGCGTCGCCCTGGGCGTTTTTATAGTAGATCTCGCATTTGTCCTCGGTATAGCCCAGCTCTTTGAGGCGGGCGGTAAAGCCTTCGCGCATATCCTCGAACGCGCCGTTGTCGATGAGCTGCACGATGCCGACGGTGAGCTTTGC
>CAJLPK010000134.1 GCA_905208455.1 uncultured Bacillota bacterium
GCCTCAAAAAGCGTTTTTCGGCAGGCTTTCCGGAAAAACGGAAACGTATACTATAAAATTGGAACGGATCCCTTCCCAGGCCATTGTATATGGAGATTATCTCATGTTCCCATTAGGTTGTCAAACCATTTTTGCGCGTTTTTTGGCATACAAAAACACGGCGTCCCCGCCGTGCATGCCCTGCTAGGCCCTTTCATGCCCCTTTAAGGTCTTTCCCTCTTTTTTGCGCTGCCTCAGCTGGCGGATGCCGTCGCGCAGGTAAAAGAAAAACGAATAGATCATCAGCGCCATGGCGGCATACAGCACATAGGTGTTCCACGGCCAAAGCGCGGGGAAAAACGTCATGACGATGGCCAGGTAAAACAGGCAGGCCGCCACCTTGCCGCACATCTTGCTGTATACCACGATGCGGTAGGACAGCAGCACATAGCCGCCGACGATCATCGCCAGCTCCTTGAGGATGACGATGGCCAGAAACAGCCAGTCCACCAGCCCGCTGACATAAAAGCAAAACAGCGCCATGATGGTCATGAGCTTGTCCGCCACGGGGTCCATCAGCTTTCCGAAATTGGAGGAAGCATCGTATTTTCTGGCGATGACGCCATCCAGCCAGTCCGTCAGCACGGCTGTGACAAACACCACGCACGCCAAAAAGCGGTCCGGCAAAAGAAGACCCGGCCGCCAAAATGCGTAGTAGAAAACCGGCACCAGCAGCAGGCGGAACACCGTCAGCAGGTTCGGCACATATTTGATAAAGGGTTTATGCTGTTCCATCCTTTGTCTCCTCAACGCCTATTGTACGCAAGATCGGCGCGTTTTGCAACGCCCCGGCGCAATTATGACAAACGTGTCATATTTTGCAAAATGCGCGGGTTTTGGGTACAATACCCTATACCTATCATTCCCAAAGGAGGGCCGCCCATGCCGGATTGGCTGCTGTATTATGCCATTGCCATCAATCTCTATGCGTTTTTGCTGTGCGGCGTGGACAAGGCCCGGGCGGTAAGGCGCAGAAAGCGCGGCATGCGGCGCATCCCGGAGCGCGATCTGTTTTTGGTGTCCCTTGTCGGCGGCTGCTTGGGGATGTATCTCGGCATGATCGTGTTTTGCCATAAGGTGGCAAAGCGGCGCTTTGTCTGGGGCATCAGCTTTTTGTGCGCCGCGTATTTCGGCCTTTGGCTGTATTTTTTCAGCGCGTTTTGGCGCTGAGCCAAGAAAGGAGAAAAGGCATGCCCTTCTCCCGTATGGAAAAAGCCGCGCTGCTGTTCGGCGTTTTGGGCGCGGCGCTTTGGGGCGGGGTCGCGGCGCTGCGCACACAGCCCCTGCCGGCGGCGCTGCGCGTTTTTACCAACGCCGGGCCCAACGTCGCCTGTGCGTTTTTGGCGGTGTGCCTGCTGATGCTGGGCTACCGCTTGCTTTTCCGCCGTTCCCCTCCTTTCGCCGCCCTTTGCGCCATGCTGGCGGCCGTGTTTGTCCTGGGCGTTTTGAGCGAGCTGTTCTATTGGCTGGCGCTGGGCCACGGCTTTGATGCGATTGATCTTTGCGCCACGCTCTGCGCGCTTTGGCTGGAATGGCTCGTGCTGCGCCGCTTGGGGTAGGAAAACACATACTAAAAAAGCCGCATTTGCGGCTTACTTGTTTTCTATATCAATCATGCCAAATTTCTCTTCATGATTTTGAATATCCTTTTTAATCAATTCTAACACTTCTTTGTTAGCACTCCTCCCATGAAAATCGGCTACGTAACGAAATTTTTTCAACAATTCGGGATCAATTCTAACAGTTAGGTGTTTTAATTCTTTCTTTTCCATCAAACGACTCCAATATGCGTTTATTTTGGCTTTATTTTATGCTTTCATTTTGATAATATGTAGAAAATGAAGTCGTAATGAGTTAATTATGAACTCAAAAAAGAAAGGAAGCATATTATGATACAACAACCAACCAAAATCTCTGAAAAAGAAGAGGAGAAAATACAACAATTATTTTTTGATGCTTTTCTCGAAGATGTGCAATTCGATGAAACGCAAAACGCAATTTTCATTTTAGCACAAAAGGCTTTTCTTGCAGGCTATCAGGCCGCAAAAGAAACCTATTTTTGTTATAAGGGCGGACAAGCCTAGCCTTATTTCGTTGTTTGTTCCTTTTAAGGCATATCGCATACACCCCCACTATGAAAAGCCCGGCGCGATATAGGGCCGGGCGGGCTAAGCAAAGTATATTGCCAAAAACGTAAACCCTTTACCCCCTCGGAGGAGTCCGGGGAGAACCCTCCCCGGGC
>CAJLPK010000135.1 GCA_905208455.1 uncultured Bacillota bacterium
GGCTTGTGCTCCCACTTGGCCAGCTGCAAAAGCTCAGCGCCCTTCTGCCGGATGCTTTGCATATGCGCCTCATACGCGGCGTAGGCTTTTTTGGCCGCTGACTTGACCTGCCTTAGCGTAAAGGGCATGTCAAAATACCGCCGCAGGATGCTAAGGAAATGGGAAGGAAACGCTTTGGGATGGTGAAGCCCCACGAAATCATCGATGAATCTTGTATGTTGCAGCCCCTTTACATTGGCCTTGATGACCTCTGGATAGTAGGCGACCACAGGACAGTTGAAATGGTTCTCGCCCTTTTTTTCGTCCAGGTTATACGTCATACAGGGATAAAAGATGGCGTCCACGTTTTCTTTGAGCAGCGCCTCGATATGCCCATGCAGCAGCTTGGCGGGAAAGCATACAGTATCCGAGGGGATGGTATGCTCGCCGGATAAAAACAGCTTGCGCGTTGTCACCGGCGATACCACGACCTGAAAGCCCAGCGCACGGAACAGCGTATGCCAAAACGGCAGCAGCTCATACATATTCAGGCCCATGGGCAGGCCGATGGTGGGCTTGCCCGGCTCACGCTTGTTTTCGCGGTATTGCGCCAGCAGCTTGTTTTTATATTCATAGATGGTATGCCGGATGGGGGGATGGGGCAGATGCAGCGGTTTTTCACAGCGATTGCCGGCGATGTATTTGCGCCCGTCCTCAAAGGTATTGATGGTCAGTTGGCAATGATTGCTGCACCCTCCGCAGGTAACGGCCTTTACAGTGTGGGTAAAGGCCTGGAGCGCCGCGGCGTTTGCGATGCGGCTGACGCCCTGCCCGTGGGACTGTGAAAGCGCATACAGCGCGGCGCCGTACGCCCCCATCAGCCCGGCAGCATGCGGGCGAATGACCTCTCGGCCGATTTCCTTTTCAAAGGCACGCAGCACCGCGTCGTTCAAAAACGTACCGCCCTGTACCACGATGTTTTGGCCCAAGGCATCCGGTGTGGCGCAGCGGATCACCTTATACAGCGCGTTTTTCACCACGCTGATGGAAAGCCCGGCGGAAATGTTTTCCACGGAAGCACCGTCCTTTTGGGCTTGCTTGACGGAGCTGTTCATAAACACCGTGCAGCGCGTCCCCAGGTCCACCGGCTTTTCCGCCAAAAGCCCGAGCTTTGCAAACTCCTCCATGGAATAGCCCATGACCTCGGCAAAGGTCTGCAAAAACGAGCCGCAGCCGGAAGAGCATGCCTCGTTCAAAAACAGGTTGTCGATGGTGCCGTTGCGGATCTTAAAGCATTTGATATCCTGCCCGCCAATATCAATGATAAAATCCACATCAGGCTGAAATTTTTTCGCGGCCAGATAATGCGCGATGGTTTCCACAATGCCGTAATCCAGGCCGAACGCATGCTTGATGATGTCCTCTCCGTATCCCGTGACCGCAGAGGCTGTGATATGGATATCGGGATACTCGGCGTAAAGCTGCTGCAAATATTCCTTCACGATGGGCACGGGATTGCCGCTGTTGGTGCGGTAAAACGGCCGGAACAAATGCCCGTTTCGGTCGCACAGCACCGCTTTGATGGTCGTGGAGCCGGCGTCGATTCCCAAAAACATATCCTCCGCCGGCGTATCCAGCGTGCGGATGTGGTCGGAGTCGTGCGTGTGCCTTTCCTGAAAGGCCTGGTATTCTTTTTTGGAAGCAAACAGCGGCTCGCTGCTGGCATAGCCGGCAGAGGAGGCGTAGCGATGGATCTGCTCCGCCAGCGCAGAAAGCTCATAGGCCTTGCCCGTATCGGAAAAGGCCGCGCCCAGCGCTACAAACAACAGTGAATCATCCGGCAAGGCGCCGGATGTGCCCAGCACATGGTCAAAGGCCGCACGCAATTCAGAAAAAAAGGTGAGCGGCCCGCCCAGATACAAAATATGGCCGGCGATCTCGCGCCCCTGGGCCAGGCCGCCGATGGTCTGGTTGACCACGGCATAAAAAATGCTGGCCGCCACATCCTCCAGCCGCGCTCCCTGATTGATGAGCGGTTGGATGTCGGATTTGGCAAATACCCCGCAGCGCGAAGCGATGGTATATACCTTTTCGTGCCCTTTGGACAGCTCGTTGAGCTGGTCGGTCGAAACATTCATCAGCGTAGCCATCTGGTCGATGAAGGCGCCTGTGCCGCCGGCGCAGCTGCCGTTCATGCGCACCTCCAGCCCATCCGTCAAAAACAGGATCTTGGCATCCTCCCCACCAAGCTCGATGACC
>CAJLPK010000136.1 GCA_905208455.1 uncultured Bacillota bacterium
AAGAGGAGTAAACAATGAAAATCATTGCATTGGATATTGGCAGCAGCTTTCTAAAATCCGCCGTATTGGATACAGAGTCCAATACTTTGGTCAATAAAACAAGGACGCCGACGCCGGCACGGCTGGCCAATAAGGATGCCTCTTGCTTTGAATTGGATGCCGACCTGCTCTATCAGGGGGTGCTCGGCTTGGTGGATGACCAGATCGAAAAGGAGCCGGCGGTGAAGGGCATTCTCTTTAGCACACAGATGCATGGCTTTGTGATTACCAGAGGGGAAACAGCCATCACGCCGTATGTCAGCTGGCAGGATACCCGGGCTGAGCGTCCCGGGCCGGATGGCAGTGACCTGGAGAAACTGCAGGGCCTTTTGGGGCAGGAGGCCATCGGCTCGATGGGGACGAGATACAAAGCGGGCATTGCAGCCTGCAGCCTGTATGCGTATCTGCAGGAAAACACGCTGGATCTTTCCGGCGCTATGTTCCATACCCTGGGCAGTTATTTGATCTATCGCATGTCCGGCGGCAAGCGCCATGCCTGTCATCTGACAAGCGCGGCATCTACCGGCTTTGCAGACGCGCCCAAGGGATGCTGGAATCAACGCACCATCGACATTGTAGGCGCAAAGGCCCTCCGTTTTCCGGAGATCGTCAGTGAGACCGAGCCGCTGGGCGAATACCGGGGCGTATCGCTGTTTGCAGACATCGGAGACCATCAGGCCAGTGTATACGGCTCTGTGGACAAAATAGAAAACATCGCGACCTCTGTGGTAATCACGCTGGGAACAGGCGGCATTCTCTGCGCGCCGGCCAAGGGGTTTGTCAAAGCCGAAATGGAGGTGCGCCCGTTTTTTGAGGGCAATAGCTTGATGACCATTACGCGTCAGCCGGGCGGCAGGGCGATGGATGTTGTCATAGATTTTTATGCGGATGTCGTAGAAAAAATAACGGGACAAAGGGTAGAAAAGCAAACAATTTGGCAGGCGATGTGGCAAGAAGTCAAAATGGATACGCAGGCATTGTCTGTAAAACCGGATTTTTATATTGGGCAAGGCGAAGGGGCCATTCAAAATATCGGGAAAGACAACCTGACGGCGCGCAACCTCTTTGCCGCTGCGATGGATGGCCTGGCGCATGCCTATGCAGGCTCCATTGCCAAGCTGAGAGCGCTGAATCCGGCAATAGACCGCATCGTGCTCTGCGGCGGCAAGCTTTCTAAATCTGAGGAAATGCGCAAGCGAATCGAAGCGGCCAACGGCCTGCCGACCGCTTTTTCTCCCAAAGAGGATGAGGCGCTTTGGGGTCTGTGCCATATTGCCAAACGCATCCAATGATGCTTAAAAAGGCGGGTTTAGCCGCCTTTTTTTGATATTTACGGTTTTTTCGCTCTTTTGCCTTGTGGTTTGCCGCTGTATCATGATACAATGCTAAAAAGTTTTTTGAGGAGATCAAGAGGATGGCAAAGTACATTGTATTGGGCTTGTTTTTGCTGCTGATGGCAGGCGTCGCTGTTTACAGCAGGCGCCGAGCAGGCAATACCTCGGATTTTATGCTGGCCGGGCGCAATGTAGGTCCGTGGATGAGTGCGTTTGCATACGGCACCTCCTATTTTTCTGCCGTTATTTTTATTGGCTATGCCAGCGATTTAGGAAGGCAGTTCGGGCTTTCCAGTATGTGGGTCGGCGTAGGCAATGCCATTTTGGGCTGTTTATTCGCATGGCTGGTTTTGGCAGGCCCTACGCGGCGGATTACCCATGCGCTGGATGCCTCTACCATGCCCCAGTTTTTGGCAAAACGATTTGCATGTCCTCCTCTGCAATCCTTTTCAGCGGTCATCATCTTTTTGTTTTTGATTCCGTATTCTGCTTCTGTATATCAAGGCATTAACCTGTTGTTCACTGCAGCATTTGGATTGGACGCCAATGTTTGCTATCTTCTCATTGCATGCCTTACGGCCCTATATGTATTCTTCGGAGGCTATTTTGGGGCGGCTTTGGCTGATTTTTTCCAGGGCAGCATTATGATCGGCGGTATCTGTGTATTGGTATACATCGTTGCGGCCAAGGGCGTATCGCTTACAGGCAGCGTTTCCGACGCGCTATCTCAGGCGGCAGCCTATATGCCGGGCAGCAACGGGTGGGACCTGGTCTGG
>CAJLPK010000137.1 GCA_905208455.1 uncultured Bacillota bacterium
CCTATCCCCCCCTGGAGCAAGGGCGGCGCAACGGACATCGGCAACTGCCAGATGCTCTGCAAAACGCATAACCGGGCCAAGAGGAACAAATAAAGCGGCGGCAGGCATAGGGCAAAAAGCGAGGACAGGCGAAAGGGGGCATTCATTGCCGGTATACAAAAAAAGGAGCCCGAAAAGGCCCCTTTTTTCATTTAACCGAGAATTTCGCGGATCTTGGCGGTGACGGCCTCGGCCACCTTTTGGTGCTGGTCCGGGTCCAAATGGATGCCGTCCTTTTCACTGACAGAGGCGATGGGGCCCAAATCGAGATAATCGCAGCCGATCTCGCGGGCAAAGCGCGCATATTTGGCGGGCAGCTCGCGGGAGATGCGGTTGGAATTGTCGTCAAACGAAGCGCAGTAGTCCGGCTCGCGGGTATAGTTCAGCGGCGCGGGACACAGGACCAAAAGCCGCGGGGCCCGGCCCTCCGGGCCGCAGCCGGAAGATAGGATGAGGTTGGCCAGCTCGCGCACGCCGGCCGCGACATCCGAGGCGGTAAGGGCAAAGCGGGTCTTACAGTCGTTGGTGCCCAGCATGAGGATGACAAGATCCAACGGGCTTTGGCTGGCAAGGCAGGGGATCAGGTAGTCCCTGCCGTTTTTGTAGCCCTCGATGGGGTCATCCCACAGGGCGGTACGGCCGTTGAGCCCTTCCTCGATGATGGTATACTGCGGCAGCGCCTTTTGGACGAGCCCGGTCCAGCGGGTGTTCTCGTCAAAGCGGTAGCCGTCCTTGGGCGCAAAGCCCCAGGTATTGGAGTCTCCAAAGCAAAGGATTCGTTTCATGACACATCTCCTATGAATGTAAAAATGATGATAGCTTATTATACAACAAAAACGGGCGGCTGCGGCGCCGTCATCGTAAATAGAGGAACTACGGCAGGCCGATATGGAAAAGGAGGGAGAGCAGGCAAAGCCCCAAACTCAATGCAAGGCACATCGCGCCGCAGGCCACTGTGACGGCCGGCACACAAGCACCGATGAGCCCCTTCTTTTTTCCAGCGCGGCCGGCACGCCGCTCATGCCAAAGGTAAACAGGCCGACAGCCTCCAAGGAAACGGCCGGCTCCGTGCAGACACTCCCTTGCGGTGAAAACGGATAAGCACAGCGCAGCACAGAGAAAGAGGCGGCATAAGCTTCATGAATATAAGCAGTCAAACGGCACGCAAAAGAATTGCGCAAAGGCTTTTACCTCATAGTCCCAGACCATGCGCCGCCCTGTTTCGATGCGGGAAATGGTGAGCTTTGTGAGGGGAAGGCCGCGCAGCTGCATTTGCACGGCCAGCTGTTCCTGCGAAAGGCCGCGCGCTAAGCGCAGGCGTCTGATGGAAAGACCGACCACATTTTTTCTCAATTCTGCATTCTCCTTCAAATTTCTGTACATAGCATACGGCAGAACCACAGATAATTGGTATCTAAAAATGGAAAAGGAAAGAATTTTGCGAGGAAAAAATAAAAAACGCCTTGGATAAAAGACGTTTTGCAGGGCATGCCTCAGGGGCGCCGGTGCAGGGGCGCGGCCTTCCTGCCCTGGTATTCGCTGGTCAAAATCTCATTCATCTCCTCCGGCGTTTCCTGGCAGCCGCCCTCCAGCCACTGCCGGACAATGGCGTTCAGGCCCGCCTTGAAAAACGCGATATGATAGGCGATGTGCTTGTTGTCAAAGTATTGCTCGGCTTGCCGCGTATCATAGAGCTCTGGGATATGCCGGCTGTCATAGCCCAGCTTGAAATAGGTCTTATAATGTTTTGGATGTGGTAAAACAGGCGCAGGGAATCGTTGCTGTTGACGCTGTGGGCCCTATCCTCCTGATAAAGCTGCGCCACCTCCGCTTCCAGCTTTTCTCCAAGGGCGTCTGCAAGCGCATAAAGATCCGCATAGTTGGCGTAAAAGGTGCTGCGCTTGAGCTTTGTCTTTTTTACGATTTCGGATACCGTGATGGGCGCGTATCAAAGGGTAGAGGATACGGCCGTAGGCACGTATACCAAGATAGAGGACAAATTTGCGGACCGGTATTTGACCCGGGAAGGAGAAACCGTAGCGCAGGCAAAGGACAGGCGAAAATAAATGAAGCGGCC
>CAJLPK010000138.1 GCA_905208455.1 uncultured Bacillota bacterium
CCGCTCGACGCCCAAGGCCCGATACAGAGCCTGAAATTTCGGCCTGTTGAGCACGAAGCCCCCTCTATCATCGACCGTGACGCCGTAGAGCGCCCGCTGCAAACCGGCTGGCTGGCCATTGATGCCATGGTTCCTATCGGCAAAGGGCAGCGTGAGCTCATCATCGGCGACCGCCAGACCGGCAAAACGGCACTGGCCGTAGATACCATCATCAATCAGCGCGGCCGCAATGTCCGTTGCTTTTATGTGGCTATCGGCCAAAAGATCAGTACCGTTAAAAATGTGATGGAGGAATTAGCACACCACAACGCGCTTTCTTATACGACAGTGGTTTTTGCCGGGGCCTCGGATCCTGCCCCTATGCAGTATATTGCGCCTTACGCGGGCTGTGCTATGGCAGAATATGTTATGGAGCAAGGCGGCGATGCGCTCATCGTTTATGATGATCTTTCCAAGCATGCGGTAGCCTATCGTAGCATGTCCCTATTGCTTCGCAGACCACCGGGCCGTGAGGCGTATCCGGGGGATGTATTTTATCTGCATTCCCGTTTGTTAGAGCGTGCTGCACAGCTGTCTGCCAAAAAGGGCGGCGGCTCTGTTACGGCGCTTCCCATCGTTGAAACCATGGCAGGCGATATTTCAGCTTATATCCCTACCAATGTCATTTCCATTACGGATGGACAAATCTTTTTGGAGGAAAGCCTCTTCCACTCCGGTATTCGCCCGGCTTTGAATGTGGGGCTTTCGGTTTCCCGTGTTGGCGGCGCCGCTCAAACGCCCGCTGTGCGTAAATCTGCCGGCCAGTTGCGTTTGGACCTTTCCCAATACCGGGAAATGAAGGTCTTTTCTCAGTTTGGCTCAGATTTGGATGATTCTACCCGGGATCTATTGTCCTATGGGGAACGCTTAACGCAGATTCTGATTCAGGATCGCTATGCACCCATGCCGGAGGATGATCAGGCCGTTATGCTATATGCTATGACGCAAAAAGGATTGGTCGTATCTTTAGAGCAAACCAAATGGGTGCAGGAAGGGCTCATTGCTTTTATCCAGCAATCCTACCCGCAGATCCTGGTACAGTTGGGCAAAGACCATACGCTCAACGATGATGTGCGTGAATGGATCGTAGATGCAACGAGGGATTTCTTGGCCCAAAAGGCAGAGGAAAAGCAAAAGGAGGACTTGGCAAAGGCCAAAGCCGCTTCCGTTGTACAGGAGAATGAGCAATGAATTTAGCGGAGATTAGGCAAAGGATTGTCAGCATCTCCCAAACGCGGCAGATTACACAGGCCATGCGCATGATATCCAGTGCAAAAATGCGCCAGGGCCTAAAGCGCGCCACCGCCAACGACTACTACATTCAGTCTGTCCGTACCGCCATCCGCTCTTTGCTGACGACGGTATCCACGATGGAGCATCGTTATGTAGACCGTGCGAAGAGTGGCCGTGCTGCGTTTGTGGTGATCACCAGTGAACGTGGTTTGGCTGGCGGTTATAACAATAATATTCTTAAATTTGCTGAAGAATATATGTCCACCTATCAGATGGAGCGCGTATATACCATTGGCGCTGTGGCGCATGAGTATTTTTCTCATAAGCATATAAACCACAGCGTTGATTATCTGCGCGCCATCGACCATCCCGAATTATACGAAGCACGCAAGCTATCTTTTGAGCTGCTCCGTCTGTTCAATATAGGCAAAGTAGATCAAATTTTTGTCTTTTATACGCACCTGATCAATTCCATGACCTGCGAACCGCGCGTCGTGCGTTTGCTGCCCCTCCGCCAATCTGACTTCCCTGAAATTCAGCTGCCGGAGCAGCTCTATCCTGGTTCCTTCATCTTTGAGCCGGACGCGCAAACCGTTTTGGAAAATTTGGTGCCGCAATACATCGTAGGCCAAGTGTATGCAACATTAATCCAAGCCTTTGCCAGCGAGCAGTGCGCCCGTATGGCGGCCATGGATGCTGCCACCAACAACGCAGATGAAATGCTGCATACCCTGAACCTCCAATACAACCGTGCACGCCAGGATGCCATTACACAGGAAATTACAGAGATCATGGGCGGCATGGCAGCAGGAGGAGAGTAACATGAATGAATTT
>CAJLPK010000139.1 GCA_905208455.1 uncultured Bacillota bacterium
TCACAAAGCCCATTGCGGAAAACCATGAGGCTTATAAAAAGCTGATGCCTTTGTTTGAGGATGTTTATAACGCCATGGTTCCTCTTTATGAGAAAATGTAGACAACAAAAAGGGCAGCCATAAAAGCTGCCCTTTTTGATTCGGCCCAATGATAAACCCGGCTCTTTTTTCTCTCCGCCCCCGCTGTGACGAGGCTGTAAACGGCTTCTGTCCATTGGGCATAGATGCTGAAACTCATTTGGGGTTCTGCAAACCGGGATCATTCATATCTGTTTCCATATTCCAGCTTTGCTTTTTTGGTATGCTTTTCAATGAAATCCGTCTTAGCTTTTGTATAACCATCTCTATTCCATTCATATTCTTTCCATAATTTCAATTTCATCTTCTCGTACTCCATCGCAAGGTTGGTATGCTCCATGAGATAATCCCTAAAATACAATTCATCATGATCGCCAATATATCTGAGGTGCAGGTGAAACACCCTCTCTGCAAATCCCTTTTCTGTATATCCCTTGTTAAAAGAAATTCTGTCAGAGGCTTCAGACATGCAAATGTAGCCGCTTTCCACAATCAATTTTTTATAGTCAGACAGTTTATAATCCTTTGAAATTTCCATCAGAATATCAATGATTGGTTTTGCACAAATAGAACCGATCGCTGTGCTCCCTATGTGGCTTATCCTCTCTATTTCAGGGACTCTGCTTTTCAAAAAAATTTCTTCCTCCCTGTACCATTCTTTCCAATCGGGCCGGTATTCCGTCAGGTAGATAGGAAATAGCTTCCATAATTCTTCTAAACTCATTTCAGATAGCTTCTTCTCCATTTTCTCTCCATCCATGTTCATTTGTCCCTGCTGCCTTGGCGCTCTCGTATGCCTTTTTCAGCGATACTTCTCGGCGTCTGAAAATTACGTATCAGATATGTCTACAAAAAGCGCTAAAGCGCTGCTTGCACCATAAGGCCTGGGCCCATCATAGTCTAATCGGTTTTATTGGCATAATCAAGCGCACACTGTTCCGCTGCATAGAAAATAACGCTTGATTCCAAAGGCCTTTTTTCCATACCTTTGTTTGATACTGTACAAGCTGCTGCATAAGGCTTCTTTCCTTGTTGTAATTTCGTTGTAATCCTATTTCTCTTCGCTGCTTTGTATATTGATGCTGTCTTCATACAGGCATTTCCGGTTTTCTCACTGTTTTTATGACTCAAAAAGGACGGGTAGCCCGTCCTTTTTGAGATGATTCTATTTCGCCCCCAACATATCTGCGTGCAAATACCCCCTGGCATTTCACTGCGCGCTGAAAGCTCCGCCTGCATACGCCCGCTATGGCACATCCAGCCCCCCTGTTTCCATGATGTGTGCATTGGATCATACAATCGAATGGCCATTGTACCTAAAACGCACGGCTGCCTAACACAGACGGCATCAATGCTGAGAAGCCCGGTAGCCGGTGTTGAAATCCACCAGGTTTTCCAACGGGCTGCCGGATAGATACGCCTGCAAATTCCGTTGGCAAATGCCAATGATGCGTTCCAGCGTGATCGGTAGGTGGTACCCGCCGGCCACATGCGGTGTGATCATCGCGCCCGGGGCCCGCCAGAGCGGGTGCTCCATAGGCAGCGGTTCCGGCTCTACAACATCCAGGCAAGCGCCGGATAAATACCCGCTTTCGAGCACACGGCACAATGCATCGGTATCGACGATATTGCCGCGGCCTACGTTGACAAGCAAAGCGCCCGGCTTCATCTGCCGCAGCCTTTCTTCACTAAACAAGTGTTTTGTCTGTTCGGTACCAGGCAGGCAGATCGCCACAATATCTGCTTCCGGCAGCAATGTATCCAGCGCATCCATCTGACAAATGCGTTCCAAATATGCCGGCTTTTTGGCCTGGCTGCGGCGGATACCCACGACCTGGCTGCCAAGCGCATGCATGCGCTTGGCAAA
>CAJLPK010000140.1 GCA_905208455.1 uncultured Bacillota bacterium
AGAGTATCTGAAGTTAAGAAAAAGCGCCGTTTCGTAATCTGCGGAACGGCGCTTTTTTGTGTGGTTGGCGGCTGGGGCAAAAGCATGGTATAATAAACGGAACATCGGAGGGGAATATGGCAAACCATCTCATTGCCGCTGTGGAGCCTGGCTCCATTGCAGAGGAATTGGGCATAGAGCCGGGGGATGCCCTGGTATCCATCAACGGGCGGCCGGTAGCCGATGTATTGGACTACCGCTTTTTGTTGTACCAGGATACGCTGGAGGTGCAGTTCGTTTCCCCTACCGGGCAGGAGCTCACGGCGGAGATCGAAAAGGAGTACGATGAGGACCTCGGCCTTGTCTTTGAGCGCCCTTTGATGGACCGGCCCAAGGCCTGCCATAACAAATGCATCTTTTGCTTTATCGACCAGCTGCCGCCGGATGTGCGCAAGACCATGAAGTTTAAGGACGACGATTGGCGGCTGAGCTTTTTGCAGGGCAACTATACCACCTTGACCAACGTAGGCGATGCAGAGCTGCAGCGCATCATCGACCAGCGCATTTCGCCGCTGTTCATCAGCGTACATACCATGGACCCTGCCCTGCGCGTGAAGATGACGAGCAACCCAAAGGCGGCGGACATCCGAAGCCAGTTGACGCGCTTGAAAAACGGCGGGATCGATTTTCATGTGCAGATTGTGCTGTGCCCCGGCGTCAACGACGGGGAGGCGCTGCAATATACGCTGACGGAGCTGGCCAAATTCAGGCCGGCGTGCCTGGATGTGGCGATGGTGCCGGTGGGGCTTACGCAGTACCGCGACGGGCTGTATCCGCTGACCAGCTTTACCAAGCAGACCTGCCGGGAGGCCATCCGCCTGGTAGAGTCGTTTGCCCGGACACAGCCGGACCCGTTTGCCTATCTATCGGATGAGTTTTATGTGATGGCAGAGCTGCCGCCTCCGCCGTTTGCGTATTATAAAGACTTTGAGCTGACGGAGGATGGCATCGGCCTGATGCGCTATCTGGAGGATACTGTGGACAAGGCGCTGGCCCATGCAAAGCCGGCGCGGCCGTATCGCGGCACCATTGCCACAGGGCATGCAGCTTATCCGCTGCTGTGCCGCATTGCGGAAAAATGCAGCCGGCGTTTGGGCATAGAGCTGCGCGTTGTACGCGTGGAAAACCGCTTTTTTGGCGAACGGATCACCGTGGCGGGCCTGTTGACCGGGCAGGATCTGTATCATGCCCTCAAAACGGAGGATCTTGGCGAAATCGTATACATCTCCCGCAGTACGCAGCGTGCGGATGAGGACGTATTTTTAGATGATATGAGCCTTTCAGAGCTTAGCCGGGCGCTGGGCGTGCCGGTGTGCCCGCTGGAAAACGATGGAGAGGCTTTTGTGGAAGCGCTGTGCCAGGGAAAGGAGTACCGATGAAAAATAAACCGTTGGTGGCCATTGTGGGCCGCCCCAATGTAGGCAAATCCACCTTTTTCAACCGTGTGGTGGGCCGCAGGGTCGCCATTGTGGAGGATACCCCCGGCGTAACGCGGGATCGCATCTATGCGGATGTGGAATGGGGCAGGCATTCCTTTTCCCTCATTGATACCGGCGGGATCGACCCGGCGGGCGAGGATGTGTTGTATGCCAAAATGAAAGAGCAGGTCGATGTGGCCATCGACATGGCGGACGTCATCGTCTTTTTCGTGGACGGCAAGCATGGCAGCCCCTCCCCGGACGACGAGGATGTGGCCACCCTGCTGCGCCATACCAAAAAGCCGGTGGTGCTGGCGGTCAATAAGATGGATAACCCGCACAGCCAGGAGGATGCGTACAATTTCTATGCCCTG
>CAJLPK010000141.1 GCA_905208455.1 uncultured Bacillota bacterium
TGCGCGCGCTTTTCTGCGCGTTTTCTCTGGCCCTTTGCAAAAGCGCCTCGGCCGCCTGGGCCGCCTCTTTTTCCATGCGCTCCGCTTCGTCCTGCGCCATGCGCTGTATCGCTGAAAGCAGCGGTTGGGTCTCCGTCAATGCAACGCGCCTCCCCTATGCCAAGCTTGTCAGCGCCAAAATGGTGATGAGCAGCGCCAGAATCGCATACGTCTCCACCATCGCCGCCATGGTGATGGCCTTGCCGTTTTGGTCCGGCTTTTGCGCCACCAGCCCCACGCCGGCCACCGCCGCGCGCCCCTGGGCGATGGCGGAAAAATACCCCGCCACCGCCACCGGCAGGCAGGCCGCCAGATAGCAAAGCCCCTCTGCCAGCGTCAGCGGCAGCGGCTCTCCGCCCAAAAAGCCCGTCTGGCTCAGCGCCAGCACCGCGGTCAGCAGCCCATACAGCCCCTGCGTGCCGGGCAGCAGCTGCAACACCAGCACCTTGGAAAATTTGCCGGGGTCCTGGCTGACCACCCCGGCCGCCGCCTCCCCGACCATGCCTACCGCCCGCGCAGAGCCAATGCCCGCCATCAGCGCCGCGGCCAGCGCGCCTATCAGCGCCAAGCCCGTTCCAAACCCGATCATTTCGTTTCCTCCTCTATGTGTGTATAGCCCCGGGGCGCGGCAAACGGCGCAAACGCGCGCCCGCCGCCCTCGTAAAATTTAGAAAACAGCTCCACAAACTGAAGCCGGTTGGTGTGTACATACGCGCCCAAAAGGTTGATGGCCAAATTCACCGCATGCCCCACGCAGAACACCACCGCCAGCACCACCGCCTTGACGGCGGGGTTTGCCGGCATCGCGCCCATCAGGTTGACCACGCCGGCAATGCTGCCCGTCGCCAGCCCCAGGGCCAGCAGCCTGGAATAGCTCAGCACATCGCTCAGGTACCCGCTGGCCGTGTTGTACAGCCCATACAGCCCGCCGCCCAGCTTTGCCAGCATGCGCCGCGCGCTGCGCCCGCTGGTGAATACCAGCAGCACCGCCCCTACGGCCGCCATGCCCTTGCCCGCCCCGGCCAGCGTTTCCGGCACCGGGATAAAAATGCCCGCCGCCAACGGCGCCGCGCCCAGCACCAGCAGCAGCACGGGCAGCGTATCCAGCACAGCGTCCCGCGCCCTGCCCTGCCTTACCAGCATCCCCGCCCGCACGAACAGCCCGGCGCAGAGGTGCACAAGGCCCAGCGCAAAGGAAAACAGCAGCAGGCGGATGGGGTCCGCCATCGGCTCGAACCACAGCGCCAGGCTCCCTATCTCCACGGAGAAAAACGACCGCCCTACCACCTGCACAATATCGCCGAACCAGCTGCCGAACAGCGCGCCCCAGCATACCGTCGAGACCCCACAATAGCGGAACATCCGCAGCGTCTCCGCCATCTCCTTTTTCAGCGGCAGTCTGCGCAGCGCCCAGGTCGTGCCCAGCACCATCACCAGCCCGTAGCCCGCGTCGGAGAGCATCATGCCGAAAAACACATAATAGAAAAACGCCATCACGCCGCTGGGGTCTATGTCCCTGGGCCCCGGCAGCGCGTACATCCTGGTAATGCTTTCCACCGGGCGCACAAAGCGGTTGTTTTTCAGCAGCACTGGCGCGTCCTCCCCGGCGTCCGAAAGCTCATACGCTAAGGCAAACCGGCGGCACAGCCTGTCCAAAAGCCGCCCGGCCTCGTCCGCCGGCACATAGCCGGACACCGCCACCGTCCTCTCGGAAAACGCCAGCTTTGCCATTCGGCGAAGCCATCAAAAACGGCTGACCCAGGAT
>CAJLPK010000142.1 GCA_905208455.1 uncultured Bacillota bacterium
CCCCGCGCCGATTGCCGCGGATGCCCCGCCATGGGCCTCGGCATACACCGTGCCGCCGGAAATCTCGATCAGCTCCGCGCCGGCCTGATCCAGCCCGCCGCCGCCAATGGCGGCCGTGTTGCCATAGCCGTGCGCCGTTACCTGGCCGCCGGTGATATAGACCGGCCCCGCCGCAGCGCTGTACCCGCCGCCAATGGCCGCGCCGTCGCGGTTCGTCGCCTCTATCACGCCGCCCTCGATGCGGATGACGCCGCTTTTGCCCCTGGAAGCGCCCAGGCATGCGCCGCCCCGGGTGTTCACCGTGAGCCTGCCCTCGCCCTTTACCGTGAGCTGCGCGCCCTCCGGCACGTGGACCGCATCCACCGCGCTGCTCATGCCGCTATTCGTCGTCAAGGCGTTTGCCCCCGCCAGCGCCAGCGTCAGCTTAGCGCCGCTTTCCACCGCAACGGGCGGCGTTTTGTCCATCCCCTCCGCCATGTCTACGTTTTCCAGCGTCAAGGTTATGCTTCCGCTTTGCACCAAAATGCTGTTGGTCGTCTGCCCGCCGCTTTGCACAATGCGGTATGCGCCGTTGTGCGGCGTTTCTCTGCCCTGCTGGGTAAATCCTGTTTCCGTGATGGTGATGCTGCCGTCCGCCAGATCCAGCGTCGTTTCCTCCGCCGCCAGCGAGAGCACCGGCATGCACCAGGCCAAAAGCGCGGCTGCCAAGGCCCAGCACATCATTTTTTTCCTCATAAAACCATCCATCCTTATATCCAGTGGTTTTGGCTCCGTTTCTATTATGTCCATTATAATAAAATATGTACGCCCGTCAACGATTTTTCCCCTTTTCCCGCCGCCGGTTTGTGTTAAAATATGGTGCACAATGCGATGCAATAGAAAGTTAGGAAGTGGAACCCCCTTGCAATTTGCCAAACGAATGGACGCCTTTGGCGTCGGTATTTTCAGCCAGTTGGCCCGGATGCGCGCAGAGCGGGCCGCAGAGGGGCTGCCGGTGGTCGATCTCTCCATCGGCGCACCCAATATCCCCCCCGCGCCGCATATCATGCAGGCGCTGAGCCGTGAGGCCCTCCGGCCGGAAAGCTATCTCTATGCCCTGGGCGATACCGATGCGCTGCGCTGTGCCGTAGCCGCCTGGTATCTGCGCCGCTACGGCGTCTGCCTGGACCCCGCGCATGAAATTGTTTCGCTTTTGGGCTCGCAGGAAGGCCTATCGCATATCGCGCTTTCCATCGTGGACCCCGGCGATACCGTCCTTGTCCCGGACCCGTGCTATCCCATCTTTGCCGACGGGCCGCGCCTGGCGGGCGCTTCTCTGTATTATATGCCGCAGCGCGCGGAAAATGGGTATCTCATCGACCTGGACAGCATCCCGCCGTCCGTGGCCGAAAAGGCCAAGCTGATGGTGGTTTCCTACCCCAACAACCCCACCGCCGTCTTAGCGCCGGACAGCTTTTACCATGCGCTCATCGACTTTGCCGCCAAATATGACATCCTCGTGTTGCACGATAACGCCTACTCGGAGCTGGTGTTCGACGGCGCCTCCTGCGGCAGCTTTTTATCCTACCCCGGCGCCAAGGAGGTCGGGGTGGAGTTCAATTCGCTCTCCAAAACCTACGGGCTGGCAGGTGCACGCTGCGGCTTTTGCGTCGGCAACCGCGCCGTTGTCGAGCGTTTGGCGCTGTTGAAAAGCAACATGGATTACGGCATGTTTTTGCCCGTCCAGCAGGCCGCCATCGCCGCCATTACAGGCGAGCAAAGCTGTGTGGAGGTTACCCGCC
>CAJLPK010000143.1 GCA_905208455.1 uncultured Bacillota bacterium
CACCATCGAGCACTCCCAAAGCTACCGCACCTATTTCGACTGGGACGCCGCCGCCCGTGTGACGGGCTCGCGCTTTACCTTTTACAAAGGCCTGGGCGCGCGGCTGGAGCGCTCTTTGTTCAACTTTATGATGAATACCCATGCGGACCATGGCTATACCGAGGTGCTGCCGCCGTACATTGTGCACCGCCGCAGCATGGTGGGCACCGGCCAGCTCCCCAAGTTTGAGGAGGATGCGTTCAAGGTCATGGGGCAGGAGTATTTCCTGATCCCCACCGCCGAAGTGCCTGTGACCAATATGTACCGCGACTGCATCCTCAAAGCCGAGGAGCTGCCGCTGCGCTACTGCGCGTTTTCCGCCTGCTTCCGGTCCGAGGCGGGCAGCGCCGGCCGGGATACCCGCGGCATCATCCGCCAGCACCAGTTCAATAAGGTGGAGATGGTGCATTTTGCCCATCCGGACGATAGCTACCAAGACCTGGAGCGCATGACAAACGACGCCGAGCGCATCCTGCAAACGCTGGGCCTGCCGTACCGCGTGGTGCAGCTCTGCACCGGCGACGCCGGCTTTTCCAGCGCCAAGACCTACGATTTGGAGGTCTGGATGCCGTCCTACGGCCGGTATGTGGAGATCTCCTCGTGCAGCAACTGCGAAGCGTTCCAGGCGCGCCGGGCGAATATCCGCTTCCGCGATACCGACGGCAAGCTGAAATTCGTACACACCTTGAACGGCTCCGGCCTGGCCGTGGGGCGCACGGTGGCGGCTGTGATGGAAAATTACCAGCAGGCGGACGGCAGCATCGTCATCCCGGAGGCGCTCAGGGCCTATATGGGATGCGAAAGCGCGTCGCCTGAAAAATAAAGGAGGAAACAGACGATGAAGGTCGTATTGAATCAGGACGTAAAGGGCACGGGCAAAAAGGGGCAGACCGTCGAAGTGTCCGACGGCTACGCCCGCAACTTTTTGCTTCGGAAAAATCTGGCCGTAGAGGCTACGCAGCAAAACATCAACAACGCCGCCGCCAAGGAAAAGGCGGCCCAGCATAAGCAGGCCATGCAGTTGGCGGAGGCCAAGGCGCAGGCGGAAAAGCTGGAGGGCAAGCAGCTAACCCTCAAGGCAAAGGCCGGCGAGACCGGTAAGCTCTTCGGCGCGGTGACCAATAAGGAGATTGCAGACCTGTTGCATCAGCAGTTCGGCTACGAGCTGGATAAGAAAAAGATCGTGCTTGCCGAGCCCATCAAGCAGGTGGGCAGCTATGCCGTAGAGCTAAAGCCGTACGCCAACGTATCCTGCAAGATCACGGTAACGGTAGAGAGCGTATAACGCAAAGGAGGAAGGGCCATGAGCAGCAGCGCACAGCGCGTGCCGCCGCACAGCATTGAGGCGGAGCAGTCCGTTTTGGGCAGCATGCTGTTGGATGCCAACGCCGTGATCCAGGCGATGGAAACGCTGACGACCGAGGATTTCTATACCCCCGGCCATCAAAAGATTTATGCCGCCATGACCAGCCTGCATCTGGACGGCCAGCCGGTAGACCTTGTCACCGTGCTGGAAAAGATGAATCAGCAGGGCACGCTGGAAAGCGCCGGCGGCATGGAATACCTGACCACGCTTTCCAACCTTGTGCCGACGACGGCCAATGTTTCGCAGTATATCAAGATCGTGGAGGACCGCAGCGTGCTGCGCGGCGT
>CAJLPK010000144.1 GCA_905208455.1 uncultured Bacillota bacterium
CGCGCCAAACCGATACGTGGTTCAAGCGCCACAGCGCGCAGGCGTTTTACAAGCTCATGAAGTTTTTCGGCGTGGACATCGTCTATAACCATGCCGATTACCGCCTGATGAGCCGCCGCGTGTTACACGAGCTGGCGCAGTATGGGGAGGTCAACCTGTTTCTGCGCGGCCTGGTGCCGCTGGTCGGCTTTCCCTCCGGCGTGGTGGAATACGAGCGCCGCGAGCGCTTTGCCGGTACCTCCAAATACCCCTTGAAAAAGATGCTGAGCTTTGCGCTGGACGGCGTTACGTCCTTTTCCATCAAGCCCATCCGCTTTATCACCGGCCTGGGGCTGCTGATTTTTGTCATCAGCATCCTCATGCTGCTGTATTTTCTCATCGTGCATTGGACGGGCCATACCGTCGCCGGGTGGACCTCCATCATGGTCTCTGTCTGGGCCATCGGCGGCCTGCAGCTTTTGGCCATCGGCGTCATCGGCGAATACATCGGCAAGACCTACCTGGAAACCAAGCGCCGCCCCCGCTACATCGTAAAGCAATATCTGCATTGAAATAAGCCTTGCAGGCTCATAGCGTGCAAGGCTTATTCGTTCTGTTCTGCTTTTTCCAAGGCCTCGTCCATCAGCTTTATCAGCTCCAGCGCGCTGCGGAAGTGCTGCTCCTTGCCGCCCTCCACCCACTGCACGCTGCCCTGCCAGGAGGCGTTCTGCCTGTGCTGCACACGGATGATAAAGGTATTGGGCTCCTCCGGCCGCCAAGTTTCCATTTCTTTGGATTCCATCGGTGGGATCTCCTCCTTTTTGAAGTCGTCATAGAAAGCGCGCAGCCGATGCGTATGCTGCGGCCCGCCCATGCAGTCAAGGCAGTGCTCACAAATGCGGAGCAGTTCCGCCAGCGCAGCAAACCGCCAGCCCTGCTGCGTTGCATGGTGCACCAGCACCCCCTGCATATCCCCGGTTTGGTTCTTTTTCACATACGCATATACAGGCAGCCCGCTTTGTTTTGTTTCTGCCGCGCCGTTTTGCTTTGCCATCTGTCAGGGCCGCATCCTTTCCGCGGGCCGGCGGGCCTTTGTCCGCCTTGTATGCCCGGCCTTTGCTTCTATCTTACCATCTTTCCGTGGCATTTCCTAGCAAAAACGCGCTCTTTTGGCGGTTTTGATTGGCCTGCGTCGTTGTTTTTTCTCGTTTCGCAGTTGTCAATCCTGGATGCAATGCTTTATCATAAAATTAGTTTTGGATACTTTGCATTGTCTTGTATCCTCTTTAGAGGTGTTGCCTATGGCATCTTGTCTTTCGAGCCGTTCCCGCCTTACCATCCGTACGCTGGGCGCATTTTCCGTTCAGCAGGACGGCCGGGCCATCCCCGGCCTCTCCACCCCAAACAGCACTGTGTCCCGGCTTCTTATGTGCTTGCTTGCACGCCGGCAGGACCCTTTTTCCACCGACGAGCTCATTGCGCTGCTCTGGCCGACGAGCCGCGTAAAGGACCCCGCCAAAGCGCTGGTGGCGCTCATCTACCGGCTCCGCCGCGCGCTCAGCGCCTGCCAGGGCCGGGGCACGGATTATATCCAGCTTCGGCAGAACTGCTATGTATGGAACGACGCTGCGCCCTGCTTTTGGGATGCTGAACGCTTTG
>CAJLPK010000145.1 GCA_905208455.1 uncultured Bacillota bacterium
CCACCCATCATAAACGTACCCAGCACGGAGGCGCAGGAGATAAATTTGTTGATGGCGCCGCCCTCCAGGATGGAAAGCGCTGCCTGGGTACCCATCCGATAGCCGGTATGGATAAAGATAAGGTTTTCCGCGAAGGTCACAGCGCCCAAGGTCAGGATATAGATGACCGGACCAAGGAAAGAGCCTTCTGCGGCAAACGGCAGGAACAGCACCAGGAACAGCGGTTTCAGCGTGGACCAGTTGATGGTGTCGCCGATGCCGGCAAACGGGCCCATCAAGCCGGTTTTGATGCCGGTGATGGCTTCTACCGGGATCGGAGCGCCCAAGGCGCGCTGCTCTTCCATGGCGGCTACGATGCCGTGGATAACAGAGCCCCAAATGCCCTCTGTATTAAAGAACATGAGGTGGCGAGTCAAAGCGGCCGAGAATTCCTCTTTGTCATTGCCATATAGTTTTTTCAAAATCGGGATAAAGGCAACGCAGAAGCCCACCGACTGCAAACGCGCAAACGAGTTACACATTTCAGACATGATATTCCAACGGATGGCTAGCTTGGTAATGTCTTTTTTGGTGAGCAGCTTTTTACCCTCTCTGTCTGCTTCCACAGCAGCTTGACTACCTTCGTCCAAAGATGGCTGCTCCTGGTTTTTTTCCGTAGCTTCCAGAATCAGGTAATACAGGAATGCGATAAACAAACCGGCCAGCGCCAGCGGCACGCCGCTGAGCCCAGAATATTGTGCTAGGAAAAATCCGCCCAGGAAGAAGGGCAGAAACTGGGGACGGCCTATGACATTCAATGTCATGGCAAAGCCCAGAGCCGGCAACAACTTACCGGTAGCACCCAACGCATTGGTGATCCACACTGGCAGGCTATTCATAAAGTTGCCAACAGCTTCTGCGCCGAAATACAGCGCAAAGAACATCGGAATGGCAAAAATGAAGAATTTGATGATCTGTGGCAGATAAACAGCCATAAAAGTAATACCCTTAGTATTGCAGGTTTCGGCATATTTATCTGCTTTTTGAACCGGGTATACCATAACGATACGGCGAATGGTATGCAACTGCGCGCACAAAAGACTCAACGGCACAGCAATCGTGACTGCATTTTCAACGGGCAGGCCGCTGACCATGGTAATGGTACATCCGCCAATGGTAGCCGCAGGCTCATCCCAAACCACAGTACCCCCAGCCATTGTAAAGGCCAAAAACATCGGTTGAATCGAGGAGCCAATGATCACTGCCGTACGGACATCACCAAGGATCATACCACAGAACAGCGAGGTAACCAGCGCGCAGGAAAAGTTCAAGCTGTAAGGCATGGCCCATGTGGTAAACCAATAATACATGGCCAGCAGTGCAGCTTGCAGGATCGTGAGTTCCATAGGTTCCTCCCCCTTACATGTTATAATGTGTGCATATAAAGAAGCAAAACATCGTTTTGCAGAACAAAGAAGGTAAGGATGCTATACAAAGATACTCAGCCTAATAGCCCGCTCATTATAACATTGCGGCGAAAAAAAGGCAAGAAAAAGAGCCCTGTGAAAGGGCTCTTTTTGATGGAATGTGCTATCCTTAAGCAGC
>CAJLPK010000146.1 GCA_905208455.1 uncultured Bacillota bacterium
CCCGGGCAGGAGACGACCAAGCTGGTCTTAGCGCAGCTTGGCAACGATGCGGGGCTGGTAGGGGCGGCCATGCTGTACCGTCAGCACCGATAAGCGCGTGATGGTAAGCAGAGAGAAAGACATGAGCGCAGAAAAAATCCCATGTTTGTTTGCCAAGCGGCCTACCAGGGAACCTATCGGAGGGAGGCATTTCGGAAAATTTTTTACAAGCGTTTTCTTATCTATTTTCTCCCTCTGATGACGGCCTGTTTGGTTTGTGTGGCTGTGTTTTTGAGATATAGATGGGTGCAGCCCCTGGTTTTGGGGCTTTGGATCACGGCGATGGCTTTGGCGCAGTCCCATGTAAATGCCAAGATAGACCGTGCTTTGGAAAGGCCGCCGGGAAGCAACCGAAAGATAGATGCTGTGCTTTACGGCGGCTGTCTTTGTATCGAGTCTCCACAGGGCCGCGCGGCAGCCTGTTATGAGTACAAGGATTTTTGCAGCATATACCAGACAGAGCGTCTGCTGATTTTGTACGGGAAGGAAAGGGCGCTGTTAATGAAAAAGAACGGCTTTTCCGAGGGAACGCCGGAGGCATGCCTGCGGTTTTTGCAGGAGAGGACACGGCAGGCATAGCGAAGCGCATACAGGGGCTTCCCGTAAAACGCGGCGGGTGCCATCGGCAAAAGGGCTGTAGCACAAAAATTGCACAAACAGTGGGGGAAGGGTGAAAATGGAACAGGAAAAACGACAGGTACTGGAAGAAAGGGCACGCTTTGCTTGCCGGCTGCGGATGGATCAAGAGATATATTGGGAGTATATCAGAACAGTTCTAACCAGATCCAAACAGTTTTTCGTGAGTGTGTGCTTGACAGTGATGCTCTCGTTGTTTGCCATAACGGAATCAGATATGTCTTCGGTTTTCCTTCTGGCAGCAATCGTCCTTGTCAATGTGATGATATGGGTGAAATTGAAAAACAATTACCGCGATTTAGAGAAGCGGAAAACCAATGCGGCGGAAAAGCTCTGTTTTTTGGAAGAAACAGAAGTGACCATAGCTGGATACGACAAAACCGGCAATTCACTGACCGTAGAACAATATCCCTACGAGAGGTACACTGCGGTATACGAGTCGAAGCACCTATTGATTTTGTACAGCAAAACGCTTTGTATCGTATTGCCTAAATCCGAGTTTTTGAAGGGAACGCCAAGGGATGCCATGCTTTATCTCAGAAAAAAGCTGGAAAAATGAGGCCATGAAAAAAGAGGAAGCGATTTGCTTCCTCTTTTTCTCTATCGTATTTGGCTCAGGCCTTGCCGTTGCAGCCCAGCACATGCACCATCTTATGGGAAACCATCTCCTTGATGGCGGTGCGGGCCGGGG
>CAJLPK010000147.1 GCA_905208455.1 uncultured Bacillota bacterium
CCAGTATTCCTTCATGTAGCTGCCGTTGATATTCACACGGTTGGTCGGGCTTTCATCGAACCTGGCAAAATAGCGGCCCAGCATGATAAAGTCTGCCCCCATGGCCAGCGCCAGCGTCATGTGATAATCATGGACGATGCCGCCGTCCGAGCAGATGGGCACATAAATGCCGGTCTGTTCAAAATAATCGTCGCGCGCCTTGGCTACCTCGATCAGCGCCGTGGCCTGCCCGCGCCCGATGCCTTTTTGCTCACGGGTGATGCAGATGGAGCCGCCGCCGATGCCGACCTTTACAAAGTCAGCCCCTGCCTTGGCCAGGAACAGGAAGCCCTCCCGGTCTACGACATTGCCCGCGCCTACCTTTACGGTGTCGCCATAGCGTTCGCGGATAAAATCAATGGTCAATTTCTGCCATTCGGTAAACCCTTCTGAGGAATCGATACACAGTACATCAGCGCCCGCCTCTACCAGCGCCGGCACGCGCTCTGCATAGTCGCGGGTATTGATGCCCGCCCCTACCATATAGCGCTTGTGGCTGTCCAATAGCTCATGCACATTTTCCTTGTGCATGTCGTAGTCCTTGCGGAATACCATATAGACAAGGTGCTGGTTTTCATCCACCAGCGGCAGGGCATTGAGCTTATGATCCCAAATGATGTCGTTGGCAGCCTTGAGCGTGGTATCTGCGCTGGCATAGATCATATCCTCGAACTTGGTCATAAATTCGGATACCCTGGTAGCCGGGTCCATACGGGAAACGCGGTAGTCGCGGCTGGTGACGATGCCAAGCAGCTTGCCGTTGGGGGTGCCGTCCTCCGTGACCGGCATGGTGGAATGGCCGGTCTGCTGCTTTAGCGTTAAAACATCGGCCAGTGTCTGGCTTGGCTTTAGGTTGGAATCGCTTGTTACAAACCCGGCCTTATAGCTTTTTACACGCGCTACCATCGCCGCTTCGTTTTCCACCGACTGAGAGCCGTAAATAAAGGAAAGGCCGCCTTCCTTGGCAAGCGCAATGGCCATCTTATCATCGGAAACAGACTGCATGATGGCGGAGGTAAGAGGGATATTCAGCATGATGGGGCAGGTTTCGCCCTTTTTGTATTTCACCACAGGCGTCTGTAAACTCACATTGCCGGGGATGCACTCCGTAGAAGAATAGCCGGGCACCAAAAGATATTCCCCAAACGTACGGGAGGGTTCGTTGAAATAATAAGCCATGTGCCATACAACTCCTTATCCAAGATTTATCACAGAAAATGAAACGTATGAAAACAGAGCTTGCGCCGATACGCAAGCCTGTCTT
>CAJLPK010000148.1 GCA_905208455.1 uncultured Bacillota bacterium
GTTGACCCCCAACGAGGTGGAGGCAGAGGTTTTGACCGGCATCCCCGTGGCCGATGAGGCCGGGGCGCAAAAAGCGGCGCAGGCCCTGCTGGCAAAGGGCGTGCAAAACGTGGTCATCACGCTGGGCAGCCGCGGCGTGTTTGTGGCCACGGCCGAGGCCTCCGCGCTGATCCCCGTGCCCCGCGTAGCGGTGCTGGATACCACCGGCGCGGGCGACGCGTTCAACGGCGGGCTGGTCACGGCGCTGTCTGAGGGCAAGGACCTGTTTGCCGCCGCCCGGTTTGCCAACGCGCTGGCCGCGGTGTCGGTGCAGCGCATGGGCACCACCCGTTCCATGCCGACGCGCGAAGAGATCGACGACTTTATCGCCGCCCACCCGGAGCTGGCCTGACGAAAAGGAGAAGCTATAAGATGAACATTGCAAAAACCATCGACCATACCCTGTTAAAGCCCGAAGCCACGGCAGCGGACATTGAAGCGCTGTGCCGGGAGGCCAGGCAATACGGCTTTGCGTCGGTATGCGTAAACACCTGCTATGTGCCCTTGGCCTCCGCATTGCTGCGCGGCAGCGGGGTCAAGGTATGCTGCACGGTGGGGTTCCCGCTGGGCGCGATGGCCCCCAAGGCCAAAGCGTTTGAGGCGGCCCAGGCCGTGGCGGACGGCGCGGAGGAAGTGGATATGGTGCTGTGGATCGGCGCGCTGCGCCAGGGCGACACCGCCGCCGTGCAGGCGGACATCGAGGGCGTGGTAAACGCCTGCCATCCCAAAGCAATCGTCAAGGTGATTTTGGAAACCTGCCTTTTGACGGAATCGCAGATTGAAACGGCGTGCCGGCTGTGCGTGGCGGCCGGGGCGGAATATGTCAAGACCTCCACCGGCTTTTCCACCGCCGGGGCAACGGCAGAGAATGTGGCGCTGATGAAGCGAACAGTGGGCAGCCGGGCCAAGGTAAAGGCGGCGGGCGGCATCCGCAGCTATGAGGACGCGGTAAAGATGCTGAACGCAGGCGCGGACCGCATCGGCGCCAGCGCCGGCATTGCCATTGTAGAGGCGGCCAAGCACCACGGAGAGCCATAAACAGCGTACAAATCAAAAAAGGGCCTGCGGGCTCTTTTTTGATGCGGCGGGGTTGGGAAGGGCAAGAGTAGGAAGGTTATGAAGGAGACCAAGGGGCCAAGCGCAGAGGCGGGGAGAAATGAAAAACCTAAGACAGGGCGAGAGCAGAGGCGGGATACGGTGTGCGTTCAGGCCGCGGCGCATAGAGGGACGGTTTGTACTTTTGTGAGA
>CAJLPK010000149.1 GCA_905208455.1 uncultured Bacillota bacterium
TTTTTCTGCCAGCTCTCCCGCCGTCCTGAATAGTTACGTCAATTAGACTTATTATAGCGGATTAAAAAATGATTGCCAAGACCTTTTGAACAAATGTCCGAAATGGTCATAAGATTGTAAGAGAAAATTAAAAAAGAAGCTCGGCGGCGAGCTTCTTTGTCTATGGCGGATCGCTTCTGCGCAAAATTTTTTTGCTGCATGGCGATCCGCTGCCGATCCTCGTTTTGGTCCGTACTGGAGACCCGCATATACCCATAAACATTCCCTTTCACAAAAACCATCCTCCTCTTTCGTCTTTTTTCTTCTTTCTCTTCTTTATGTTTGTACCCTTATTGTTTGTCAAAAGGTGCAAAAATCTACACAAAGGATAGAAAAAGGAAGCGAACTATGTCTGTCCGCTTCCCAGAGGAGATGACGATAAGACTGCTTTAAGGCTTGCGAAAAACTGAACCGTGCGACTGCCTGTGCTGAATCTCTCAACACGTAACGAGGTGGTCTGATACATCGGCACGGCGCTGGCGTCTGCGGCGCAGTCCGGCGCTTCCTATCCGGCATGCAGCTGGATGGCTTCAAGCTTATATTGGTCATAGGTATATTTCATTTCCATTGCCCCTCTTTCTTCTGCGGAGTATTGGGTATGATGCTTTCCCGGCAGCGCATTCGTCCCATGACATCGCTATGAGGCAAGGGCGCAAAAGCAAGCCGCATCACAGCGGCCCCTTTCTTTCATAGTTTCTGCTTTTATGCTTCAAACATCGGGGTGGACAGGTAGCGTTCTCCCGTATCCGCCAGCAAGGCTACGATGGTTTTCCCTTGATTTTCCGGCCGTTTGGCCAGCTCTATGGCTGCCCAAACAACTGCACCGGAGGAAATACCTACCAAGACGCCCTCCCGGCGGCCTACCTGCCCGGCCGTTTGGAATGCGTCCTCATTTTGCACGGCGATGACCTCATCGTAGATGCCGGTATCCAGTACCTGGGGGATGAACCCCGCGCCGATGCCCTGTATTTTGTGCGGGCCGGCGGCGCCGCAGCTTAGCACCGGCGAATCGGCCGGCTCAACGGCCACGACCTTTATCTGGGGGTTCTGCTGTTTTA